>CALCRH010000288.1 GCA_937894515.1 uncultured Clostridia bacterium | reverse complement strand
ATTAGTCATTGCGATTTCTGCTACTCGTTCCTTGGGGATATGTTATACATAGATTTCTCTATTTCACCGCAAAGAAGTTTGTTGGTATTTCCAAGGTTTACGTGCGGCACCACCCGTCTCGCCTAACTTGGATTCGGCAATACCTTTTCAATATTGCTTTCTATTGCACTTCCCATATCCACAGAGCCTTTAATTGCGATAATTTCAGCACAACACCTTTACTTTCTTCCACTGGAATTCAATTTAATCCTCACAAATTAAATCGCGGCCGGCTATCCACAAGTATCCTTATTTCGTTCAGCCCCGAGCACTATTCGGTGTTTCTCAGCGACAACATCGCATTGTCGTTCTGCACTGAGTTAATAAATTATAGTTATTTGTTCAATTTTCAAGGAACATTTTTGAGGAAGTCTTTTTGTCCCCCTCAAGTGGTAGCCAGCGAGAAAGGCGTTTTTGCAACCTCATCTCAGAAATTTTTTTAATCTTTTCAATTTTTTTGAAACTGATTGATGGGAGATATTCGACTTCTCTGCAATTTCAATCTGTGTCAACCCATCAAAAGCTATCATAGTGATGAGTTCCAAATCGTTTTCAGATAACTGTTTCAGTTTAATTACCAATCTTTCGTTCTCAATTTCATCGATCCATCCGAATCTGGAATCGGAACGGTATTCCATCGTTACGGTCAATTCCGTTTGGAACTTATTAAAGAGGCAGCTTTTATCCTCTTTTTCATCGCTATCGTCTTCTCCAAAGTCGCTTGCAACCAATGGCTGCGTGTGCATCTGATACCGCCGATTGCTGCGGTACTGTTCTTCTTCAAATTCTCTCATTGAAAGAATCTGCTCTTCGGTCATACCGGCTTCGCGGTACGCTTTTTCTTCTTGGCTCCATCTCCTCTCAAACTTCTTTCTTTCCAGTGCATTGTTCCAACTCATGGTGTTCTCCTTTTCCGCCGAAGCCACAGGCAAAGGAAAAACACAAAGGGCTGTGCGATTTTCGACACCACACAGCCCACGACAACCTGAAACAAGGCGCAAAAAGCTGAGGGTATCTCAAATCGGTTCTTTTCAGATCGTCATCATCTGAAAACTCCAATGTGAAATATCCTTCGCCCGCATGCATTCAGGCATTTGATATTTATTTTTTCGACCGTTTACAGCCGGTCGTTGCTGTCAAAGAATATAGCGAATCTGATTTTCGCTAAAAAACAAAAAATGCCGGGAAAGGGCCTGATAATGGTATCAGACGCTCTCCCGGCAAAACTCACTTGGTTCGGCTCGCATTGAGCTTATTCAGTTGTAAGTCTTCGATGTGAAGTTCTCGCTTGGAACTCCTACATCTTATGAAGACTCAGTATCCGCAATAATAATCGTATTCTTGGGCCATGTTTGAAACTGCCACTAATAAAGAATCCAGCGGAACGGACTCTTGGATATTCTCCTTTGATTTCTTAAATCGAAGGTAAATAATCCCATCTACTCGGAACACCTCCGCAATGGGGATGTGTTGGATCGGCGTGTAAACTTTCGGCAGCCGTTCCTTTGTAATCTCATCTTTCACTCTTTTCATCCTTTTTCAAACGCTATAATTTATTTTTGACATTTTCTCAAATATACTTGACATTTCTCAAACATCGTGATATAATTACGAATGTAATCGCAAGTTGTTTTTGAGATTGCAGAGATATTATATCAAATATATTTTGACTTGTCAAGAGGTTTTGCAAAAAGTTCTCAAAGTTATTTTGATATTTTTGAAATGGAGGATTATTTTCATGACATTCGGTGAAAAACTGAGGAAATATCGCAAGGAGAAGAAACTCACCCAAAAGCAGCTCGCTGACATTATCGGCGTTGCCGCCACTACCATTGTTAACTACGAAAACGGAACCACTTATCCCAAGGACAGGAAAGTATATTCTCAACTTGCGGATGCTCTCGGAATTGACGCTGATTTCTTACACAACGAAAACGATGTTTTTGTTGACGCCGTGCGTGAGGATTACGGAAATCGTGGCAGAAGGCAAGCCGAAAAACTAATCGCCGATGCTGGTGCACTCTTTGCCGGCGGCGATCTCGACGAAGATGAAAAACAAGGCGTTCTTAATGCCCTTCAGGAAGCATTTTACGAATGCAAACGACGCAATGCAGAGAAATATAACCCATTCAAGAATAAAAAAAAGTGATGCCCGTTTTATCGGACACCACTTATGATATTCTATACTCGAATGAAACGCTGTTTTATGGAGGTAGAATGTATTGAACAGATCCAGCGAAATATACAAAGTTGCCAAACGACTAATCAAGCGTTTCGGAACAAGAAATCCAAAAGAAATTGCAAAGCAGCTCGGTATCGTTATCAGGTATAGCGACGAACTTGGCGATCTGCTTGGCTTATATACAAATATTCTGAGAAACCGTGTTATTATCCTTAACTCACGATTAAATGAGTTTCAGCAGCTCATGGTCCTTGCTCATGAGCTTGGGCACGATCTCCTTCATCGCAAACTTGCAAGAGAAGGATGTTTACAAGAATACCAGTTATTCGATATGCGCTCCGAAACGGAATACGAAGCTAATGCTTTTGCGGCGCAGTTGCTAATTGATGACGACCAACTGATGGAATACATCCGGGACTATCAGTACAATGTTTATCAGATCGCCGGAGAGATGAACATCAATCCGAACCTGTTGAACATAAAGCTCTCGGAAATGAACCGGTTGGGATATAATTTCAATATCATGGATGTAAATCCGAAGTTCCTCAAAAATGAAAAGCCGGTCAAAGCCGATTGGGATATATGCTAATTGTCCTGCCCGATGCATCAGTATGGTGTGTCGGGCAATTTATCATGTTTTTTCAGGTTGTAAACTTATAGATCACTTCGATATTTATATTACTTTTTGGTTTTCTCGATTAAAGGTGTGTTTTGCAAAGGCATTGTTTTAATATATTTTTCCCATTCGTGGAAGATTTCAAAACATCCCTTGTAATATTCCTTATATGGTTCAAGCTCTAATTTCTGAACAACAGGATTATTTACAGCGATAAAATACCGATATGCCATTAAATCGTTAATTGTTTTTAAGCGCAATACACCGGTATTTACCAATGTTGCAATTGCTTCAAGATGAACCATATAGTTTACCAGATACTGTCTTTCCGGTTTAGAAATGTCATAATCATCTATCATATTCTGAAGGAAAGCGTCTATTTTCTCTTTTGACTCACCATTTTTCACAAGAGCATAATATTGTTCCAGACGATGCTCCACAGATGTCATATTCGAATCAGAAACAAATTGATCATTCAATTTCATAATGAATGACGCTTCATCGACTTTATTCTTACGATAAAACTCTATCCAAAATGCTACTCCACCAATAATAGCAAGTACTGTTCCGATAACAGTCGAAATTTCCACATCGCTGTTTGAGCAAAAAATCAAATATAAAGCAATGGCGGCAACTATGACTATTAACGAAATATACAATGGGAGACGACGTTTAAATCTTTTCATGTTGTTCCATATTCTCTTTCTTGTGTATTTTCGAGCACAAAGCATAATGATATAACCGT
>CALCRH010000287.1 GCA_937894515.1 uncultured Clostridia bacterium | reverse complement strand
ATTGAACAAGAGGAAAACAGGGGTACTATAAATGTCTCCATAGATGGAGTAATCAACGGCTATTCTGAGCAAGAGGTTTCCAAGGCTTCCGCCCAGAACGTTGTACGCATAATGTGGGCAGGTGGCGAGAAGGTTTATGCCTATGAAGGTGCAAAGTATCTCGGGGAACTTACGGCATCAATCAACGATACTGACGGCACATACGCCAAACTCAGCGGTTCCATTACCGCTCCAACGACCGGCAAAACCATCACGCTCGTGTACAGCCCTCAGTTTGCTTCATCTCCTGCCGTGGCGGAAGGCAGAATCTCCCTAGACCTTACCGTACAGGATCTGACGGAAGTGCCGTTTCTGATATACGGTATCCTGCCCGCCACTTCGTCTTCAACCATCAGCAACGTCGTGGTCGGATTCGCTCTCGCGACCTCAGTCTATAAGTGCAATTGTGCGGGACTTCCGAAAGGAACACTCACAGAAACAAAAAATGGTGATAATGTATATTATTATTTGAAATACCGTGTTGGTAAAAAAGTCGTTTCAAAGTATATCCCTTTTGATGCTTACGAAAAAACACAAGAGGAAATCTCACAGCGCAAGCACATCGAAAGAATGATAAAAGATTTGAAAGAAGAACTGAAATTTGCAAATAAAGCGTTGGGGGTAAAGAAATGATTTTGTATCACGGTAGCAATCTTGTTGTCAACAAGCCAAAGATTTTAACACCGAACCGCTTTCTTGATTTCGGCACAGGTTTTTATACTACATCTAATCTATCTCAAGCAAAAAACTTTGCCGATAAAGTCGTGGCTCGAAAAGGCGAAGGAACAAGTACGGTAAGTAAATACGAATTTGACGAAGCTGCATTTGAAAAACTGAATGTTTTGGTTTTTGAATCCCCTGATGAAGCATGGCTTGATTTTGTCTCTGATAACCGTAACGGCATAACCCAAGGCGTTGAATATGATTTGATTTACGGTCCGGTTGCCGATGATGATATTTTCCGCACCTTCATACTCTATTCCACAGGTGTTTTATCAAAAGAACAAACCCTTGAAGCATTGAAAATAAAAAAACTGTTCAATCAATATGTTTTTGCAAGTAACAAAGCACTGCAAAATCTGAAATTTATCGGAGTGGAGGAATGACGAAATGAGTGAAAAACAATTGTCCGGCATTTTAGTGTTGCTTGTTCCTCAGATCATCAAAGAAATTACGGATAACGAAAAAATAGCTGAAGATGCTGCAACCGAGAATTTTTATAATTCAAAGGTTTACTCCGTTTTGGAAAATGAAGAAACGAAACTTTGGCATTTGAGTCCGAAAGCACTTTACGAACTTTATAAGCAGGAAAAGCAAACGGGAAAAATTGATTTTCCAGAGGAGGCATGAAGTATGAGCCGTGAGGGTGAATTTTTAGTATATTGCATTGAAATATATAAATCCGCAAAAAATCTTTCCGGAAAAGATGTGATGGGGCTTTTTACGAAATACCGAGTAAACGAATATGTCAGAAGTTATTTTGAGGCACTTCATACCACCGGAGAAAAATATATCGTGAGTGACATAGATTTGTATATCAAAGCAAGGCAGACGGTTTGATAATCAAATGAGATTAATATAACGGCTGAAATGTGACATCATCGCATTTCAGCCGTTTCCTACTGGACAATATTTCAAAAATCGAAAAATTGTCCAGTAGGATTTTTTCTGTTTTACATTATTAAAGTCTATTAGAAGTTTTAAGTCTATACTATTTTTGCGACAAATGTGTCGTGAATATAGTATACTTTTTCTCTATTTCGCAAAAGGGCGTCTTCACACCGAATTTTGAAGTATTTGCGTGCTTGTGCA
>CALCRH010000286.1 GCA_937894515.1 uncultured Clostridia bacterium | reverse complement strand
ATGGATTACCGAACCGATTTTCTCGGATTTATCAATCTGAGCAACGTACCGGGGGCGGAGGCGTATACTGACACGGCCAACCTCGGACTGTTGGATGAGATTCAGGCGCTTTCGTGGCTGAAGGAAAATGCGGAGGCTTTCGGGGGCGATCCCGATAGGATCACGATCTTCGGCGAATCCGCGGGCGGCGGCTCCGTATCCGCCCTGATGCTTGCTCCGCAGGCAAAAGGACTGTTTAAGCGCGGGATCATGCAAAGCGGCACGGCGGCAGCATATCTCCGCACCGCGGAAAAGAGCATAGAACGCACCGAGCAGATCATGAAAATATCCGGAGCAAAGAACCTTGACGATCTTATGTCTTTGACAGCAAGCGATATTCAAAAAATTGAAACGATCCTTGTTTTGGGAAGCGGTGTCGATTATCCGTATCCGCAGCGAGACGGGATCGTTATTCCCATGGATATAAAGGAAGCCCTGGGTTCTGATGCCCGTGAAGGCTTTGACGTAATGATCGGAACCACCAAGGACGAGTATGCTTACTGGACAATGCTGTACGGAAAAGAATACAATATGCTGGTTATGCAGGGACTGATCGAACAGGCACTATCGGAAATGGATGACAGGCAGAAAGCGATATATGATACATTTATGGCCTCACAGGAGGGCGACGAATACAGCAAAATGCTTCAATTCATCAATTACAGATCGTTCCATTGTCCGGCAAGACTGGAAGCGGAAACCCATGCGGCAAACGGGCAGAACGCATACGTCTACTATTTCACAGAAGAAGCCAATGATCCGGATCTGCTTTCGTACCACGGCTATGACCTGGGCTTTGTTCTCGGGAACGTAGACGAAGCTTCGGCAAAGGATATTCCCGCAGCATACAGACTAAGCGAGATCATGCAGCAGATGTGGGTGAATTTTGCAAAAACGGGCGATCCGAGCCTGAACGACGGAGACGTTGACGGAGTCGGAGCGATCAGATGGGACAAGTACGAAGCCGACGATTATCCGGTCATGGTTTTTGATGCGCAGAACACAAGACAGGAAAGCGACCCTGTAAAAGAAGGCAGTGATCTGCTGATGGATCTGTTCTGGCTGAAGATTAAGAATGAATAAAATGAAGGAGCAGAACTCATGAAAAAGAACATCAAGTTGCTCTCCGTAATACTTGTAATCCTATTGACTGCAGTAATTTTTACTGCCTGTGCCGAAAAGACGGCAGAAGCGCCTTCTGTCAAATGCTATAACGGAACCTTTGTAGGGTCCGAAGAAAACGGCGTCCTCTCATTTAAGGGCATTCCTTTTGCAAAGGCTCCCGTCGGCGAGCTGCGATGGAAAGCTCCGCAAAGCGTTGAGGCAAGCGATGAGACCTTTGACGCGACAAGCTACGGTAAGGTGGCTTTGCAGCCGACAATATCTTCTGAACCTGTAAGCCAGCATCCGGAGAATATGAGCGAGGATTGTCTTACGCTGAATATCTGGACAACAGGTGATACCGGCAAAAAGAAACCTGTTATGTTCTATCTGCACGGCGGTGCGTTTTCCTACGGCAGTGCGGTCGATACGCTGTACAGCGGTCAGTATATGGTCGAGGAGCACCCCGACATCGTTGTGGTAAATGCGAACTACCGTCTCGGGCCTCTGGGCTACATCGACTTTTCCGGCGTAGAAGGCGGTGAAGAATTCCCGACTTCCGGTTACAACGGTCTCCTCGATCAAATCGAAGCTCTGAAATGGATCCAGCAGAATATCGGAGGCTTCGGAGGAGACCCCGATAACGTGACGATCTTCGGCGAATCGGCAGGTGCAGGTTCTGTCTGCGCTTTGCTTGCGGCTGAAGGGACGGAGGGACTTTTCCAGCACGCCATCGTGCAGAGCGGCGGGCTGAATTTTACCTATACGCATGAGAATTTTGCAAGATTCGATGCCGCTGACCTGTTGCTGAAGAAAGCAAATGCAGCCTGCGTGGATGACCTTTTGGAGCTCTCTGAGGAAGAGTTTTTTGAAATTTATACGGATGAGAGCGACGGAGAATCTCTTTCTTATTTCTCCTACGCACCGCTTCGCGGAGAGGACAGCATCCTCCCGGAGGATCCGTATCAGGCCATCCTGGACGGAGCGGGCAAGGACGTTGACCTCATCATCGGAACGACGGCAGACGAATACAATTACTTCATATTTGACTTGCTGAACCCGTCGGTTGAGGAAGAAGGTCAGGTGCTTTCGGAGGAATCCAAGGCGATTTTTTCCGAATATTTGTTGAATGTCAGCGTTGACCGTTTGAACGGCAAGTGCACAGACGAAGAGAAAGAAAATATTGAAAAATTCATAGAGCTTCATTCCGACGAGGACGAATTCTGGCAGAAGCTTGCCCTCATGACGGAAGCGAGCTTCCGCTCTCCCGCAATCAAATTTGCGGAAAACCATATCAAAGCAGGCGGCACGGGAAAGACCTATATGTATTACTTTGCAAAGAGGAATACATATTTCGACTGGATCGGCGCAAGTCACGGCTGCGAGCTTCCGTACGTTTTCCATAATTTCGAGAAAGAACAGGAAATGGTTTCCGGGCCTGTCATCCACGAGCTTGCCGATCAGGTCTGCGGAGCATGGGCAAGCTTTGCACAATTTGCCGATCCGAGCTACAACGGCGTTGAATGGCCGGAGTATTCATTGGAGAAGCGTGAAACGATGATCTTCAATGATGACGGCACGGTTTCCGTTGAGAACGATCCGCTGTCAAATCAACGCGAGCTTATCGTTCCTCTTATGTACCACTATAACGGGCTGTAAAGAGCGGCAGATGCATTGAACAATGATGAACAAAAAAGAAAATGCCCAGCCCAGCATCGAGCAGATCATCCGTGAGACCACGGAAGAGAACCAGAGCAAGACCGACTGGACGAAGGC
>CALCRH010000285.1 GCA_937894515.1 uncultured Clostridia bacterium | reverse complement strand
ATGACGATAACGGCATGTTAACTAAATAACCCATACCGTTATTATCAATAATAATATTTTGCTTTTTTTAGGATAAATTGTTACAATGTGTAAAGTTAATTCAGAATAATATAGGAAGTTATACTTGGGAAGATAAGATACCTTGAGCATCGTGACCTGCCGTTCTTCTTCATTCTCCGGGTTGATGTACTTCTCATAATTGAGAATTTTTCGTTCATTGAATAATACATAACCCGCTTGAAGCTTTTTGAGTTCCTCTTCGGCTTCGGCGATTTTCTTGACCAAAAGCTCATTTTCGTTCACAGACGGAGTACCTTGCTGCAATCCCCGAAGCAGTTCGAGATACTTTTTGCACCGGGTACAGTCCTCAGTCACTTTTTCTTTCGCACCCGTCAGTGCATCGGATAACCGAAAAAATTCGTCATGCGAAAGATTGTGATGTGCATCGATCGCCCAATTCCCGGTTCCTTCGCTGTAGTCCTTGGCATTCACACGAATGCGGGATGTTCGCTCGAACGGCCACGCCATCGCTTTCTTTTCATACCGAGTGTCATCTGTAAACTCAATCAGTGCCTTGCGGTTTTTGTAGACGGCGATCTGTTTGTAATTCGTATTACCTGCCATAACGGTTCACCTCTTTTCCGATTTTTGTTCTCTTTGTTTTCTTTGCCATTTGAAATTCTCCTTCCTATTTTTAAAATTTGGTACTATCAATCTGTCAACATTTTTGCTTAAAATCAAGAAAAGTATCAAAAAACAAAAAAATTACCGCAGGCAATGCAAATGTCTGCGGTTTGGTTTTATGTGATAACCGATGTCCCTAAAATTTTTTCGATCCGTTTTTCGTCACGAAACGGATTTTTTATTTTTCACGAGAAAATTTTGTATTTTTCTTGAAATCGCCTGTTTTTTCTCATATAAAAGTTGACGATCAACAAAAAATTTGCTTAAATTTTGTATTTTTCTTGATTTCGGTTGTTTTTTCACACCATATTGAAAGCAAACAAAATGAAAAGGAGGAATTTTTTTGAAGATTCACATGGCACTGACCAAAAGAGATGCGGCGATCATTGCTTTCAAAAAGGCACTGCCCGAAAGAAAGTTCAACGAAACCGTCATCAAAATCCTGCGAAGCGATCTGGAAGGGGTGATCCCGGATGCACCGATTTCCTTTTTGATTGATTCCGGCGTTCCGAAAACAAGCACGAAGCTTGATCTTCCGGCTGACCTTGTGAAAGAGATGAAGGATAAGTACAAAATCAAAAAAGGCAGTTTTACGACGGTGATCAAAAAAATACTCAAAGAGTATATCCGGCACAACCGCAAAATGCCAAACCACCCTTCAATCAGCATCCGCATTTTGAAGCCGAAATTTGAAAAGGATCTCCGGGACACCGAGAATGTAAAAAATCTGTTCGCTGACCAACCCGACAAGTACCAACAGCAATTTTTCGAGTACAAGGCGATTTTGGACAGAGATTTACCGCAGTGAAAGGAGCGTTGTTATGCAAAAGAAGAAAATCATTCATTTGGTGATCCCGACCGAGGATGAGGATTTGATCCGTTGGAAAGAGGCACTTCCGCCGAGGACATTCAACAGATATGTAAACAGCATTCTGCGTGAATATGCCAAAGGAAGATATGCGGTGATTCCTTATAAGCTTTCAACTGCCGAAGAGATCAAGCCGGTCAACGGCAGGATCGTCGTGACGAATCCCGATGCACTTGCTTTAATCAAAAAGATGAAAAAGGGACACGCCACCGAAGAAATCAAGGAAATCATCCGCAAGTGCATTCGGTATAATACGGAGCATCCCCAAAGAGCAAAAACAATCGTCACCGACCGGCTCATTCAAGTCATGGACGATTTCAGACTCAAAATGCTCGCCAAAGAAGTAGTACTATTCTGCACACCCGACCAATACCAATACAGAAAACTGTGTGCTTTTTATGAGCTTGCCATGACGAAGTTTTACTCTGCCTTGCTTGACTGTATGGAATCGGCAACCAACTCCGCCGCCAACGCAAAACTGCTCCACCTTGACACCGAAATCATTGTAAACGATGCGTTCGCCGCAGTTTTCACAGACGAAAATGAAACAAATCATAACGAAAAGGAGAATTCAGAAAATGAGCAATTATTTAATCCATGACAACGAAAATGACAGTCCGCTTGTAAGCGTAACGGTCGAGGAAATGATCAAAGGGCTGAATCACCTCGACCTGATGACTTTCAAGATCATTGCATCCAAAGGCATTTCCGAAGAAAAAGAAGCGATCCAAACCGTGATTGACGACTTGATAGACGAAGAACATATCTGCCACAGCAAGGACAGCGTATGGCGATCCATCAAAAGTCTGATCATCGCCAATCTTTTGAAATCGCAAAGCATCCATACGGGATACCGACGGCTGAATATCCTGTCGCTCACGCCGGCAGGAGAAACCGTCTATATGAAGCTGTACAGAAAAACTCCCGCCAAATCGGAACGGGAGCGGATGATCGCCAATCACAACAGCGTTTTGCACGGATATATGATCAAGGATGTAAAAACTATTCTGCAAAGCAAATTGGGCTTCACTCGCATTTCGACCGACCGAAAAGAAAACACGGTTTTATTGCCAAACGGCGGAGCTTGTATTCCGGATGTGATCGCTTGGGGTTCTGCACAGCCAACCTTTTTTGAGGTGGAATGCGGCAATCACAATCAGGAGGATTTCGACGGCAAATGCGACCGGCTCAAGCAAATATCGAAAAAGATTTATTTCATTGTTCGAAGCCGTAGTGATGCAAAAGATAAACTGCTGCCGCAGATCGAAAGATGGGTGCAAAAGCGGCGGGATATTTTGGTCATGAACGGTGTAAAGGTTTATCTGACGACCTTGCGGGATTTGAGCAACCATCTTATCACCTATATCATTGATCCTGCACTGGACGAGCCGATTTGCCGGATTTCAAAACGGAGAAAGGAGGAGAGCGACAATGTATGACAAAGCGATCAATATCGGCAACAAATCATTCGTGATCTATGACCAAATAGATGTGGTCATATCCGCCGATGCGGACAAGGTGCGGCGGCTTTTCATCAAGTGGAAAATCGACAGGGATTCCCCGAAAGTAGTCAACCTGACATCCGATAAGGAAACCCGTTCGCTGATCATCTTAAAGGACGGGATGTGTATACTTTCGAGTGTGAATGCCACCATACTGCAAAAGCGGATCAATGGCGGATGCGCCGAGAACTGATTTCGCTATCGGCAAAAATCAAAAATTTACTGGCAAAATTCTATTGATATTTTGCCGATAATGTGTTTGCTTTCAAAAAATCAACTGATTTTTGCTACTTTTCTTGATTTCGGGCATTTTTTCACACCATATTGTAGGCAGTCAAGGAGATTACTCTGCTAATTCTTGGCAATACTATAATTGGATGGTGATGAAATGCTGAGTTCTGCCGAACTTACAAAATGCAGTGCAGCCGATTTTTCGTCAGCGGAAGTGATCACTGATTTGCGGGAAGTGCAAATCGATGCTTCCAAGCCGGTCGCCGAGCGTGTGGAAAGTTTTCTCACGCAGGTCGGCAACCCCTATCTTTTCAAGGTGGGGGATGTGACCGTCAAGGTGAACTACAAGGACGAAAAAGAGTTATCCGCTTCGCTCATTACGCTTCTGAGTGATGGATAATTTTACCGGTTGCAAACGGCTCCGCGATATGCTATAATACTTTCGTGATGAAAAGCAGATAGCATACCGCCTACATATTGATTATGGAGGCGTGCATGGCTATTGCAAAATATGCGCAAAGTTTGGAGCAGCCTTCGACGGTCGTAAAG
>CALCRH010000284.1 GCA_937894515.1 uncultured Clostridia bacterium | reverse complement strand
TCGTAAACGCAGTCAGCACTCAAGTATCTGTAGACTTCGGAGGAAATAAAAAACTCCTCCTAACTGGCGATAGTAGCTTCGAAGCAATTAAAGATGTGGTTAAATCGCATTCGGCAATTCAACTGCCACACCACGGAAAGCTGGAACAAGCTGAAGATATTTTTGCAGAGAAGGATAACAATACAATATACTTCGTATCAGATAACACTGGTGACAGCAACGGCGGATCCGATAATCTCAAGAAGACTCATCCTCGTGGTTATGCAATTTACAATACAATCAGTGGGGACCAGTTGTGTGATGCCGCTTTATTCAAAGTAACTTCACCTATCAGGTCGTATTTTTGGGGATTTTGAGTATGCGCTATTTGTTACATAAAAGTCAAATAAACGAACTTGCTTCCCGTAAAAGCTATCTGTATGATGTTTTCCATATGTTCTTCCTTCCGGGGCATCCGGAAGGAAGATACATTCCTTTGTCACCTGTCGGTGCCAACGGGCCAAGTATTCTTTTCATTACTGGTCATACAAATTACGTTCAAGAATATCTTGACTCAAAAATTGATGAGATACCCGAGAAAAACATTGTAATAACAAGCTGCTTTGGTGTCAGCTTTAAAAAATACGCATCAAAGAAGACGATATTCGTTCCCGATGTGTCAGGGAGTTTATGCTTGCTTCGAGATGGAACGCCTTTTGGTTTCAACTTTGATATTTCAGACTCAGAGCTGAATTTATATAATGCTCCCGGCGAAATAATGAATCGTATTAAATCTGCGTATATAACACTATAAATAGGAGGGAAGAATATGAAATTAGATCTTCTTGATGCATATAATATTCGTGCCAGACTGAGCGCCAGCGTTATTTTACTTGCCCCAATCGCCGTAACATTTTTTTTATGTTTTAATAAGGTTTCTACTATTGCTTCCTCTTCTGTTTTCGTGTTTGTGCTCTTAGCGTTTACAAACTATATTCCGCTTCTTCAGCGTAGATTTCAGGGAAGAAACTCTCGGAGAAATTATGCATCAGATTTTTTAAGTCAAAATGATCAAACAATCGATTCCGTAACAAAAGAGAGATATTATCGTAAGTTGGCAACTATTGATGAATCTTTTTCACCATTCAACAATTCGACAGATTCCCAAACACTTAAAAAGTGTTGCGATAGTGCTGTAGTATATCTTCGAGTTCACACAAGAGACAATCATCTTGTTTTAGAGGAAAACATCAATTACGGCTTTTGTAAGAATCTTTATATCAACAAACCTATCGGTATTTTTTTATGTTCATTATTAGCATGTTTCTTGATAATATACATTGCATTACACCTTAAAAGCGGAGACAATGTCTCTCTTGAATTCTATTGTGCCTTTATTTTCAATGTTATTCTACTGATTTTTTGGATACTGGGAATAACGAAAAAAATGGTAAATACTTCAGCCATTCAGTATGCAAAAACTTTGTTATCCGCCATAGATGAATTATAAATTTCAATGCCTTAAAACACACATGAATTCACAAAATATTATTACAGTATTTTTCATTGGTTTTGTATTATTTACAACAATAACCATTATGAAATCTGTATTACTATAATATATTCGCACATTTAACAGACCTCCCGGTTTTCGGTACAATGAAACTACCGAAAAAACAGGAGGTTTTGTTTATGGAAAAGCACATTACAGATGAAAAGACCGGCATCGGCTACACGCTTCACGGGGACTACTACATTCCCGATCTGACCTTACCGCCGCAGGAGAAATATCCTCCTCTCGGAAAGTACGGAATGTTGAGAGAATCATATCTGAAAGAGCATCGGCGAGGGACGTACACGCTGCTGCAGATGGACGGAGAATTGAGAAGTCATCTGCGGGACGTGGACGAGCAGGCAAACGAGATACTTGAACAGACCGTGAAATCACTTGCCGAGAGAGAAAAATGCGATGAAGCGCTCAAGCGTACCGATCCGATGAAATGGGTAGGACTGATGAACAGCTACCGCAACGCTGCGGAGGAGATTTTATTTAAGGAGCTGATATATGTATGAGCGATGGAAAAACTTTTTATCACATAGAAATTGATCGCGATAACGCCTCTCGGTTTTGGTCTTTTCTCTCGGACAGTTTCTCTTTTGTCGTGACAAAGAAGCAGCATTCACCGGACGGAAACAATACGGATATCAGTATTCGGATCGTTGAGAAAAAAGTGAATTGATCCGAATAACTAAGCCGGTTCTCTCCAACGGGAAAATTTGACCACTTACTATAACACATAAGCCTGTATATCATAACAAATTTAGTCTTTCCTTTAGCTGGAAAGGCTCTTTTTGTCGAGTTTTGTGAATATTCTGTTAATAATCATAAGAACACTGCACTTTTTGCGGTTTTTTTGTCCTAATAAGTGAAGGCATCTTTTTACCGTTATTTGTAAACATTCTGTAAACAATCAGAAAAATGCCTTACATTTCGGCTTTTTTTGTCCCAATAAGTGGAGGGCTTTTTTTCGATGTCACAGCGTAAATAAAATACCAAAACTGAATAACACAGAAATATAAAACAAAAACGGCGGGCTTCTCTGTTATTAAAAACAGCCGCCACAGGCGCCACACCTGCCACACTTCCGGTTTTGTGGCGGTTGTGGCAGCCACAAAAAAGAACAGAGAGAGATCGGAATCGGTCGAAGTTTTTCGACAAAACAACTCTTTTTGCAGTATTTCTCAAAAACGTGCAACTTACACCCCTCAAAATGTACATATAGATATAGAGGGGTAAATTTTCTCCGGGAATAAACGTCATAAAAACAGCATATAAAATTGTGCAAAACAGAGAAAATGAAAAATTTTCGAAATTTGCTTTAGAAACGGTCAAAAAATGTCCAGTAGATAGTAGAGGGCAAAATATTCCTGAACCCGGCGAAAGTGATCAAAAGTCCCGAATACCTTGACAACTGAATAAACAAGTCAGCAGGTACATTCCTTATGTATCGAGCACGGGCAGGGGTACGCGAATACACCGCCGGGACCGGAGTTTCCGGTTCCCGAGAAAAGGCGAATAGCGAGAAGTCCCGCTGCCGGATACAGAGTTGCTCTCTGTACTGCAAAGACGTGCATAAGGGTCAATGATACTTTCTTCGTACAGACCGGTGACGAAACAGACCGGGGGTGAGATTCCCATGGAGCTGTGAGCAGACAGCCGCCTGTTGACTTCCCGTAACATCCGGGGCGTTTGGAACAAATAGGATGTTGAGAACTCTTTGCGGAAGAACATATTCAAAGAATAACATTGTGCTTTAGCAGAGAAAAGTAGTCTGGACTAAAATAACCCAGACCAAAAACGAAAAAAAGACCGGGCTATGGTGTCTTCAGAGAGAAATATTTTCTCAACCCTGACATTAGGCGTCATGTTTAAGTGTTACAGTCTATCCAAAATCAGAAAAAGCCGAAAATATTA
>CALCRH010000283.1 GCA_937894515.1 uncultured Clostridia bacterium | reverse complement strand
CTTCTTCACCGGTATGTTCCAGTCCATGAGCCAGAAGCTCAACGCGAACTGGTAAAGCGAGGGAATCAGCATGGCGGATAAAGTCAGGAAGATTCTGCGACGCAAAGACGGGAGTTCGGCAGTCGAGTTCATCTTTACCTCCGCCGTGCTGATTCTTGTTTTTGCGATGCTCGTTTCGGCACTGGTCTATGTCATGGCGTATTACAATGCAGCCTTCATCACACGAAAGGTTGTCCGCAATATTGAAGTGACAGGACAGTACAACTCCGCCGAAGCGTATAACATTGCCCATGACATGGGCGGGGACACATTTGAGGATATGCAGATCAATGTCACGGCGAGCTATTTTCAAAGCCGGAAGATCCAGCTTCGGGATGATTTCACTGTGAAGCTCCGCGCCTACTACACCATACCGATCATGCGCTTCGGCGCATCGACGCAGTATCTGCGATTGCCAATCAACGTGGAGCTACAGGGAATGTCGGAGGTCTATTGGAAACGATGAAAAAGCTCCTGTCTGACAAAAAAGGTTCCCTCACGATCATTCTGATCGGTCTTCTGTTCTGCATCCTGCTTCTGACCTTCCTTGTAATTGAAATGGGTTCAACCTACTATCGCTACGAACAAGCTGAGGCAATTCTTCAAAGGGCCGCTAACAGCGCAGTTGAAAGCAACATTGATGATAGATATCGCGCTGATAAAGACCTGCGGCTCAAAACCTTGCAGGCTCAGTTGGATTTCCGCGCATTCGTGCTGTTGGATTTTCCAGACAACTACACTGTGAAGATCAAGAGCGTAAGCACAACGACAAGTCCTCCCTCGCTGACTGCAAAAGGAACCATCCGTTTCAAAACCGTCTTTTCGCAGTTCGGCTTCCGGGATGTGACTTTCAACTTTACGGTTCGCTCGACGAACTACGATCTGGAATGAGGTACGGCCATGATTTCATACATCTGCATGGCTGTGAACTGCTGCATCCTTGCATACGGCGGCTATATCGACTATAAAAGACGTGAGATACCGAATGCCGTGCCGATTGTGCTGATGCTGACAGGTCTCATTTCAGCTCCGCATTTGATCCTCTTTCGGCTTGCGGGACTTGCCATGATTGCCAGTTCATTTCTTCTGGCTGCAAAGCTGACAAACGGTGAGACGCCGGGTGGAGATTTCAAGCTGCTGAGTGCGCTTGCTTTTTCTGCCGGAGTTCCGACGGTGTTGATAGTTTTGCTGCTTTGCGGTATTGTAGCAATGGTAATTGGCTTCATTCAGAAAAAGAACGAGGCGAATCGGCACATCCCGCTGTGCTCCTATGTTGCTCCCGCCTATGTTATAGCGTGTTTCATTTTATACTTCATTCTATAAGGAGGATTCCAAATGAAAAAGAAGCTCACAAGCATCCTTTGCGTTGTTCTTGCACTTTGTACGCTCCTGTGTACCGGTGCAATGGCAGCCGAACTGCCGAACAGCGGCCCGACAGTTCGCGTCAATGGTCAGGTGGTATCGTTCCCGGACGGTCAGCCCTTCATTGATAACAATGGCCGCACCATGATTCCCGTCCGTTTCGTAACGGAACAGCTCGGCGCTACCGTCACATGGGATGGCAAGACGCAGACTGCGAACATCGCCAAGAACGGCGTCAAGGTCGCTATCACCATCGGCAATGCAGATATGAAGGTGACGAAAAACACCAAGACCGATACGGTCAAGATGGATACTGCCGCCGTGCTGAAGGACGGACGCACCTATGTTCCCATTCGTTTCGTTGCCGAAGCTCTCGGCGCAGTCGTGGATTACAGCGAAGTGTATCAGACGGTTGGCATCTATGCTGACAAGCTGACGGCAGAGCAGATCACCATGCTGAGAGACCTGCCCTATACGACCTCTACTGCCGCTTCCGGCTATGAAGCAGCCAAGGCAAGGAAGGACGCCGAAGGTCTCAAGTTCTTCTACGGCACCGACCGTGACAGCTTTAAGAACTTTGCAAACGCCAGAGAGCATCTGTACGCCTATACGCAGTGCAAGTTCCTCGATTACGACTTTGCCAAGCTGAATAAGCATCTGTCCAAGCCTTCCGCTGACGCTTTCTTCAAGGCTGTCGTGGACGAGGCGATTGCCGAAACGAACTATCAGTCCGAGCGTCTGACCGTCACCTTCATTGCGGATACCTCCTGCATCTATCAGGAGGATAACGTCAACAACAACACCTGTGCAGTCCGCGGCATCGTTAAGGCTCGTCTGAACGTCAAGCCGACCGAGCTGGAAGGCTACGAAACGGCAATGCTTTGCAGATTCGGTTTTGACCAGCTCTACAAGGATGTGGATCTGTTCATCCCCGTGGATGTTCATATGAACACCATTACAAACGCCCCTGTCGGCGTCAACACCTTTGTGTCGGCAGGAGCAGCTTACTAATAAAGGAGGTAAGCCATCCAATGAAAAGTAAATACAAGAGAGTCATCGGCTCTATCTGCGCAGCGGTCATGTTGATCGCTGCGCTTTCTGTTGGGGCTTTTGCCGCAACCAGTGTCGAAGATCAGATGGCGGCAAACTCGGCAGCGTGGCACGTTGCCAATGCAGCCGGCGATAAAGCCACCTGTGACGCACTCCATGCGGCAAACGTAGCTCTTGCGAATCAGGCTGCCAGCGGCGGCGGCAGTGCAACCTTCAACAGTTCCTCCGGAACATGGAACATTACCACCTCTTCGGGCAGTACGATTTCTTCCTCCGGCTCCAGTAACGGAAAACAGCACACCTCCACTTATACAACTACCACTTCCAGCGGCAGGACTTCTTCCACTTCTGTTGACTCATACAGTTCTTCCTCTATTTCCTCGTATAAGTCCAATGGTGGTACCAATCAGGGCTTGCAGACGGCATACAACAACGACGCCTACAATGTCTCCTCCACAGGCAACTACGGCAACACCAATGCAATAAGCTCTGCCGCAGCCGAAGCCGCTGTTGCAAAGGAGCTTCTCGGTCTGACTAACGCACAGGCCGCAAAGCTTCAGGCTGATCTGGAAGCGGCGAAGCAGGACTACATCAATGCAGACAACGCTTACAAGGCCGCTGTTGCCTCCGGCGATGCTGCTGCGATTGCTGCTGCAAAGGCGCAGAAGGAGGCCGCCCATGATGCGGCGCAGGCTACCCGTGCTTCCTACAACTACACCGGCGACTCCGAGGAGTACAACGACGGCGGTTATTATGAGGGCACCGGAAAAAAACCTTCGTCCACCTCCAGCTCCGGCGGCGGCTTCTTCATCACGAATATCACCGCAACCTATAAGATCACCGCTTCCTGCAATGAAGGCGGTACGATTTCCCCGTCCGGCGAGGTAACTGTGAAGAAGGGCGAGAGCCAGTCCTTCACAATCACGCCGAATACTGGCTATAAGATCAAGTCCGTTACGGTTGATGGCAACAATCAGGGAACCATTACCACCTATACTTTCAGCAATGTGAAAACGGCGCATACCATCACGGCAGCGTTTGAAAAGCTGACCTACAACATTACCGCTTCCTGCGGCACAGGCGGCACGATCTCTCCGTCCGGTACGGCAAGCGTAACGTATGGTTCTTCCAAGACCTATACCATTCAGCCGAAGGACGGCTACGAAATCGCTGATGTGATTGTTGACGGCAAGAGCGTCGGGGCTGTCACAAGCTACACCTTCTCTAACATCACGCAGGCGCACACCATCAAAGCCACGTTCCGTGCAAACGGCAAAATCGCCATTGACGATATTGACCTCACCGATGCGCTGGATGCCGATCTCAGCGGCGACAGCATCAAGTCCGGCTACGGCATCTTTGCCAATGTCAGCGGCTCTCACAGCGGCGTGACCAATGCCAAGATGGTGATGACCTACAACTTCGGCAGCGGTACAAAGACTGTAACGCTTCAGGAAACGTCCACCGGAACCTTTGAGTTCCCGAAGAACAGCTCCAGTCCCTCCCGTCAGAGATGCGTGTATATTCCTGTTGAAACGAAAGACGGAACCTATACGCTGACGCTGACCTTTACGGCAACCAAGGCCGATGGAACTGCGCTCACCGAAACGAAGACCTCCACCATTACCGTGAAGGGCTCCATGTACGAGGACGATTTCACCGGCGATTCCTAAACTCTATCCCTATATGCAAAAGGGCCAGCCCATCCGGGCTGGCTCTTCTGCGAAAAAGATTTTGCACATTTGCGATTCTTTCTGAAATGCGATATGCTCAAAGTGCAAGGAGGGATGGCAAATGTTCAAACATAAAAATGATGTCTATGTGAGGGTGACGCCCAAAGAATACCGGCTGATTTGTCAGAGCCTCATTGCTCTGCGAAACACACTCCAAAGCCAAGGCCGATACACCGACCCCATCGACGAGATGCTTGAAAAACTGTATAGATGACGAAAAGAGCTCTGCACAAGCAGGGCTCTTTTCGCATACAAACTGGGATTTATGGAATATTCAGAACACTATGAACGAACCAAGTCTGAGCTGTGACCATGATGACAAATGTGCAAACAGTAAAGAGAAGCACTTCAGCAAAAGCATTAACCTGTCTGGATTGAAGCTGTTTTTTCAGATTTACAGGCAGGATTCTGGACATCAGACAATAGACCATAAATCCAACACAGGCTCCAGCTGTGTTTGTCATTAGGTCATTGATATCAGAAGAACCCCAGCCAAACATCTGGACAAATTCAACAGCCAGAGAGAACAGGAAGCCAGTCAAGGCAACGGTCTTTATTTTGTG
>CALCRH010000282.1 GCA_937894515.1 uncultured Clostridia bacterium | reverse complement strand
AAGAATGGATGTGGAACCGAACAATGTACTGCACACATCTCCGGAGAGGTTGGAGGATGTGGAGAACAGGTTCATCAGGAGATAACCGAAGGCTAATGCTCCGACAGAAATCATGGCAATCGCAGCATCACCCTTGATCTTCGTATTCTGCCCGGTGCGAAGAAGCAAAATGGCACAGATCACAGTAATCGGAAGAACCAGAAGCATCTTATCGGTCAGATTCAGAATTCCGGCAATGGCCATAGCCCCGAAGGCGACATGTGACAATCCGTCGCCGATAAAGGAGAACCGTTTCAGCACCAGCGTCACACCGAGCAAAGAAGAACAAAGCGAAATCAGCACACCGACGATCAACGCATAGCGCACAAAGGGATACTCGAAATAAAGAGCCAGCTTTTCAAAAAATCCCATTACTGCTCACCGCCCTTCATACCGAACCCTGTTTGCACGCTGCTTGCAAGGTATTCGGCTTTTGTACCGTAAAAGACCGTATCGCCGATATGCAGGATATGGCTGGCATAGGTCAGCGCGGCGTTCAGATCGTGGGAGATCATGATGACGGTGATGCCGTCCTTGTTCAGTTTTTCGATGAGTGTATACATTTCCGCCGTGACCTTCGGATCAAGCCCCGAGACCGGCTCGTCGAGGAGCAGCATTTTCTTTGTGGCACAGAGCGCACGGGCAAGCAGAACACGCTGCTGCTGACCGCCGGAGAGCTCGCGGTAACAGCGCTTTGTCAGGTGGGTAATGCCCATCTTTTCAATGTTGTCCTCTGCAAGCTGTTTTTCCTCTTTCGTATAGAACGGGCGCAGTCCGCACCGTCCCTGGCAGCCGGAAAGAACGATTTCCCACACCGTAGCGGGAAAATCCTTCTGCACGACCGTCTGCTGAGGCAGATAACCGATTTCGTTCTGTGCAAGGCCGTCACCCGTCAGGACTTTGCCGGACATCGGCTGCTGTAAGCCGAGAACGGTTTTCATCAGCGTGGATTTTCCGGAGCCGTTTTCTCCGACGATGCAGAGATAATCTCCGGTGTGTATTTCAAAATTCAGATTATGCAGGATCTCCCTGCCGTCATATCCGAGACAGAGATCCTGACAGGTGAGCAGCGCCATCGTTTTTCCTCCTTACTGCAGAGCGTCCGTCAGAACGGCGAGATTCTTTTCCATAATGGAGAGATAGGTCGCACCGTTTTTGACGTCGCCCGACGTGGTGGACTGCATGGAATCCATCGAAAGAATCTGTGCGGATTTGTTCTTAGAGGTGGAGACGATGGTTTCCGCAATTTTGTGGTTCGTTCCTTCCAGCGTCAGCACGGCGGAAAGTCCGAGTTCATCCACTTTGTTTGCGAGAAACGCAATGGTTTCAAAGCTGGCTTCGCTTTCTGCGGAGCATCCGACAAAGGCGGCATAATAATCGAGTCCGTAATCGTCAACAAGATAACGGAACGGGAAACGGTCTCCAAATAGAACAGTCTTGACCTTTGCTGTATCGACGGCTGCCTGATAGTCTGCGTCAAGGGCATTGAGTTTTTCGATATAGTCAGAAGCACTGGCGGTATAGCTGTCCGCGTTTTCGGCATCGAGTGAGACGAGCGCGTCACGGATCGCGCTAACGAGAACGGCGGCATTTTTCAGGGAGAGCCAGACGTGTTCATCGTATTCGGCTTCTTCCTCATGGTCGTGCTCCTCTTCGTCATGCTCATCTTCGTGATCGTGGTCGTGTTCTTCGGCTTCCATACCTTCCTTGACCTCTTCCTCCTTGACGGCATCGCCGAGCACGTCGAGAAGGTCGATCACGACCATATCCTTATTGGTCGCTTCTTTCAGCGCGTCCTCAACCCATCCATCGGATTCGCCGCCAACGTAGATAAAGAGGTCACAGCGGGAAATCTTGATGATATCGTCTGCACTGGGCTGATAGCTGTGCAGATCAACACCGTTATCAAGGAGCATAGTGACGTCAGCGTCAGGGGCTTTTTCGCCGAGAATATTCATCACCCAGTCGTATTCCGGGAAGATGGTAGTCACGATGGACAGTTTTTCGTTATTGCCTGTGGGCACTTTGCCGCAGCCGGTGAGAATGCCTGCAAGCATCAGGACGGCAAGCAGAACAGAAATGATTTTTCGCATAAAAATAAACCTCCGAATTATTAGGAACTGAAAATAGGTGCAAAAATACAAGGAAGAGGCAAACGCCAATACGCCTATCCCGAAAAGGATAGACTGCTCCCTTGTGAAGTCAGTTCTTGTTTAATTCGAAAGTTTTACCTTGAGAGATACAAGAGACGTGTGATATGCCAGCTTCTTTGAAAAAGCAGGCAGAGAGATCATGAAAACGCCGATGAATACAGCAAGGGTCCCGACGAGAACAGCCTGACCGACAGATCGCAGCGTATGTTCGCAAACACTGATCTGATAGCAGATCGGGCAGTCTTCGCCAACACAATCATGGTCGACTTCAATGGCAATATAGCAGGAAGAGGAAAGCATCACGAACAAAACCGCCATTGCAAGCAGTACAGTCAAAACACGGTTTTTCTTTGACATGATGTTTTCCTCCCTTCATTTATGTTCTCTGACAGGCTTCACACAGTCCGTACAAAACGGTCTCTGACCGATCAACGGAGAATCCTTCTTTTTCCGCTATCGTTCGGATCAGTAACTCAGCCCCGGATGTGTTCATGTGGTACATTTTCCCGCACCGTTTGCAGGAAAGATGCAGCTTCTCGTGGCATCTTGAATCGTCTGTATATTGAAAGAATGCCTCATGGCTTCCGGGTTTGCTGACGCGCTTCAGAAGCCCGTCTTCCTCGAGTGCAGCCAGATTCCGGTACACAGCGCTGGCGCTGATCTGATCCTCGCCAAGTGCATCCGCAATCTGTTTTGCCGATAGCGCTTCGTGGGTATGACGCGAGAAATAATCGAGCAGAGTTTTCCGTTGTTTCGTCATATACTTCGCCACGCAAGCACCTCCAATTTGCGATTCATTCGCAAATTATTGTAGTTTTCATTCTTCAAATTGTCAATGGTTATCAGGCACTACATAAATGTTTACAGCTCATTAGACCGCTGCCGTACCGATTGGCCGTAATATGCATTTTATACTACCCAGCATTGTTTATTCCGCTATGGAAAGAAACTCTTGCCTTATTTCTAAATAGCAGAATGTGCCTTTTGAGTTATACTATTAATGGTACACCATATTTCATATTCTTTTACAGGAGGGAATAGTTATGGCACGACAGGATAATCAAAAACTTAAGATAACATATCTGATGAAAATCTTTTCGGAGAAAACCGATAATGATCATGGAATCACCATGCCGGAAATAATAAATGCACTTGATGGATACGGTATTCATGCGGAGAGAAAAGGTATCTATAGCGATATTGGATATCTAAATGATTATGGATTTGAAATTGAGGCACGGCAGGTAGGAAAAGGCACAGAGTATCATCTCGTAAGTAGATCATTCCAGCTTCCGGAGCTTAAACTCCTGGTGGATTCAGTGCAGTCTGCAAAGTTTATTACAGAAAGGAAGTCTCGCGAGCTTATAAAGAAGCTTGAGACTTTATGCAGCGAGCATGAGGCAAAGCAGCTTAACCGTCAGGTATATGTTCAGGGACGCGTTAAGACTATGAACGAGAGCATCCTTTACAATGTCGACACCGTCCATTCTGCCATAAACAATAACAATAAGATCACGTTCCAGTATTGGAACTGGAATGTTGATAAGAAGATGGAAATGCGTAAGGACGGAGCACTGTATAAAGTAAGTCCATGGGGCCTTTCCTGGGATGATGAGAACTATTATCTTGTAGCGTTTGATGATGCAGAAAAGAAGATTAAGCATTATCGTGTTGATAAGATGCTCCATATCGATGAAATAGACGAAAAACGTGAAGGCCAGGATTCATATAAGGGCATTGACATGGCTGATTATGCGAGAAAGACCTTCGGAATGTTTGGCGGAGAAGTCAGAACGGTAACGCTTGAATGTGAAAACAGTTTTGCCGGAGTCATGATTGACCGTTTCGGAAAAGATATCTTTATTAGAAAAACAGATGAGAACCATTTTTCATTCAGCGTTCAGGTAGCTATAAGCGGACAATTCCTTGGCTGGATCATGGGACTTGGAGATAAGGTAAAGATTACCAGCCCAGACGATGTGATAGCGATGATGAGAGAAGAAGGCAAAAGGATAGCAAAGGCATATAAATGATTATTGAAAAAGTCAAATCTGCTGAATATGACAGGGTAAAGGCGTTCTATTATGCAGTAATAGACGGTTTTGAAGGAATGCAATACCATCCCTGTTGGGAAAAAGATATATATCCGGCTCCGGAGCAGCTTAAAGACCTGATTGAAAAGGGAGAGATGTTTGTCGGCACGGAAGATAACGAAATAATATGTGCCATGGCACTTAACCATGACAATAATGAAAGCTACGACAACTTCGACTGGCCCACAAAGGCTTCAAAGGATGATGTATATGTCATACATATGCT
>CALCRH010000281.1 GCA_937894515.1 uncultured Clostridia bacterium | reverse complement strand
CCGCTTTTCTTCCTCCGGCGTCAGCTCCGGTGCGGGAAGCTCGAACCGTCCGATGAAGTTCAGATAGATCTCGATCTCCTGTACACGGTCTCCGTCCACCTTTTCCGGGGCATGGACGATGATCTTCTCAATGAACTCGTTGATCATCTGCGTGGTCAGCTCGGAGAAGTCCGTATACTTCTTTGCCAGCACAAGAAACTGCTCTGCACGGTCAGTGTCTTCCTCGTAGGAGGATAGCTGTTCCTCTGCTTCGGTGACAGCGGCAGTCAGTTCTTTCTGCTCTGCTTCATAGTCTTTCAGCAGACCGTCAAAGCGTTCCTCGGAGATGCGTCCCACGGCAAAGGATTCATAGAGCTTCTTGATGATCGTATCCAGCTCGGTAATGCGTTTTCGGTCTTTGTTCAGCTTGCGCTTCGCGTCCTTTGCCGCCTCCTCCTGCCGGAGCTGCGACGCTGCCCGTACCTTTTCCAGATACTCCGCCTGATTGGAAATGGCATAGGTGCTGACCGTGCGGATCGTGTCCAGAACAAGGGCGCGCAGATTCTTTGTCGTGATATAGTGTCCGCGACAGGCGCTTGTCCGTTTCTGCTTTGCCAGCGTATAAGAGGAACAGTCAAAGAAATCCGACGGATAATTGCCTTTTTCCGCATTGCCTCTGGAACGGTGGTTATACATCTTTTCTCCGCAGTCGGCACAGTACAGAAGACCGGTGAACGGATTTGCCTCTCCGATGGTGTCGATACGCTTCGGCGTTTTGCGGAGCTTCTGTGCAAGCTCCCACGTTTCCCGGTCAACGATGGCCTCATGGGTGTTCTCAAAGATCATCCATTCGTCCTTCGGGTTTTTGACACTGTGTTTATCCTTATAGGATGCTTTGTGGGAACGGAAGTTGACGGTATCGCCCATATACTCCGGCTTGGAGAGGATATTGCCGACGATATAGCCGCTCCAGTTATACGGGTTCGGATACTCTCCCTTGCTTTTCCAGACCCCCATGCCTTTTTTGCCGAAGTAGACAGCGGGGGTCTCGACCTTATCATCAAAGAGGATGCGGGCAATGTCATAGGGACCTTTCCCATCAATAGTCAGACGGAATATCCTTCGTACAACAGCCGCCGCTTCCTCGTCGATCAGCCAGTGGTGCTTGTCCTGCGGGTCTTTCTTATACCCGTAGATCACGCAGTTTGTAATAGGCTTGCCGGATTCACCCTTGACACGGATCGCGGTTTTCTGCTTACGGCTCAGGTCTCTCAGATACCATTCGTTCATGATATTGAGGAACGGGGCAAATTCGCTGGTGGTCTGGTCGTCGCTGTCCACACCGTTTGCAATGGCAATAAAATGAACGCCTCGCTCACGGAACATGACATCCGTATAAAAGCCGGTCTGAAGATAATCCCTGCCGACACGGCTCATGTCCTTTACAATGACGTGAGCCACTTTTCCGGCTTCAATATCCTCCACCAGCCTTTTCCAAGCAGGGCGCTCAAAATTGCCGCCGCTCCAGCCGTCGTCCGTATAATGGACGCAGTTCGAGTAGCCTCTCTGTGCGGCATAGCCTTCGAGATATTTTTTCTGATTTACAATAGAATTGCTATCCCCGGCGTTGTCATCGTCGCGGGACAGTCTTTCATATAGAGCTGTGATCTTGCCCTCAGTCTGATTTACGCTCATGATGCGCTCCTTTCAGACTGTCGGCTCATTTGTGGTGTTCCCATTATACCACAAAAATCGCCCGTTTCCATAGCTTCATTGCGAACAATTCGTAAAATTTTATCCTCCATGGTTTCCTGCCCGGTATCATTGAATACTACCTTGACCTTAAAAGTGGTAGCTCCGATGCGGCGGGTTATATAACCATAGGAATTATCTGCTCTCTTTTCCATAATGCCTCTCTTTCTGCACAATGCTGTGCTGCGTAATGTTTTGTGAAATAAAAAAAGTCCGAAGCTCCGGCTGCTGCGGAGTTTCGGATGTATCGGGAACCTGCGGAATTGCTCACGCAGGATTTATGTCGTATTGTCATGTGTCATACGATCATTTTTTATGGCAGACCCTCCTTTAGCTGTGTTTTGAGGCAGAAAATATGCCCCGGTGGTTTTCTCCCTCTACTTATAGGAGATTTGACACCATGATTTCGGAACTGTTTTGAAAAATTTCTCAAAAAAATTTTTGCAATGTGCTATAACACCTTCAAAGAAGCTTCAAAAAGGGAGGTGACGGGAATGGAGAACGGCAGGGATTATGACGAAACCTACGATGCGGATTACGATCTGGAATCCGATTTTGACGAGATACCTGCCGCAGAGCTTGACGCAGCCTCGGAAAAGCCGAGAATACTTCCGCCCAGCTCGAGCATGGCGGCTTCGAAGGAAAGACGCGTGCGGGTCGACGGCTCGGTTTACGACACCGCGGAAGAGATATCGCTTGATAAAAATACCCGCCATTCCATCGAAGCCATCATCGAC
>CALCRH010000280.1 GCA_937894515.1 uncultured Clostridia bacterium | reverse complement strand
CGGCTGTTGTCTGTGTCTTTGTTCTTGTAGTCGTACTTGCTGTAGCCCAGCTCGTCATCCAGCTCCGCGTCGAGACCGTTTTCCATAAACTCGGCGATCGTTTCCTTGAACAGATTCTGGATATCGTCCATGCTGCTGATGCCGCCCATCTGCAGCAGCTCACGGATCTTGGCTCTGCGCTCATTTTCTTCCGGCGTACGATTCTTTCTTGACATAGTAATACCTCCTCTATTCTACACCATTATGGACGTTTACACAATTTTTGGGATGGACTCAAACCCTTAGTATCTCCTACTTTTTCACTGAACAGAAGCCAAAAAATATTCACATATGCGTATCACTCTGGGTCACCCAGAGTGATACGATCCTTCTAATTGAACGATTAGCAAGAACACACAGTGTCTATAATCGACGCTGTGTGTTCTTGCTATCAGATGTTTATGAGAGAGCAGCGCGATATTTAAGAGTTTATAAGGCCAAAACCGAGAATCTCATAATGCCCAACGGCATACTGCCGCTCACGGCAGCCATCACTGGAATTGCCTTCGACCGTGTAGATGATGCCATCTTCCACTCTCTCAACAATACCGGTATGGTCTGCGGAACCGTCTTGTTCGCCGGAGGAACCTCGATCATCCCAATCGAAGAAGATAATCATGCCGGGTTCCGGTGTTTCGCTGCCATCCATCCATTGACCGTGGGATTTGAACCAATCCACGCCAAAGGGACAATACGCATATAACGGAACAGCGCCGCTTTCAATATATCCGCATTCGTTGGCACACCAGCTTACAAAGCAAGCACACCATTCCACACGGGAGCTGAACCCATACCAAGACCAGTACGGCTCACCGCCGACATTGCCGATCTGAGAAAGCGCCACGGCAACAATATCATCGCTGCCACCGCTGCCGCCGAGCTTGATGCCATAAATAACAGACATCCAAAGCGGACGATACTGCGTTTCCATCAGTTCATGCAGTTGCTCCAGTTGTTCGTCTGAAAAGCCGTACTCTGCCGCCATCTCATCCGCCGTTTTGCTTGTCACCGTAATATACAGATAGACGGTTGTGACCGCATCCTCGCCCTCGCCGGTCGTGACGCTTTCTGTTCGGGAGTTTACTTCGGTCATGTCCCAGAACACATCCCGCAGCTTGCCTTTCTTCACATCCGTTACAGAGGCAACCTCCATCGGATCATCCGTGTCATTTGTGGTCTTGACCGCATAGATCGCAAGAATGTCCTGCCATTGTGCATGGCTGCCGCTCAATATCAGCTCGTCATAGGCAACGGAGTTCTTTATCCCCTCAATCTTATTATCGAACTCCGTATTGATTTCACGCACAACATGGAACATTCGCTCGCTCCCGTCGTTTTTCTCCTCGGAAGAAAAGAAAATGCCGAAGCAGGAACCGACAAGAAGCGCAATCAGCATGATGATAACCACAGCCAGTATTGCCACCGTTCCACCGGAAGCGATGGCGGCAACCAATGTTTTTACGCCCTGAATAATCGCCTTTATGGAAGCAGCCACGGCATCGGCTGCTTTTTTTGCTGTCTCTTCGGCTCTCTTCGCCGCTGTGCGGATTCGCTGCACGGTCTGCTGAGATTCTTTCGCGGCCTTTGAAGCGGCTTTCGCCGTTGCGTCTGCGGTTTTTACAGATACCTTTGAAGTCTGCTGCGCTGTCTTGATTTCCCGGCTTGCAGAAACCGGCAGTTCCGCTTTGGGTGCGGTCTTGATCGTGCTGCTGCCGGATGATCGCTGCGACTGCTTTATCGTCTTGTCCGGCACTCGAATACGCCCTTGGGGAGCATCCTGCTCCGCATGATTGGTCTGCGTCTGCCGACTTTGCGCAGATCGTTTCTTAGCAGAATCCATAGCATATTTCTTGCCGCGTGTTTGCGAACCGCTAACTGTTTCTGCCCGTTGAGATCTCACGCCCGGTTTCTTGGAGGGCTGGGGATTCGCAGTTCCGGTATTTGCTGCCGTTTCAGCGGTTTCAACATTCTGCGCCTGCTCGTTGACTTGGCGTTTCTTTTCACGCTGCTTTTGAACGTACTCTTTGCTGCGCTGAACGGTACTTTTTGTGCCTTTCACAACGCCGTGTACTGTTTCTCTGGACACATCCTCCATACCGTATTGAAGCTTGTCCTGGGCATATTCATTGGAGGAATTGCTGGTATTGTCCAAAAGCGCAGAGGTCTTCTGCTTTGCACGAATCGCAGTCTGCCGCATCCGCTCAGAAGCGATTGCCGCCTTATCCAGCGACTTGATGCTTTTCACGGTTTCTCTTGTTTTAATTCTGCTCATGCTTACCTCCTTGTAAAGAAAAAGCGGGGGCAGGTCAAGAGACCTGCCCCTGAGCAAAGACACCCTCGCCGGGGCGCGTTGTCATCAGCTGATAGAGCTTCGTATCCTTCGGGAAACGGTTCACGAAAGGCACAAGCGCACTACCGTACTTGATGAGGCCGCAGCCTGCGTCTGCGTTGGTGATATAGCTCATCTGCTCGTTTGAGATATTCAGGAGGTTCGAAAGCCGTTCACGGTCAGAAGCCGCCTGATTGAGCATTACAATGAACTCGGAGTTGGAGAGCATGGTGGATGCCTGCACAGAGTCCAGCAGATATTCCACATTCTGCGTGATGGCGGTCGGATAAGCATTGCGCTTTCTGAATTGCCTCCAAGCGGAGTTGAAAAATGCCGCAGAAAACTCATTTTCAAAAACAACATGGAACTCATCAATGAAGACGTGGGTTCGCTTGCCCTTCTTCCAGTTGAGCGTGACGCGGTTGAGCATGGTATCGGTGATTACAAGCAGTCCTGCGGGCTTGAGCTGTGTGCCAAGGCCGTGAATGTCAAAGACCACCACACGCTTGTTGAGGTCAACATTGCTGCCGTGACCGAAAATGTCAAGCGATCCGGTCGTGTAAAGCTCCAGAGACAGTGCGATCTGTCTTGCTTCGGGTTCCGGCTGCTCCAACAGCTTTTCGCGGAGCGTGGAGAGCGTCGGAATCTTGCCGGACTGCTCCGCTTCACGATAGACAGCGGCAGTGCAGCGGTCGATGATGGACTTGTGCTGCGGGCCGACGCCGGTCGGATCGATCTGCTCCACGAGGGACAGGATGAACTGAGACTTTTCAACCAGCGGGTTTTCTCCACCGTAGCCGTCTACCATATACATGGCGTTCAGACGATCACTGCCACCGGCAGCGACGTGAATGGTCGTACCGAGGTCGCCCATGGCCTCTACCATCGGCGCATATTCGCCTTCGGGATCGCAGATGAGAATGTCATCCTTGGTATTCAGCATCAGGAACAGGATGTTTTCTTTCACGCTGAACGACTTGCCGGAGCCGGGTACGCCAAGCACCATAGCCGACTGGTTCAGAAGCGTTTCCTTGTTGCACATGATGAGATTGTGGGAGATCGCATTTTCACCGTAGTAAATGCCGCCCTTGTCCATGATCTCCTGCACCTTGAAGGGCATGAATACGGCAAGGCTTTCCGTGGTCAGAGTGCGGAAGGCGTTGATCTTTCTCACGCCGATGGGCAGCACGGTCTTCATGCCGTCAAGCTGCTGATACTTGAGTGTTGAAAGCTGGCACATATGCTTTCGCGCAATGGCAAGCAGAGCTTCCGTATCCGTATCAAGCTGCTCCTTGGTATCTGCCGTAATCAGCATAGTAATGACGCCGAGCATCATGCGCTGGTCGCGGGTGGTGAGATCGTCCAGAAACTCCTTGCTTTCTTTTCTCTGAAGCTCCAGATCATACGGGATAACAGCGGAGAAGTTATTGTTGCTGTTCTGACGGCGCTGCCAGTTTGTCACGTTCGTTTCCACGCCGAGAAGGATGCTTTCTACCTCGCGCACCGCTTCATCCGTTGCCACCGGCACAATGTCAATGGAGAGCATCATGTTTCGGTTCAGATCGGTCAGCTCCGTAATCATGCTGTCCTTGATGTAGGACGCATAATCCTTGAGATAGATCGCTCGGCAGTATTTGTCGCCGAGCATCAGATAGTCGCTGTGCTTCTCAATGCTGTCCGGGCAAATATAGTCGCGGAAATCATGACCGAGCTGCGCCATTCGGCTGGCATGGAACGTGAAGCAGTTTTCGTCCTGCGGCCTGAAAAAGCTGTGCAGGATTTGAAGTCGCTCCGTAGCCGAAAGGTCTTCACACTTGGAGCCGAGATTGACAAAGTGTGCGTTCAGGTCAGCGCCCACACGGGCAAAATAGGAACGGGCTTCGGAAACATCCTTCTTGATGACAGAGAGCGTTATATACTTTTCCTGTGTAAGACCGTTTGCGCCGGTCGCCTTGTCGATGAGCATATCGTTGTACTCTCTGCGGTATTCGTCCCGACCGTCCGACTGCATGGGCATAAGGATCGACTGCTCAAAGTTCTGCCGGTTCATACGGTGGTTGTTGATCGTAATCTTCGCGGCACAGCCGTTATCCAGACTGTTCAGAAGCTCCGAATAGCTCAGAAACATGACTTCCTGATCCTCGCGGCTGGCGACGGAGTAATTTATATCGGTGAATCGAAATGTCTTCGTGAACTTGTTTCCGCAGCGAAAGATGCCGTCATTCCAAATCTGGTCAATGGGAATAACATCCCGCACGGTTCTCGGTACGCGGTACTGCTCATGATCTCTTTTGAGTACGCTTTCTACGATTCGGCTCATGCTTTTCCTCCTTTTCCGGGTTTTCGATTTTGTTTTTCATCAGCTCATAATAGAGTGATCGCGGTTCGCAGTGCAGTTCCCTCGGCTCGATCAGTTCAGAGCGCAGCCACGCCCAAAGGAACTGCTCTGCGGTCATACCGTGGTAGGTGATAAAGCCCATTGCCGCAAACGGGAATGCGCCGAGAACGCACATCCACGTCACGGTCTCCATGCCGACAATCGGCTTGAGACCGAAGTAGATTCCAACGGCGACGCCTACCGCCAACATAGAAAAAACGAACTGCCTGAGCGACAGTCCGAAAAACATCTTTTCAGAATATTGCCGTATTTCACGGTTGATTTTTACTTCCATAGTTACCTCACAGTCCCATCATTTCATGCACTAACCGATCTGCCATCTTGACGGCTCCGACCAGTATCAGCATATTGAAAATCAGCTCTCCGATGTAGCTCCACACCATGGATGCCGCCGCAGCCGAGGTGTCCACCGTAGGCGGCGACGATGCGAAGACAGAGAATATGATGCAGGCCAGTACGATGATCGCACCCTCCAGACAAACAGCGCCATAGCTTTTGATAAAGCTCTTGCCGATGTTCTGCGTCGGCTCACCAGCAAACGAAGAAAGCGGAATCGGCGCGATAGCTGTATACATATAGAGCTTAAAGAATCTGCCGTACACGCTCAGAATCATCACGAAAGACAGCACCCAAATGAACAGACCGCCGATCAGCGTGACCGCCCATAATGGGATGGATTCAAAGAATCCGCAGTCTTCTATGGCTGTGACGATTTCCGTTGGGAGAACCGTAGATTGCGGACTGCCAAAGCCCGCCGAGTTCATAATCGTGGAGATCACGCCCTGAACGATTTGCAGCAGCGAGAGCATCAGTTCCATGCCGTAGGTAATGAGACCTTTTGCGATGGCAAAACGGATAAACAGCTTGAGTGCGTGTTCCGGCTTCTTCACCTCGGCAAAGCTCCCGCAGGTTTTCATGACACCGACCACAAAAAAGAGAACGAGGAGTGCAAGCCCGACAGCCTGCAACGCTCCGTGGATGTTTACGATCACATTCCAGATCGCACCGCCTCTGAAATTCTGCGGCGATTCGGTGATGAGCTGCCATATCTCGCTGAGTTTTCCATTCCATGTTTCCAGTGCATTTTCAAGATTTTGCACTACCCAATTATCTGACAAGCATTCTCACCTCCAATCCGGGCAGACCTGAAGCATCAGGCCTGCCCGTTGTGTCAGTCGGGTTAGCCAACGATGAGGTCAAGAATTTCCTTTGCAAAGGTGATAACAATACCGCCGGCAAGAGTGAGAAACCCCTGACTGCGCTGCGAGGGATCGTGGGACTGGAGACTGAGGCCGACCTGCACGATACCCCAACCGAGCAGAATGAGGCCGACAGCACGGATCAGTCCGAAGATAAAGGTGGACAGATTGTTCACAACGGTCAGCGGATCATCACCGGCAGCGAATGCGGTGAGGGAAAGGCAGCCCACCAGCGCAACCGTCAGAACTGCGGTCGCATAGCGCCGAAAGCCCTTTTTGACCTTCGTTTCGGCGGTAAGGGGCGAATTATTGATGTTCTTCTTCATGTTTCATTTCCTCCAATTTCAGAAGTTTTTCTTCGAGTTCTTCATTTGTGAGAATCTCATAGTGGTGAAGGTCTTCGTTTATATCGACCGCATCTTCTTCAAGAAGCTGCGGGTTCAGAGAAATAGCCGCAATACTGCGGGAGTCCTCGCCGTGCTGATACGGCGCTGCGCCGCCGTCCGTTGAAAGCGCCACATTCGGATGCTTCAGAATGTCGTACTTCAAATCCATGACAGGGCGTTCCCCACGAATAAAAAGAAGCGCGTACTGGTTATCCAGCATACGCACTTCATCCGGCGTCATCAGCTCACGTCCGGCAATCTGCCAGTTCGTAGAATAATTGCCGTTTCGCCCACGGGATTGCCCGTAGGTGTTCAGGTCAATCGTTTCCTTTCCGAGAAGCTTAGACACATATTCGTGGGTGCTTTGCTCATTGCCGCCGAGGTAGAGAAATTCATCGCAGTTGCCCACGATGGATTCCCACTGCTTTTCAAACAGGGCTTTGAGCTGGGCGAGGTTCTGTATGATGATCGAAACCGAGATTTCCCGGCTTCGCATGGTGGATAGCAGCTTGTCAAATTCGTCCGGCAACGCTACGTTGGCAAACTCGTCCATGACAAAGTGAACATGAACGGGGAGCCTGCCGCCGTGGACTACATCGGCCTGATAGTAAAGCTGCTGAAAGAGCTGCGTGTAGAGCATACCGACAATGAAGTTGAAGGAGCTGTCGTTATCCGGGATGACCGCATAAATCGCGGTCTTCTTTTCCCCGATGCTCCAAAGCTCCATTTCATCCGTTTCTGTGATGCTGGCAAGAGAGTCCAGATTGAATTTCTCCAATCGGGAGATCAGCGTGATCTGAATGGATTTCAGCGTCTTGCCGCTGCCGGAGCGATAGTTGCGGTAGTATTTGAGTGCGATATGCTCCGGGTTCCGTTCTGCAAGACGGGCAAACAGCATATCCAAGGGCGAATCCTGCTTGTCGTTTTCCTCTTTCACTTCACCGTTTCGGATCATGTCCATGACCATCGGAAAGTTCTGTTCATCGTCCGGCGCTTCATAGTGAAGGTAGAACACCAACGCGAGAAGCAGCATCATAGCCGCCTGATCCCAGAAGGGGTCCTGCGACTGACTGCCTTTCGGCGTGGTGTTCTTAAAGAGGTTCGTGACAAGTCGCTGTATATCGTTGTCGTTTCGCAGATACACGAAGGGGTTATAGCAGTGGCTTTTCTCCATGTTGATTAGGTCAATCACCTTAATGTCGTAGCCCTTTTCTTTGAGAAGATTGCCGGTATCCCGCAGAAGCTCGCCCTTCGGATCGAGGCAGACAAAGCTGGTGTTGGCATTCATGATATTCGGCTTTGCGTAGAAGCGTGTTTTACCGGCACCGGAGCCGCCGCAGACAAGCACATTCAGATTTCGTCTGTGCGTTCTGCCATCCAGACCGATTGCCACATTCTGCGTCAGCACTTTGTTTTCATCAAATTGCTTTCCTGCGTATTTCTTATTCACGGCATTCGGTGAGCCCCATTTCGCCGAGCCGTGTTCCTCGCGCCTCCGGTAATTCTTATCGTCGGAAAGGATCACTGCCAGAATCAATACATAGCAGAGAACGAAAACGAGGACAGTTTTCAAGCTGTCCTCGCAGATCGTAATATGCAGCGGGTGTTCAAAGACAACACTCGCTTTTGAGAGAAATCCCGGCAGGCCGTCACCGAAAGCGGGAGCGACAAGAAGCGCAAGCCAGATTACCGGCAGAATGCCGCAGGCGTACAGAATCAGCCTTTGACGGCTGAACTTATCTTTCGTCACGATCCATCCTGCGTCTTTCTCGTTTGGATGGGGCATCAATGACTTTCATCAGCACATCTTCCACGTCCTCCACAGGGCCGTCAATTTCAAGCAGCGTATTGCGGAGCTCATAGAGGCTCCGAACCACAAGCTGCTGCTCATCCGAATTCATGATGAGAACCTTATCATTTGCAGACATTCCGTATATCCTCCTTATCGAGCCCCGTCGTCGCGTTCCTTCGGCTTCTTCTGCAAGTCCTCCATGACACGGTTCATCTGATTGGTGATGTCATTGGACACCTTGCGGATTTTCGTCAGCTCACTGCGGATTTCCTTTGCATCCATCTTGCGATAAGCCGCAGGAATATCATTGAAGTCGTAGGTATCAACTGCAATGCCGTAACGCTTGCAGAGGATATAGGAAACGCAGTAGGCCGCCCAGCAATTCTCGCTGCGCTTGTAGTCCGGCGCGTTCATGTGGGCAAGGGCAAGCTCCTGCGAAAGCCCGCGGAACAGATCCGGGCCATCCATGCTCTGACGGACAAAGATGGTGTTGACCTCGGGACGGTACTGTGCATTGAACTGCGCCGGAACATCGTTGCTGATTCTCAGTTCACAGGGCACGTTCGTGATAAGTGCCTTGAGGATCGTCCGCTCGTTCCGGGTAATCGTAGGCGCAGGCTCCGGTTTTGCATTGGTCTGCATAATGTCAAAGACCTTCTTGACATTGAAAGAAACGGCGGCGCTGCCATCCCCACGGGTGTATTCCTTGCCGGGTTCCAGAAGCACGATGCCGGTTTCGCCCTTGTTGACCGAAGCACCGAGACTCTTCCACTTGTCGAAGTCGGCAAGCTTTGTCGCCTCCGGCTTCTGCGCGGTAATCAGCGCCACATTGCTGACCGAGTAGCGGTCAAAGCGAGCCTGCACATCCAGATAGGTTTGCAGAAGCTCACCGTTGTTGGGTAGTTTTTCGATGGTGGTTTCAATCAGCG
>CALCRH010000279.1 GCA_937894515.1 uncultured Clostridia bacterium | reverse complement strand
ATATGTACATCTCCAACGCCACCGGCTGCTCCTCCATCTGGGGCGGTCCCGCGGCTACCTCTCCCTACTGCACCAACAAGGAAGGCCACGGCCCGGCATGGTGCAACTCCCTGTTCGAGGACAACGCCGAGCACGGTCTGGGCATGTACGTCGGCCAGCAGAAGATCCGCGAGGATCTGGCGGCAAAGACCCGCGAGCTGATTGCCATCGACTATGCCCGTCCCGAGCTGAAGGCTGCCGCACAGGCATGGCTGGATACCATGGACGACGGTACTGCCAACGCCGAGCCCGCCAAGGCATATGTCAAGGCTCTGATGGAGAGCGTCGGCACCACGGATGAAGCCATCGCGTTCTTCGAGAGCGCCAAGGCGAAAGAGCTGTACGGTGACAAGGTGCCCGAGATGCTGGCAAAGGCAAAGGCTGACAAGGCTGCCGGCGTGAAGTACTGCGGCTGCGACGCCTGCCAGCTCTGCCTGGAGATCCTGGGCAAGAAGGAATACCTGGCCAAGAAGTCCATGTGGATCTTCGGCGGCGACGGCTGGGCATACGACATCGGCTACGGCGGACTGGATCACGTTATCGCCTCCAAGCAGGACGTGAACATTTTCGTGTTCGATACCGAGGTGTACTCCAACACCGGTGGTCAGGCTTCCAAGGCATCCAACATCGGTCAGGTGGCACAGTTTGCCGCCGCCGGTAAGGAGGTCAAGAAGAAGAGCCTGGCCGAGATCGCCATGCAGTACGGCTACGTGTACGTGGCGCAGGTGGCCATGGGCGCCAACCCCGCTCAGCTCCTGAAGGCCATCACCGAGGCCGAGGCCTATCACGGCCCGTCCCTGATCATCGGCTACTCCCCCTGCGAGATGCACAGCATCAAGGGTGGCATGATGAACTGCCAGAAGGAAATGAAGAAGGCCGTGGACTGTGGTTACTGGAACCTGTTCCGCTTCAACCCCGAGGCCGAGCAGAAGTTCACGCTGGATTCCAAGGCTCCCGCCGGCGGTTATCAGGAGTTCCTGATGAACGAGGCCCGTTACTCCCGTCTGACCCGCGAGTTCCCCGATCGCGCCGGCGATCTGTTTGCCCGGAACGAAGAGGAAGCTAAGGCTCGCTATGAGCACCTGCTGAAGCTCATCGAGATGTACGGCAAGTAAGAGATACCAAAAAAGAAAGACGCCGCAAAGGCGTCTTTCTTTTTTACTCCATCTCCTCTAAGCCGGGGAACATACTCTGTACCCAGTGGTACATACGGCTCTGCCTGTCGTAAAATTCGGGATCTTCCCGCAGTTTTTCTTTGTCCACATTTGCCTTCAGAGCATCGCAGGCTTCAAGGTACGCCTTTTGTAAATGGCGCATCCGGGCGCTCATGTGCTGCAAAAGGCTCATGACCTTGGCAGGGCGCTCCCGAAAATAGGCGCCGAAGTTGTCAATGTCGATGACGCTGACCACCGTGGGCTCCAGCGCTACCGCCGTAGAGTTTCGGGGACGGGATTCCAGAAAACTGATGACGTTGAGGAAATCCCCCTCCTGCATTTCCATGATCTTGCGCTCATTTTCGGTGCCATAATCCACGTATACCGCTACACGGCCATAAAGGATATTATACATATTCAATGCAAAGTCACCGGCACGATACAAAACGGCACCTTTCTTAAAACGCTTTTCCTGATTCTCTATCATGGCTGAAACCTCCTGCTTTTATAAAACGATCATACGCCTTTTTGGAAAATAAAGGAAGAAAAATTTCAAAATTTTGTAATTTTTCTTGCAGAAAGCCGAAAAGTTTTTTATGATAGAACCATAAAAATACAGGAGTAGGACAATGAAACGTTTTATCGCCATAATACTATCCCTGCTGATCGTAGGAGTACCCGGTGCTTTTTGGCAGTACCGGGAACATCAGGCACAGATACAATTGCAGCGGCAGATCCGGGCGGAGCGGCACGCGGAGTGGGAGCGGCTTGTAGCGCAGGCCAAGCGGGAGAAAAGCGCCATACTGCTCATATACAGCAAGGATGACCTGCTGGATGCGGCCTGCAGCAAAGCGGCAGAGCTGCTGGTAGAACACAGAAAAACGCATCCGCGGTGGATCGATCTGGCCTACTGGCAGTCCCAGAGCGCTGACATCGTGGGCTATCTTTACAGCCCCGGTACGGTGATCAGCTATCCGGTTATCCAGGGCAATAACAATGAATTTTATCTGGACCATGACATCTACGGCAACCCGGATATCAACGGCTGCATCATGCTGGAGCATCTGAACCGATCGGACTTTTCGGACAACAACAGCATTATTTACGGACACCACATGAAGGCCGGGACGATGCTGGCGTCCATCGACCGCTATAAAAATGCCGCATTCTACCCCGATCACGCCTATATGTTCCTCTATACGCCGAATGGGACCTATCGTCTGGATCTGATCGCGGGCTATTCCTGCCCACACAACGATGAGGTTTTTTGCAAGGAGCTGACAGAGAAGCAAATCGCCCGCTTCAAGGAAAAATCCACCTTTACCACCAACCTTGAGGATACGTCCGGTCCCTATGTAACGCTGTGTACCTGTTCCTATGAGCATGAAAACTGGCGCTATGTGGTGATCTGCAAAAAAGTTCCGATATAAGAAAAGCACCCCTCTCGGGGGTGCTTTTTTAATACATATAATTCCGATGGGCTTCGGCAAACTCGGCCACACGCTTTTCATAGGCCGCCCGGATGGCCTCCGGATAGGCCAGCGTATCCGGCGCGCCGATCTTCCTCAGCACCCATTGGCACAGGGGCGGATTCAGCACCAGCAGGGGACCGATGAGATGGGTGGCGTAAAGCTCTCCAACGTGGAATCCGTCGGGAGTACCATTGCCGTCACGCCCCACACCTTTGACGGTGGTAAACCAGGCATCGGCATCGCTTTCATAGGTGAAGCCGAACAGGCTCTTGAAGCCCACAATGTCCATGCCGTCCCACTTGCCCAGATAAAAGCTGTTGTGCCGGGCCATCATGCGGTAGCGTACGGTGCCGGACAAGAGTCCCAGACCCTCCATGGCGGGGGCGGTATCGCTTTCGATGCGGTCACACAGGGCATCGGGGGCGTTGCCGGTGGCGAGGAAGAACTGTCCGGCGTTTAGCTTGGCGCGGAACTCCGGCAGGTAAGGGCGCAGAGCGTTGATGATAAGCTGCAGGCCCCGTTCGGTGGCAGACCCCAGGTAGACCAGGGCAATTTCCTCCTCCAGAAAACGGGGACGGGTATGCAGATCGGTCTCAATGACTTCCATTTCAGGGCAGCAGGCCTTGAGATAGGAGATATTGGCGCTCTCGCCGCAGAGGTTGCAGACTTCGGGATATAACACTTCGATCTTCATTGTGCCGCCTCCTTCTTGGCAAGGGCCAGCTCTTTCATCCGGCCATAAATCTGATAGGATAGCGCCATGGAGTCTGTGCCGGAAAGGAGATAGACATCGTCTCCGGCGGTGTAGTGCAGCACCTCGGCGGCCTTGAACTCGTCCGGTTCCACGAAGATGCGCTCCTCCGGCACACCAGCCAACAAAAGCCGCAGCTTGTAGTCCAGACACCGGGAGCCGGTGCAGACCAGCTGTACCACGCTGTCATGGCGCAGGAATTCAAAGTCAGAGTCGAAGATCCAGCAGGTGTTCTCCGACCAGTGTTTCGTGTCGCCCAGACAGTTCATCATCAACAGGACTTCCTTGCGCCCGGGGCGGTGGGCGATATAGTCAAAGGCGCGGCTGGTGGCCAGGGCGTTCTTCTCCTTGGCCATCTGGCGCACCAGCGTCACGTCACCGACCCGCTCAAAGCTGTGGCGGCTGGCGGTGATTTTCGCCCGGGACATGAGGGATTGTATTGTGTCATGGGAATAGCCCAGCTCCCGCAGGGCGGCGACAGCGGTCAGCACGTTATAGGCGTTGACGAAGCTGTCGGATAGGACGGGATAGGTGTAGGTCACGCCGTTTTCAGTGACGGGCATTTCGCTGCCGGGGAAGGTCATGTTGTCCACAAAGTAATCTGCCTGTGGGGAAGAAAATCCGCAGTTTTCGCAGGTAGCGCGGCCAATGTGATGATAGCGGCGATAGTCATAGCGCAGTTTTCCGGCACAGTGGGGACATATACGCAAATCGTCAATCAAATTGACGCAGTCCGTTACATCCGTAGAAAGCCGTCCGATGCCGAAGTACTTGTGGGCACAGTCGGGAGATACGCCGCAGGCGATCAGGTCGTCTGCGTTGGTGATGACCACAGCAGATTCAGGAATGGATCGGGTGAGGATATCGGCAATATAAAACGGGTGGGCGTTTCGCATGATGGAGTCCCGGAACAGGTTGGTCAGCACCACATAGTCCGGTTTTACATAAGGGTAGACCTTGGGCGAGCAGCGCTCGTCCACTTCCAGCACGGCAATGTCGCAGCGTTTCACCTTGCCGAAGAGATTGCAGTTCCGGAGAAAGGCGGTGGAGATACCGGAGACAATGTTGCTGCCGGAGCGGTTGGTCATCACGGTGCGTCCGGCATCGGTCAGCAGGTCGGAGATCAGGTTGCTGACCGTGGTCTTGCCGTTGGTGCCGGTAACGGCGATAATGGTCTTGGGCTTGCCCACATAGCGCAAAAAATCCGGGCAGAATTTCAGCGCCAGAGAGCCGGGAAAGTCCGTGCCGTTATGGTGGGTGATTTTCAGCGCGGGAACGGACAGCTTGGCCGCCCACAGCGCAAAGAGAAAACGGAGTTTACCCATAGCATCAATCTCTCCTCTCTAAGTAGATCATCAGTGCGGCGATGTCTGCCGGAGACACGCCGGAAATACGGCCGGCCTGTCCCAGATTGCGGGGCTTGACCGCGTTCAGCTTTTCCCGGGCCTCCAGACGCAGACCTTGAATATCGGTGTAGTCCAGATCGGCAGGCAGGGTGCGGTTTTCCAACCGCTCAAAGTCCTCCACCTCTTTCAGTTGGCGGCGGATGTAGCCCTCGTACTTCACGGTGATCTCCACCTGCTCCGTGACCGCCTTGGGCAGTTCGGGGGCTGTGGGGTCAAAAGGCCAAAGGTCGGCATAGCTGATCTGAGGCCGGCGCAGCAGGTCGAGAAGGCGGCAGCCATCGTTGACCGGGGTGGTACCCCGCTCGGTCAGCAAGGCATTGAGTGCTTCGCTGCCGGCGACGCCTACGTGTTCCAGACGCTGGATTTCCTGCTCCACCGCGGCATATTTTTCATTTACTGCGTCAAGCCGTTCTTTGGACACCAGCCCGATCTTGTACCCGATGGGGCAAAGACGCCGGTCGGCGTTGTCCTGACGCAGCAGCAGACGGTATTCGCTGCGGCTGGTCATCATGCGGTAGGGCTCCTCGGTGCCCTTGGTCACCAGATCGTCTATAAGGGTGCCGATGTAGCTTTCGCTGCGCTTCAAGATGAGCGGCTCCCGTTCCAGCAGAGCAAGGGCGGCGTTAACGCCAGCCACAAAGCCCTGTACGGCGGCCTCTTCATAACCCGATGAGCCGTTGAACTGGCCCGCGCCGTACAGACCCTTGATCTGTTTCGTTTCCAGCGTGGGGTGGAGCGCCAGCGGGTCGATGCAGTCATACTCGATGGCATAGGCGGGACGCTGCATCACCGCGTGTTCCAGACCGGGAATGGTATGCAGCATCTGCACCTGTATTTCCTCGGGCAGGGAGGAGGAAAAGCCCTGAATGTAGAGCTCCTCCGTGTCCAACCCCATGGGCTCTACAAAGAGCTGGTGGCGCTTTTTATCCGCAAAGCGCACCACCTTGGTCTCAATGGAGGGGCAGTAGCGGGGTCCCACGCCCTCGATGACGCCGGCATAGATGGGACTGCGGTCCAGATTGGCGCGAATGATATCGTGGGTTTGTTCGTTGGTATAGGTCAGGTAGCACACCGCCCGGTTTTCCGGCGGCTGCTTCGTAGTAAAGCTAAAGGGCAGGGCATCGGCATCGCCGGTTTGCAGCTCCATCTTGCTGAAGTCCACGGTGCGGGCATTGACCCGGGGCGGGGTACCGGTCTTGAAGCGCCGCAGGGGCAAGCCCAGTTTCAGCAGGGAGGCGGTCAGCTCGGTGGCGGCGTGCATTCCGTCGGGGCCGGACTCCTCGATGCACTCGCCGATGATGGTACGGCCGTGGAGATAGGTACCGGTGGCGATGACAGCGGCCTTTACCGGATAGACAGCACCGGTACGTAAAACCACTTCGCTGACATGGCCGCTTTCCGCGCGAAGCTCGATCACCTCGCCCTGACGAACGGTGAGGTTTTCCTGCTGTTCCAGTGTGTGCTTCATCACCTTTTGATATTCCCGGCGGTCGGCTTGAGCGCGGAGAGACCACACAGCGGGACCTTTGCCCCGGTTGAGCATCCGGTATTGGATACACGCCTTGTCGGCGGCTTTTGCCATCTCGCCGCCCAATGCATCCAGCTCCCGAACCAGATGTCCCTTGCCGGTGCCGCCGATGGCGGGGTTGCAGGGCATATTGCCCACGGCGTCCAGATTGATAGTAAAGATCACCGTGCGAAGTCCCAAACGCGCCGCGGCCAGCGCGGCTTCAATGCCGGCGTGTCCGGCACCGATGACGGCGATATCAAATTGTCCGGCAAGAAATTCTCTCATAGGGGCACCTCGTATAAAATATCAGCCTATATTATAAGTAGTATTTCCGCAAAACGCAAGAAATTTGTAGCAGGGCGGAAAGTTTGCCGGATAAGGGACATATACTATCCTGTTAGAAAAAACAAAAAGGAGAGGGATAGAATATGCAGCGAAAAACCGTATCCGGCGACGTGGACGATCTGATCTTTGCCGACTGCGACTGGCACCCCAGCGAGCGATGATAAAAAAGAGAGCCGAAAGGCTCTCTTTTTTATCGAATATTCTTTGTGGCGACCACATCGACCCCTGTGCCGCATACGTTGGTGATGACCACATCACCGATGAAAAGCGGCACGGCAGGGTGGACGGCGTTAAAGGCTTCCGCAACGGCGAAAACCAGTTCCTTGGGGACATCTCTCGCTGTTCGCACGGGGAGGATCCGTCCATCGGCCAGACGCACGGTACCGGTTACCGTCCGCATAGGAGCTACGCACTCCTTGCGGGCATAGTCCTCCCCCCGCTTGCAGGTGTTGCCGCTGACGGTTGTCACCGCGCCGTTTTTAAGTTCCGCGGTGAGTTGACAGCCCATGGGACAGCCGATACAGGTCAGATTTCTGGTCATTTGCTCCCCTCCTCTACGGAAAAGACGATAGTTTCGCAGCTCTCCGGCAGGTCGGACTTGCGCAGGACAAAGCTCTCCATCTCGCCGGGGGTCAGAATGCGCTTGGGGATACGCTTGATGAGCGCGCCGTCGGCATAGGCGGCAAGCGCCGCGTTCCGATAGGGCTGGGCGACGCGGAAGCGTACCGTGACGGTATCCGCCATGTGTTCCGCGTCCAGATACTGGGGGACGGTGTAGCGCACGCCGTTTTTGCCGCGCAGGGAAATCACCGCGCTGCGAGTTTGCTGTTCGAGGACGTATTTTGCCGCGTTCTGTCCGGCACGGGCAGCTTCTTCGCTGACAAAATCCACCAGATCGTGGACGTGGAGCACATTGCCGCAGGCAAAAATGCCCTCGATGGAGGTGGACAGGTTATCATAGACCACCGGGCCGCCGGTTACACCGTCCAGCTTGACGCCGGCACGTTGGCTCAATTCGTTCTCCGGCAGCAGTCCTACGCTCAAAAGCAGGGTGTCGCAGGAAATGTAACGCTCTGTGCCGGCGATGGGTTTCCGGGCAGTATCTACCTGCGCCAGCGTTACGCCCTCCAGCCGTTCCCTGCCGTGGATCTGCACCACGGTGGTGCTGAGCAGCAGGGGAATATTGAAGTCGTCCAGACACTGGACGATATTGCGCTTCAAGCCGCCGGAATAGGGCAGCACCTCGGCAACGGCATGAACCTTGGCACCCTCCAGCGTCATGCGGCGTGCCATGATCAGGCCGATGTCGCCGCTGCCAAGAATGACCACATTGCGCCCGGGCAAAAAGCCCTCTACATTCACCAGACGCTGGGCGGTACCGGCGCTGTAAATACCGGCGGGCCGGGTGCCGGGAATGTTCAGCGCACCCCGGGGACGCTCGCGACAGCCCATGGCGAGGATCACGGCATCGGCTTTGATCTGCTGTAAACCGATGCTCCGTCCGGTGACGGTCAGGACCCGATCCGGCGTGAGGTCCAGCACCATGGCGTTACACAGGGTTTCAATGCCGAGGGCTTCGACTTCGTCGATAAACCGCTGGGCATATTCGGGGCCGGTCAGCTCCTGCGAAAAGGTGTGCAGACCGAAACCGGCATGGATGCACTGCTGCAAAATGCCGCCCAGCGCTTCACCGCGCTCTAAAATCAGAATGTCGTCAAGTCCCGCCTTTTTGGCGGCGATGGCGGCGGCAAGTCCGGCGGGACCGCCGCCCACAACGGCAAGCTGTACCGTCCTCATTCTGCCACCTCCTTGGTTTTTTCCGGAACCACGCGGCTTTCGCCGCCGGATTTGGTCAGTTCGGTCTCGTCCACGCCCAGTTCGCGGCTCAAAATCGCCAGCACCTTCGGGGAGCAGAAACCGCCCTGACAGCGGCCCATACCGGCACGGACCCGGCGCTTGACGCCGTCCAGAGAACGTGCGCCGCGATGGATCGCTTCCACGATCTCGCCCTCGCTGATCTCCTCGCAGCGGCAGATAATATTGCCGTAGGCGGGATCTTCCGCAATCAGCTTTTGCCGCGCGGCAAAGTCCAACTCCCGCAGATGGGGAATGTCCTTTCGGGTGGGAATAAAGTTGTCTTTTTCGGCAAGTCCCAGCTTTTTCGCTACCGCATCGGCCAGATATGCCCCAATGGCGGGAGCGGAGGTCAGACCGGGAGATTCGATGCCGACTGCCTCGAAGAAACTCTCGGCACTTTCCCCAATGATAAAGTCGTTGCCGCCAACGGTCAGATGGGCACGCAGACCGCTGAATGAGGTGATGACGTCCCGCATGGGAAGATCTTTTACACTGTGCAGGGCGGTCTTGACCGCGAAATCCAGACCCTCGGCAGTGGTGGCGGTGTCGTCACGATCCAACTGATCTGCGGCGGTAGGGCCGATAAGCAGATTGCCGTGAACGGTGGGTGTGACCAGAATTCCTTTCCCCAACGCACCGGGAAGCTGAAAGATCGTACGCTTGACCAGCCCGCCGTCTTTGCGATCCAGCAGGCAGTATTCGCCCCGGCGGGGCGTGATTTCAATTCTGTTTTCACAGAGCTGATTGTGCAGGACGTCTCCGTATAAGCCGGCGGCATTGATCACCACACGGCTTTCCAGATTCCCTGCGGCGGTGTGCAGGACGAAATGACCGCCGCAGCGTTCAATGGCGTCTACGGCGCAGTCAAAGCGGAATTCGCAGCCGTTCTGCCGGGCGTTTTCCGCCAGAGCAATGGTCATACCAAAGGGACAGACAATACCGCTGGTAGGGGCATACAAGGCCGCATAGACGCCGGGGGCCAAAGCGGGCTCTTTTTGATACAAAGCATCTGCCCACAGGATCTCCAATCCCTGTACGCCGTTTTTCTTGCCCCGCTGATGCAATTCCCGCAGGTGAGGCATATCCTGCTCCTCAAAGCACAGCACCAGAGCGCCGTTTTGTCGATAGGGGAAGTCCAGCTCCCGGCTCAAGCTCTCCATCATGGCGCTGCCGCGCACATTAAAATATGCCTTTTTCGTGCCGACAGCGGCATCGAAGCCGGCGTGGACGATGGCGCTGTTGGCTTTGCTGGTTCCCACACAGATATCTTCGCCCCGCTCTAAAAGGCAAAAATTCAGTTGATAGCGGCTTAAGTAACGCGCGATGGCGCAGCCGATGACGCCGCCGCCGATAATTACCGCATCATACATGACGATCCCTCCAAAATGGCAGCATAATGATATAAGGTAAAATAGCAAAAAACACGGCTAAAGTCAAGCAATCAAGCCTCTTGTGTATTTTTTTAAAGAGTTCCGGCAAAAAACGCTCTGTTTTTACGTTATTTGCTAACAAATTGTGCAAAAAAGCAGAAGTAAAGTTTACTATTTGTTAAAACAATCAAAATTTCCGACAAGAACTTGACAAAATCTTAACGATAAGCTACAATGATAAAACCATAATTTTGAGGAGGTAAATCTCATAATGGAAAAGAAAGGTACAAAAGTTGCGTACCTGATTGCCTGCGCACTGGTAATCGTGCTGCTGGTAGTTCTGGGCGTAATGTACAAGGATGCTCCCATTATTATTGAGGACGCATCTACACCCTTTGCAGGTACGTTCTGGTCCCTGCTGGGCCCCATCGTGGCAATTGCGCTGGCTCTGATCAGCAAGGAAGTGTATTCTTCCCTGTTCTTCGGCTGCCTGGTCG
>CALCRH010000278.1 GCA_937894515.1 uncultured Clostridia bacterium | reverse complement strand
GCATGGCCGGGAACAAAAAGCACACGAAATAGTAACCATTACGGTATCAGCACCGGCAACGCCTTCTCGAATTGGACTTACGGACACGGATATCCCTATTCGGGTGCAACGATATGGTATGCCGTTAATTTTCCCGCCGAAAGTGAAAACTGCTATGTCAAGCAGACGGTCTCGGTAGTCGGCGGCGGTTCAACGAGCCGGAATGTCTATTCCAAAGACGGCACATGGTACGATGTAGCGTTAAGTCCTGACCTGGTCGTTTTCCAAGTCATCGAGCTTCGTCTGCGAAAAGACCGGGTGCAAACGATAGACCGATCGAAGCCGCCCATAAAACGCACCGTAGCTTTCCTCGTCCGGCAAGGTGCTGAAAAACGGTACCGAAAAGAGCTTTTATATCCCCATCAAGCCGATTGTAACAAGGGATCAGGTTACCGCCTATGCAATTGACGGAACCACACAGTGCTATTCGGGTTCCTCCGGCACATCGGGAAAGATGTATTTCGGTCAAAGGGTTTCTTTCAAATACAAGTACGGCGGAACCAACACTTGGGCTTCAAGCAACCATCTGCGAGGTCAAAGCTACCGTTGGAACGGCAGTGCATGGGATTTGATTTACAAAACCGGAGCCGGTGAAGATGTGTATATCGACAATGCCGCATTGAGCAAAACAAGCTCCTATACGGCGGCAAGCTCGGTTGGCACATACCGAATACCGTTAAACAGCAATGAGGATGCGGAATCATATAAGATGCGGTTCCGATTCCGAACCTATTGGGCGAGCGATATCACCAACACCGGTCAGGAAACCAACTACTACCTGCCGATAGTCAAAGCGGATGCCGAGCTTTACGATATGTATCTTGTAGACGATGACGGGTATATCGTTGACCGTCAGAATCTCGAAGTCGGTCAGCATCTCCATGTCCGCTATGTCTATAAAAACAATACCGACTGCCAAATCTTCGTAAACGGCTATGACGATAACGGGAACCAAATCCCCGGCGTATATGCCATTTCCGCCGGAGGAACCATTACCGTGGACGGCGGCGGATATACCGTTCCGAACAAGCGAATCTTCAGCATTTGGGGCGGCGTATTCCTTGACGGTGCGGGAATGAACAATACCTCTTGGGAATCGGACGGAACCAACAATACGGCGGCATATATCTGCCGTTCCAACCATCCCGTGACCATCGTGCCGATTACACCCAACGCACCGTACAGAGAAACCACCTCGGTTATTTCCGCATTCAGAATCTATAACCGTTCGTCAGATAACTATACTCCCACCGAAAACCTTCAGGTGCGTTTCAAAGTGGCAAGAAGCAACGGAACACAAATCTGTACCGAAACCAAATCGGTCATTGTTCCCGCCAACGACAATAACCTTGTCTATTTCAAATGGACGGTGCCGACAGGACTGAACAGTGCGTCCGTGACCGTTTCGGCGGTAATCGTGGACGGCGGTACAACCTATAACTCGGTGTCCAACAACCGTAGCACCACTCCCTACACCTATTACACCACACCCGACACGAAATACGAGGAAAAAGCACCTGTCGGCTTTACCGTTCCGGCATCTCCGAGCAAGGTACAGAACTATGCTACATGGTCGGAGTATGCTTATGAAAACGGTGCCTTCGTCAAGAAAAATTATGCGGTCGGACTGCCCGGACAGACCAATGTCAGACTGACTCCCGAAAGCGGAAACAGTGCCGAAAAGGATGCAAGCGGAAATTGGACAATGAAATCGGGCTATGGCGTATGGTTGGAGCTTGACGACCTTCTGCTCGGTGTGTCGGGATATCTTAATCCTCCGAGTAGCTCCTATACCGCCGCACAGTATTGCTGTGCTTTGTATCCCGAATATTCCTACACCCTTGCCGCAAACAAATGCACCACTCTGTATCTCAACGATTATATGTGGTGCTTCAATAAGCTGAACTTTACAAAGACCAATAAAGCATACCATTACACGCCGCTGTATTTCCCCGATGGGAATTATACCGTCAAGGTGCTGTCCTCGGATATGTGGACACCCTCCGGCATGATTCAATCAACGAGCATCACAAGACCGATTGTCATTTCGGGCAACGCCTATGACGATCACTATATCGGAAGGCGATGACGGTATGATGAAAAAGGTGTATGTATGCTCACCTCTGCGTGGAAAGGTATGCGAGAATCTCACCGATGTCAAAAAATATGCCCGCTATGTTCTTTTGTGCGGTGCGGCTCCGGTCGTACCGCACTACTACGCTTTCAGCTTGAACGATAACGACAGAAAAGAAAGAGAAATCGGCATGAAAGCAGGCAAAAGTCTCTTGTGGTACTGCGATGAACTGTGGGTATTCGGTGAGGCCATTACCGAGGGAATGCAGTCGGAAATAAGCTTCTGCAAAAGTCTCGGTGTGCCGGTCAGACACATCAGGCAAAACCAAATCAATAAACTTTTGGGAGGTTACACACCATGAAAAACAAAAGCATGAAAATTCTTCTTGTCGCCCTTGCGGTCATGCTCCTCGTCTGCTGTTGCAGCGTGACGGTCTTTGCCGCAGGCGATGTGGCGGGTGCCATTGAAAACACTTGGAATTCGGCACAGTCACAGATCAAGAGCATCGTCAACAAGGTTGTCTTTCCCGTAGTGGATATGATCCTTGCTATCCTCTTCTTTGTCAAGCTCGGTACGGCGTATTTCGATTACCGAAAGCACGGTCAGTTTGAATTCACGGCGCCGGCGATCCTTTTCGCCTGCCTCATCTTTACGCTGACTGCTCCGCTGTATATCTGGACGATTCTATAAGGTGATACCATGACATTTTACGAAAAAGTACTTCGGCAGATGTTCGAGGGCAACACTACGCTGTCCGAACAGAAATACAACGACAAGACGATGCTTGCCAAGCTCGGCGATGATCTGCGTGTGAAAATTCAGATGTCGCGCGGCAGAGTGGCAGACCACCATAACGGTCTTTCCGTGTCGGTTATCAACCGCACGGAAGGAACGGTGGATCAAAACAATTTTACCTTCAGTTCCGTCCTCGGTACCTTTAACGATCCCGTGGGAAACATCACCGATATTCAGTTATGGGATTACAGAGGAAATGTTAGCTGGTATGGCTATACTCCCTCCGATGCACAACTGAAATCGGTGGCGGATGCCGTCACCGACTATGTCTCCATGTATCTGCCCGAAGATATGTCAATGACCATGTAAAAGATACGAAAAGTAATTGTGGTACGATTAAACTAACGGCTCACCGTACTGTATAACTAACGGTTTTACAATTATAATAAATGCAGAATAATGAGAGCCGCATCGGAGGTATCACATAATGATCGAGAATTCTATCGGAAAACGGATTAAGGAACGCAGAAAGAAATGCGGAATGACTCAGGAACAGCTCGCGGAGCGTCTGTTTGTCTATGGTCGTATTCCTCATTTTATTATACATCATTTTCGCCCACAAATTTACAAAAAGTTTTTTGATAATCTTTGATTATGGGGGATAATTTTCGTGGAAAATTAACAATTCCCCGTTCGATTTCGGGGGGTGTTTTTCGGGCGAAGCACGATGGTGTTCCTCATGGGATTTGAAATAATCCACCAACTCGGCGGAGAATATTCA
>CALCRH010000277.1 GCA_937894515.1 uncultured Clostridia bacterium | reverse complement strand
GGGAAACAAAAAAAGGCAAGCGGGTGCATCACTCCACATATCTGACAACGCCGCCGGCATGGCTGGGACCGGCGTTTCTGGAGGATGCAGAATACCTGAAAGCGACCAATGAGACAGCATACCGGCATGAATACCTGGGGGAGATCGTAGGCAGCGGAACACAGGTTTTCGAGAATCTGAATCTGCGGGCGATTACAGAGAATGAGATAAAGCAGTTCGACCGGATCACGTCCGGCGTGGACTGGGGCTGGTACCCGGATCCTTTTGCATTTAACCGGACGCACTACGATGCAGCACGAAAGACACTGTACATATTCGACGAACTGACACGCAGAAAGACCAGGAACGAGGGCACCGCGGAGCTGGTAAAGCAGCGGATTCCACAGGAAGAAATGGTAATCTGCGACAGCGCAGAAGAAAAGAGCGTAAATGACTACCGGGCATTCGGAATCCGGGCGGTAGGATCGGAGAAAGGCCCTGGGTCTGTGAATTACTCCATGAAGTGGCTGCAAGGTCTTTATGCGATTGTCATTGACCCGGAGCGGTGCCCGGACACAGCAAAAGAATTTGCTGAGTATGAATACGAGCGGGACAAAAAAACAGGGGAAGTGCTGCCGGACTACCCGGACACGGCCAACCACCACATTGACGCGGTAAGGTACGCCACAAACAAAATCTGGAGAAGGAGCGGGCAGTGATGGGCAGGCTCAGAAACTGGCTGATAAATACATACCTTCCTGCTTACGCCAAGGACGCACTGCGGGAAGAAAACGAAAAACTGCGGCGGGAGAATGCGGAGCTGCGGCAGGAAGTCGCAGAAAAGCAGAGCTATATTGCAGGGCTGGAAACGGCCATGCGATACGGAAGCAGGGTGACGGTAAACATGGGGGATAAGGACAAATGAGCTGGATTTCGGCATTTTTTAACAGGGCGGCAAACTACGAGGAAGCATTCCAGGCAAAGGACATTACAAGCCAGGCTATGAAGGAAGCTATCCGGGAATGGTTCACGCTTTACTACACAGCAGAGGCGACCAAGAAAGAGGACCCCTGCATGCAGATCCCCTATACAATCGTCCGCAAGCTGGCAAAGGCGACGTTTGCGGAATACACAACAACAGCATCGGACAGCTATGCGGGGGATATTCTGAGGACCCTGAACGACAAGAAGCGCAAAGAGGCATTTCAAAAGCTGCTGATGGGCGGCGAGGCGCTGCTAAAGCCGGTACCGACGGCAAGCGGCTGGAAGTGCGTGGTAATCGCGCGGGATGCCATGCTGATCTTCGGAAGGGGAGCAGATGGCGAAATAACCGACGTCGGAACAACGGAGACGACAAATCAGGGGAGGTACAAGTACACCCTGCTGGAGCGCCGGACGGCGGCGGGTGGACTGCTGACAATCCGGAACATACTGTACCAGAGCGACAGCGAAAACAGCGTGGGCGTACGGGTACCGCTGAGCACGCTGCCGCAGTATGAAGTGCTGCCGGATGAATACACGTTCCCGGAGACCGTGGCGGGCCTTGGCCTGGTACAGATGCGGGTGCCGATTACCAACAACGTGGACGGCGGAAATGACGGCGTAAGCGTCTACAGCGCGGCAGTGCAGGCAATCCACAGGATAAACGAAAACGAAGCGCTCCTGAACGGAGAGTTTGAACGCGGCAAATCCAGGATCATGGCACCTGTTGACATGATGAAAAAGGAAGGCGGGAAGCTGAAGCTTGCGGACGAAGTCTTTACGGCTATCAGTGAGGCAAACGTGGGCGACTTCCCCGTTTCCATCTTTTCGCCGGAGCTGCGGGACGAAAGCTATAAACGCCGCCGGGATGGCTACATGCGGGCAATTGAGAGCATCATAGGCCTGCAGCGGGGCATCCTATCCGATGTACAGGAGCAGGAGCGGACGGCAACAGAAATCACATCCAGCAAGGGAGACTACAGCCTCACCGTGCAGGACTTGCAGGATGTGTGGCGGGCAGCTGTTGATGATGCGGTGAAGCTGTGCGGCGCTCTTGGCGTACTGTACCAGGTGCCGGGTGCACACGAGGTTCCGGAGAACGGATGGACGGTGGACTTCGGCGACGGCATTCTGTATGATCCGGACAAGGAAGGACAGGAGCGGTTCCGGCAGGTCCAGGCGGGACTATTGCAGCCGGAGCGGTATCTGGGATGGTATTATAATCTCCCGGCTGAGACGGCGGCCCAGAGGGCGAGAATCCGGAGGGATTACATGCCGGAGGATGCGGGCGGTGAAGAGTAATGCTGAAGCCGGATCAAATCGAAGCGCTGCGTGGAGCTGCAGAAAAGCTGCTTGACCCGGTTGCGGATTACCTGATAGAGGACATTGCAAAGCGTGTGGCAAAGGCCGGGCAGCTGACCGCAACAGCGCAATACCAGATTTGGAGAGCTCAGCAGTTGGGCGTTTCTCAATTCGAGGTAAAAAAGCGTGTGGCGGAACTTCTGAAAATTTCACAGGAGGACGCAGCGCGGCTTTTTGAACAGGCAGCAGAAACAGGATACAGGTTTGATCTGAACCGACTGCCGACGGCACGGGCGATTCCATTCCAGGAAAACACAGTGATTCAGCAGATTGTGCGGGCCGCTGTGGACATGGCCGGGGCAGAGCTGGAGAATATAACACAGTCGCTGGGATTTGTCGGGCCGGACGGGCGCGTGGAAGAACTGACGGCAGCTTTTCTAAAAGCATGTGACTTTGCCTTTATGCAGGCGACAACAGGCGCAGAGAGCCAAACGGAGGCGGTGCGGAACGCTGTGCGGGGACTGCGGAACAAGGGAATCCAGTGGATTGACTATGAATCCGGGAAGAGCTACAGCGTAGAGGCAGCTGTCCGGAGGAATGTGTATTCTGCTGCGGGCATCATGCAAGAGAAAATCGGCCAGTGGGAGCACGATGCGACGGGGTGCGACGGGTGGGAGATATCCGCACACACGGCATCCGCGCCGGATCACGAACCGATTCAGGGTAAGCAATACTCCGATGAAGCCTATACGCGCCTGAACAACTCCCTGATTCGCCGAATTGGAACGCTGAACTGCGGGCATACTGCATTCCCGATCATTCTGGGCGTGAGCATTCCGACAAACACGCCGGAAGAGCTGGCAAAGATGGCCGAAGAAAACGAAAAGGGATTTGAGTACAACGGGAAGCATTACACCAGATACGAGGCCACTCAGCGGCAGCGATACCTGGAACGAAAGATGCGGGAGGACAAGCGGAAGCTGCTGATTGATGAAGCAACGGGAGATTCGGAAGCGCTTGGGAATGACCAGATTCAGTACATCATCCACAAGAACGAATACAAGCGGTTCTCTGAGGCTGCCGGATTGAAGCTGCAGCCGGAGCGGGCAGAAATGGCAGGATTCGGGCCGAAGCAGGCAGGGGCAGCAAGAAAAGCGTATAAAGAGCTTGCAAACAAAGCGAATGCGTTGTATGATACGGGTACGGAAGAAGGAAATATTGCAGCGTACAGGCGAGACTTGCCAATTAGGGAGAGGATCAAAGCCGGAGAGCTGACCGAGAAAATAAATCAGGGTGAGCAAAGGAAGCATATTCCAGGGAAAAAGGAATATAACGACTATGTTGACAGGCTGAAACAAAAGGGAGAATACGGACCGGCAAGAGTTACCATAGCGCCTGAAAAGCTTGCGGGAATTGTTGATAGGTACAAGGGAACGGGGATCCTGCAGAGATCGAAAAAGGGAGAATGGACAAATAAGGAAATCATAACAATGAACGAGGAAATTGTGGGCGTTGCAGTGAACAACCTGACAGGCGCAGAAGCGGAAACGCCTGTTTTTAAAATCCATTATTCAGAAGATGGGTACCATGTGGTGCCAGATTACCCGTCGAAGAAAGGAGCCAAAGCGAAGAAATGAAATATACAGAAAAGCAGCTGTTTGAATTTATGGACGCGCAGCGGCCAGTGCGTGTGACGTGCGACACGGGGGGAGTATTCGAGGGGATGTGCTGGGCGTATTCTGCTACCCATAATGAGTCCGAAGAAGGAAGGAACGAAGCGAGCCTGGACGTGGAGAACATTTCTCTGTACCTTTCAGAAATCACTGAAATCGAATACCTGTAAACCACCAACCTTTCGGCTGGTGGTTTTTCTATGCCAGAAATAAAGGAGCTGGGAGCATGATAGAAGATTACGATTCCTTTGTGGATAAGTTCAAGCCGAAGAAGACAACGGATGACTGCTACACGCCGGTAAATATCTATAACGCTGTGGCGGGATGGGTAGAGAAAGAATACGGTGTAAGCTGGCTGGATTTCGTGCGGCCGTTCTATCCAGGCGGTGACTATGAAAACCAGGTGTACTTGCCCGGGCAGATCGTGGTGGACAATCCGCCGTTTTCGATCATTACGAAGATATGCCGGTTCTATGATGCAAGAGGAATCAAATACTTTCTGTTTGCGCCTACGCTTACATGCTTTCAGGGAGTTGGCGACAGGAACAGCGCGATTGTGTGCGGCGTGTCTATTACATACGACAATGGAGCAAAGGTGAACACGTCGTTTTTAACGAACCTGGATAGCTGCAGGGCAAGGACGGCACCGGATCTGTTCAGACTGGTGAAGGATCTGGACGAAGCAAACCAACGAAAGATAAAAAAGCAGCTTCCGAAATACAGCTATCCGGATAACGTGATAACATCGGCCATGCTGAGCACATGGTGCCATAGAGGCGTAGCGTTCCGGGTGAGCCGGGAAGAAAGCGCAGGTATTAACGCGCTGGACAGCCAGAAGGCAGTGGGAAAAGAGATCTTCGGGAAAGGGTATCTTTTGTCAGATCACGCCGCTGCCGCTGCCGCTGCCGCTGCCGCTGCCGCGGAGCGGCAAACATGGGAGCTTTCAGAGAGAGAAAAAAGGATTGTGGCGGGGCTGGAACCGACATAACAAACAAGTTGATTCAAGGGTATTGCAAAAAATGCAATGCCCTTTTTTCATACCCAAAATTTGCCGTGGCGGGCGTAATAACGCCGACCGAAGGGGACGCGACCCTCAGTATAAACAAAGCGTATCGGATGGAGGAAACATGAAAAGAGAGTTTTTGCAGAACATCCAGGTGGAAGGAAAGCCGCTGACGAAGGAAATCATTGACAGCATTATGGAGGAATACGGCAAGGGCATCACCGCAGAGCAGGCCAAGTATTCCGATTATGAGACTGTTAAGAGCCAGCTTTCGGAGGCGCAGAAAACCATTGCAGGTTTGCAGAAGACCGGCACGACCCTGGAGGAAGCCCAGAAAGCGGCAAAAGACTGGGAAGACAAGTATAACGCCGCAGTCCAGAAACACGCCCAGGAGCTGGCCGCCAGAGACTTCCACGCAGCTGTGGAGGCCGGGATCACCAAAGCAAAGGGCAAGAATGCAAAGGCCATCATGGCCCTGCTGGATCTGGACAGTTTGAAGGGCAGCAAAAACCAGGCGCAGGACATTGCTGCTGCAATCGAAGCATGTCAGAAGGAAAACGGCTATCTCTTCGGAGAGGCACAAACACCGCCCCCTTACGCGGCGGGTACCGGTGCATCCGGCGGAGCAGCAAGCGGAATGGACGCGATCCGCGCAGCAGCAGGCCTGGGCAACGGGAAAAAGTAAAATAACAAAAAAGAAGGAGAAAAGAACAAATGAACAACATTGCACTTGCAACTCAGTTTGTCCCCATTCTGGACGAAGTGTACAAGAATGCATCCCTTACAGCTGATCTGGACGGCGCTGCGGAGCTGGCCAGACAGGGCGCAAACGCGAATGAGCTGATTATCCCTATGCTGGATATGCAGGGCCTGGGTGCCTATGACCGTAACAGCGGTTACGTTGACGGTGATGTGACACTGACCAATGAGACCGTGAAATGCAATTTCGACCGCGGCAGAATGTTCTCCGTGGATGCTATGGACAACATCGAGACCGCAGGCATTGCCTTTGGCCGTCTGGCAGGTGAGTTCATCCGCACGAAGGTTGTGCCCGAACTGGATGCTTTCCGTTTTGCGATGTACGCAGACAAGACCGGAATTTCCAAGGTAGGCACACCTGCATCTCTGGGCACCGGTGCAGCTGTGCTGGCTGCTATCCGGGAGGGCGTGACCACTCTGGACGAGGACGAGGTGCCCATGGAAGAGCGCCTGCTGTACATCACCCCCACTCTGCTGGGTATGGTGCAGGATCTGGACACCACCAAGAGCCGGGAGGTTCTGCAGAACTTTTCCAAAATTGTCAAGGTGCCCCAGACCAGATTCTACACCAAGATCAAGCAGAGAACCGGCAAGACCGGCGAGGAAATCGGCGGTTATGCCAAGGATGCAAACGGCAAGGATATCAACTTTATGATTATCCAGAAGTCCGCAGTCATCCAGTATCCCAAGCACGTTGTGCCCAAGATCATCACCCCGGAAGCCAACCAGAGAGCGGACGCATGGGGCTTCGGCTACCGCAACGTGGGCATTGCCGACGTTTACGAGAACAAGGTGGCGGGCATCTACCTGCACCACAAGGCAACCTGATAAGGAGGCGGCCCCGTGAGCAGATACGAGTTTTATACAGGAAGCTTCCACGGGGCGCTGATCCCTGCGGAAGAGCTGGATTATTACGCAGACCGTGCACAGGAGCAGCTGGACGAATACAAGCGGGCGTTCACGGTTACGGAGCCGAAGGAGGGCGCAGAAGAAATGGCAGTGTATGCCATGGCGGAAGCGCTGTATTCCTTCGATGCGGCCATGAACGCAAGCGCCGGTGTTTCCTCTGCCTCCATCGGATCTGTATCCACCAGCTACAGCAGCCCGGCAGGGAAGATTGATATTTCCCCTGCCGGGCAGGCGCGTGAGCTGTACCGCTGCGCACATCGGTATCTGGATATCTACAGGGGGTGCGGCTGATGCGGATTGCAAAGCGTGGAAGCCCAGTGGATTACAGCCTATGCAATCAGACCGTAACGGTATACCACAAGGAAAGCACGGGATACACCAGAAAGGTGTACGACCGTGCTTTTTTTGAGGTTAAAGTTTCCCAAACGATTGGGAAAACCGGGCAGCAGGAGGGCAGGGCCTTCCTGCTCGTGATTCCAGGGAACATACAGACGGTTTTCCCCGGGGACAAGATCATTGAGGGCGTGGGGCCGGTGCTGGAAACCCGGGAGGCATGGGCGGCGTTCGCCCCGGACAACGTGTCTGGGGCGGTGGTTGCCAAAAATGCCCAGGCGTGCCGGTGGAACGGCGAAATCGTCCACACGGAGGCGGGCGCATGAAAGCAGTAACCAAAGTGAAGGTTGCCATGGTGCCGGTAAACCGGGTGATAACCAGAATCGGCGCGCACAGGGCCGGGGATGTGCAGCGGTTTGTCACCCAAACCGTGAACCGCAGACTTACCCGGTTTATGCCGTACCGTACCGGGTGGCTGTCGAGCAAGGCAAAATACATCCGGTCGACCACGGAGATAGCCGTGCAG
>CALCRH010000276.1 GCA_937894515.1 uncultured Clostridia bacterium | reverse complement strand
CAGACCGCGCTCACGCACCATGCCGATGATGTCGATGTTCTCCAGTTCTTTGATCTGCTTTTCCAGCTCGCGGTTCTTTGCCTGCAATTCAGCGATTTTGGATTTGTTTTTATCGAACTCCGCGCGGAGCTTCGTAATTTTGGGGTTCATAGCTGTTTCCTCCTTTTAAGGTTGTGGTAATCTGCCATAGCAGTAAAAGTGCTGCTGGTAGTAACTTGAATTGAGATTCGCGTAGGTAATCGGGTCGCCGCAGTGGATCATCATTCCGTTGCCGACGTAAATGCCGACGTGGGAAACACCCGGCGTATCGTAGGTGCCGACGAAAAACACAAGATCACCCGGCTTGGGATTGCCGGTGCGGGTACAGATGTTGCAAAGTCCCTGTGCGCCGAGCCTGCCGAAATCCCATCCGACACCGCAGTTGTTGCACACCCAGCTCACAAAGCCGGAGCAGTCAAAGGATGTGGACGGGCTTGAGCCGCCCCAGACGTAGGGATAGCCGAGATACTTTTCCGCTTCCGCGATCATCAGGGCGAACTGTTCGTCCTCCAACGCTTCCGCAGGAATGTCGTAATCGGTATAGCTTCCGTCGATGTACTTGACGACGTATTCCGAGCCGGGGAAAAGATCGGGACGGTTGCCCAGCACCGCCATATAGGTGCTGTACATTCCGAGCTGTTCTTCGCCCATGATGTAGATCGGGACGTGGGAAAGATTGAAGTTTTCCAGCGTTACGGTGCAGATGTAATAGTCATACGGAACCTCCACCTCGTACTCATACTCAATAAGGTCGTATTCGCCGGTTTCCTCATCATAAACAAGGTAGTAATCGGTTTCGGTTTCCGTGCGGTAACGGGTTTCGACGGTCACATCCTCCGTGAGAATGTACTGCTTGTCGAACAGCATTTGCAGCGTTCCCTGTACCTCCGAAAGCGTCCATTCGCCCTGTTTCAGAGCGGTGAGAATGGAGATCAGAACGTAAGGGTCATGCTCAATGTCGTCCAGGTCATAATGGTATTCGTCGTAATCGTGGGTTCGCTCATATGTGTCGAGATAATCCTGAAGCTCGTCCTCCAACGCGCAGTACGCGGCTTCCGCGCCGAGCATATCTTCATCCTGTGAAGGATAGGTCGATGCGGCAATACCGGATGTCAGGCTTTCCACCATTACCGAGCAGGAGGAAAGACCGTTCAGGAAAAAAGCAAGGATCAGCACAATGGCGATAGCAATGGCAAAGCCCTTCTTGTGCGCCCAAACGTATTCCGCAGCCTTCTTTGCTTCCTCTGCCGCTTTCTTTGCGGCGGTTCCGGCAGCTTCGGCGGTTTTCTTCGTGGTTTCCGCCGCCTTTTCCGTTTTGGATGCGGCGTACTGCTTTTTGATTGCCTGCCTTTGCTGCCACTTGGAAAGCGGGTTGCTTGTGGGATTTTCCAGTTCCGCTTCCTTGTAAAGCGCGTTCAGATTGGCTTTTTCAAGCCGGGTTTCTGCCCGTTCCGCTGTCCGATAGGGTTTGAGTTGGTGGGAACGGTGGGCTGTCTGTATCAGACGCCCGCCGGTCTCGGCTCCGGTTTCCAGCTTGTGAGCCGATTCCACACCTACGTTGTCATCCTCGCTTTCGGACATTTCCCGGTGGAACTGCCCGGAGACAAAATTAACCGGAGCGTCCCGGACAGCATAATTCAGCTTGGAGGGCGGTTTCTTGTCCTCTAACTGCAATACCGTCTTGACTTTTCCGGTTTCGGGGTCGATGCTGCGCTTCTTTACCTTTTTCTGCGGAACCTTGGCGTGGGCTTTGTCGGCTTTCTTCGCGGCTTTTTCCGCTTTGCGGATCGGCTTTTGAAGCTCCGGCGCGGCTCGTTCTTCGTCGGTAAACTGCAAGCGCGGCTCTTTTTTCATTTTGCCACCTCTTGCAGCTTGGTCGTCATGATGCTGTACAGCTCGGTGTTCTTCGGGAAGTGATCGACAAACGGAATGATCGTATTGCCGTAGAACAGAAGTCCTTCACCTTCGCCGGAATGGGTCACATAGGAAAGCTGATGAGGACTGATATTGAGCTGCTTTGCGAGAATCTGACGATCTCCCGCCGCCTGATTGAGCATATATACGAAATCCGAGTTTTCAAAAATGTTCTCAACCTCACGCGAGGAAAGCAGGTCTTTCACGTTCTGCGTGATGCCTGTCGGGATGCCGCCCCATTTCCTGAAACGCTTCCAAATCTCAACGGTGTACGCGGCGGTCTGTTCCTCCTTCAAAAGAAGGTGCATCTCGTCGATGTAGTACCATGTGGACTTCTGCGCTTCACGGTTAATCGTGACGCGGTTCCAAACGGCATCCTGTACGACCAACATCCCGATCTTCTTGAGCTGTTTGCCCAGCTCCTTAATATCAAAGGAAACGATGCGGTTGTTGATGTCGATATTGGAACGGTGGTTAAAGACGTTCAGGGAGCCGGTGACATAGATTTCAAGTGCCGTTGCAAGGTACTGTGCCTCTTTTTCCTCCTGCGCCCGCAGCTCGTTATACAAATCTTCAAGGATCGGCATATTCTCCGGCTTCGGGTCATTGAGATAGTCCCGGTACACCAGCCGCACACAACGGTCAATGATGGTTTTTTCAATCGGCTGCAAGCCCTCCTTGCCGCCGACGATCAGCTCACACAGGGACAGAATGAAGTCGGATTTCAGCGACAGCGGGTTTTCATCGTCGCTGTAATCGAGGTTCAAGTCCATGGGGTTGATGTAATCGGTGGACGTAGGCGAAATGCGGATCACCTGACCGTGCAGACGGTTGACCAGCGCACCGTATTCCGATTCGGGATCGCACACGATGATGTCATCATCGGTAACGAAAAACACGTTGCTCATTTCGCGTTTTGCTGCGAAGGATTTACCGGAACCCGGCGTACCGAGGATAATGCCGTTCGGATTTTTCTGCCGCTTGCGGTCAACCATGATGATGTTGCCGGACAGCGCATTGATACCGTAGTACAGCGTACCTTCTCCGGTTTGATAAAGCTCTTGCGTGGTGAAGGGGACAAAGATTGCCGAGCTGGAAGTAATCATCCCGCGCCGAATATCCACAAGGTTCTGACCGAGCGGCAGACAGCTCATACAGCCATCTTCCTGCTGAAAGTCCAGCCGGACAAGGGAGCAGTTGTGCTTCTGTGCAATACTGGATGCCTGAAAGATATTGTTTTTGAGCTGACGCTGGGTATTGGCAGTGTTCAAAATGATGAACGTGAACAGGAACATTCGCTCGTTGCGGGACTGCAAATCCTGCAAGAGCTTTTTTGCTTCCGCGCCGTAGGTAGCAAGGTCAGACGGGATAATGTCCATGTCGTAACCGGCACGGACGGCTTTCTTCTGTTCTTCGATCTTGGATTTGTCAAGGTCGGTGATCTTGCGCTTGATGTCCTTGATTGCCTTGGTCTGATCGACGGACTGAATGTGCATACTGACGACAAGGTTGGATTCCATATCGAGGAAATCCGCGAGGATACGGTCATTCAACTCCGGCGCAAGAACATTGAGGAAGCTGACGGCGCAGAGCTTGCTTCCCATGGAGAACTGCTTGCCGGTTTTGAACTCAAAGGAGCTGGGCGCGATGAAATCCTTGGTGGAAAGCCCGGACGGAACCAGCCAGTCCCACGAAAAACTGAACGGAACCTTTTCGTCGATGTTCAGAATGTCGTGCAGAACGTGCAGATACTCCGCGCCATTCAAACCTTCCGCAGAAACGCCGAGCCGTTTGAAGTTGTTGAGCAGGTCGTTTTCGATACGGTCAAGACGGGATTTTGCCGTCTGAATGTTATCCGCGTCGATGCCGTAGGTGAGATACTTGGTTTTCGTCAGACCGTTCTTGCCTTTACTGACCTGATTACGAAGCATCTGCGTATATTCGGCGCGGATGTTGTCGAAATCGTCGCCGCGCAGAGGAATGTTGATGCGCTGGGCAATGTTTTCCTCCGTCGTGGAGAGATTGACAAAGGTGAGCTGGAACTGAACGGACGAATCAAAGTAGTTGAGGAAATCACACCAGCCGTCGAAGATCGCGGTTTTATCCTCGTTCTGTGCAAGCTGATAATTGATGTCCTGAAAACAGATGGTTCTGGTGTAATGCGTATCGGTGACACGACAGATGCCGTCCGGATACATTCGCTGATAAGGGATGCTGTCCTGCGCGGACATTTCTTTCTTATCCGTCTTTTTCGCTCTTGCGATGGCGGCTTCGATCTGCTGTCTTTGTGCGCGGGTCAGCTTTTTTGCCGTGGACAATTTGATACACCTCCTGATCTAACTGTGCCTGACGTGCCAGCACGTCATAGAAATTGTTGGTCTTGTACGGGCGCTGTTTCGGACGCAGGAAGCAGGTTCGGATGATGTTCCGCAGCACGACCTCCAGCGGCTGCCCGTTTCGTTCATACATCCCGAACAGGAAAGCCGGGAGCATAATGAGCATCATCAGCATGGCAGCGGAGCTTGTGCCGATGCGCCCTTTGAGCAAAAAGAAAAGCGGAACGCCTACCAGCGCACCGCCGCCAATGCAAAGAAGCTGTCTCTTGGTCAGATTCAGAATGACTTTGCTTTTGACTTTTGATAAATCCTTGGGGACATTGACGTATGCCATTGTGTCTCACCTCCGTTAATGGGCATTGAATACGCTCTTGGCAAGGCTGCTTGTCTTGAACAGGCAGAAACAGAGCAGCACCATGTATCCCATGCACGTCCAAATCGCGGCGCTGATGTCCGCCATGGTGCCGATGTTCTGCACCAATACGGCATAGATCGCAACACACACGATAATGAGGAACGCCTGGAAACCGAGTGCCAGCAGAGAGCGCAGATAATTCTGTCCCATGCCGCCCCATTCTTTTCCCATCATGGTAGCCATGGGGATCGGAGCGACGGATGTGACAAGGTAAATCTCAATCATTCGTCCGTAAATGACGATGAAAATGCAAATGGACAGCGCCCATGTGCAGATGCCGACGAACAGGCTTTGGAACCACAAGCCGAACAGCGGCCCGATGTCCATTTCCGCAAGCCTTGATTCCAGATCGGTCAGCACGGAAGAAATATCTATGCTGGTATCCGAAATCATGACACCGGACGCCCGTGCGACAACACTTTGCGCGGCATCAAAGACGCCCATGACGATGTTCCATGTGTTTGTCACGATCAGGATCGCCGCCGCACTTTTGAACGCCCACTTGAAGAACATCCATGTATCGACATCGTTGAGATTGTTCTTGTCGGTGATGAGCTGGATCAGCTCCAGCGTCATGACGAAAGCGAGGATGACACCGGCAATGGGTACAATGACGTTTTCCGACAGGCTTCTTACCATATTAAAGATACTGCCGTTCCACGCCTGCGGGGTCAGACCGACTTCACCGGAAATTTCGGCAACCTTTTGATTCGTTGCGTCGAACATCCCGGACAGATTGCTGGTGATGCCTGAGATCAGCACATCTTTCAGCCATTCGGTGATCTTATCCCATAAAAAATCCATTGGGTTGCCCTCCTTCATAAGAGATTACACGGCAAGGAGGCCGCGTTTCCGCGACCTCCCACCGTGTATCGGATTGTCAGGAAAGGAGCTTTACACACCGAGTTGTGCGAGGACTTTATAAGGGTAAAGGACGGTTTCACCGCCCATTTTGATAAACTCCAAGCCCATTTTGCGTTCTTCTTCGGTTTCGCTGTTCACCATCACAATACAGCCCCAAACCGCCAATCCAGCGCCGAGGGTTGTGAAAAGAGTGATAAGCGCGTTATAGACTTCCTCATTTTTTAATGCTTCATCCATTGATAAAACTCCTTTCCTGATTTTCAGGTTGTTGTGGTATTAGCCGAACAGACCGGAGAGCAGCGGGACAAGGGTGATGCCGATCAGCGCCACGCCGCCACCGGCCATCAACTGTTTCATGCCCTGGGACTTCGCACCGGGGTTGTCGTTGCCGTAGCCTTCGAGCAGGTTGATAGCGCCCCAAATACCGAGACCGGCACCGAGCGCGATGACAAGGGTCTGAAGAACCTCAACAGCAGAGTTAAAGAATGCCATAATTTGTACCTCCGAAAAATATAAAAAGTATTTTTGATAGGTACGCTCGTCACGATCTCCACTGCTGCCGCTTACGCGGTTTCCTTGTCTGACAGGGTTACTTTTTGTACCTCAAAAGTATCCTCCGATTTCAGCTTGAGGTGATGGGACAGGTAACGCTCTATGTCAAATTCGTTGCGCTTGTCGAAATCGGAAGTGTAGCGGTAAAGGGGGTGCTTGGTTATATCGTATTTGTTGCTGAGAAACGGGCGCACCCCGCGAAGCTGAAGGATGCACTTGCCGCCGTCCATGACGGCAAGCTCGTCCTGCGACATCAGCTCCTTGCCCAATTTCTGATAGTTCAGGGAATGAGAGACCTCGCGCCCACGGCTCTCGCCGGTGTTGTAGCTGTCGATGGTCTCTTTCCCAAGTGCCGCCGCTAAATCTTTCAGCGTCCCCGGCTCTTTGCCGCCGAGGAATATGGTGCAGTCCATATTGCCGATGATGGTGTCCGCATTATCCTTATAGATCGCCTTTAACTGAGATTGCGCCTGCAACACAAGGCAGGCGGAGATCTCACGGCTTCGGATGGTTGCCACCAGCTTTTCAAGACGCGGAATCTGCCCGATGTTGGCACATTCGTCAATCAGACAGCGCACATGAACGGGCAAGCGCCCGCCGTACACATCGTCCGCTTTCTCGCAAAGGAGATTGAATAGCTGTGTGTAACACATCGAAATCAGGAAATTGAACGTATCATCGGTGTCGGACATGATAAGAAACAGCGCCGTCTTGCGGTCTCCCAGCGTGTCCAGTTCCAACTCGTCATAGGCAGTCAGCTCGCGCAGCTCCTGAATATCGAAGGGAGCGAGCCGAGCGCCGCAGGAAATCAGAATGGATTTTGCTGTCTTGCCAGCCGCCAGCTTGTACTTGGCGTATTGGCGCACTGCAAAGTGGTTTGGCTTCACCTTTTTCAGTTCCTCAAAGATGAGATCGACGGGGTTCTGAAATTCCTCATCATCCTCTCGGACTTCCATGGTGTTGAGCATTTCGATCAGGGTGGAGAAATTCTGTTCCTCGATGGGGGCTTCGTAATGGATGTAACCGATCAGCGCCGTATAGAGCAGGGTTTCAGCCTTCACCCAAAAGTCATCCCCGGATTTTCCTTCGCCCTTGGTGTTGGCGATCAGCGTTGTTACCAGCTTCAAAATGTCCTTTTCGCTGTGGATGTAGGCAAAGGGGTTATAGTGCATGGACTTCTTGAAATTGATGGTATTCATGATCTTTATGCGGTAGCCGTTCATCTGTAACAGCTTGCCGCACTCGGTCACGACGCTGCCCTTCGGGTCGGTCACGACGAAAGAACAGGGGTATTTCTCCGATGTGCATTGCATCAGATTCGGTTTCAGCCAAAAGCGGGTTTTGCCGGAGCCGGAACCGCCGATGATAAGCACATTTTTGTTTCGCGCGGTTTTCGGGTCTTTCGGACGGTTGTTCATCGTTAAGGATTCGGTCTGCGTCAGAATGATGTTGTTCTCAAATACGGGATCGACGTAGGGCTTGATGTCCTCCGGCGTTCCCCAGCGGGCAGAGCCGTATTCAAGATTCTTTCTGAACTTCTTCGCATTCTTGCCTTTGATGTAAACCGCCAGCCGGATGCCCCCTGCGACGGCAATGCCGACGCAGAGGTCAATGGGATGGAAGCTGGGAGCGATGGACTGAAACGCCCGTGACAGCCCTTCGATGATGTGAAGGGCTTTACCGGAGAAGTCCGCGCCGGGTGCCAGCCTTGCAGCTTCTCCCAGCTTGGTGCCGAGCAGAGCGATGAAAACATACGGGATATTCGGAAGAATGATCTTCTTCAGATTGAGCTGCTTCATCGTTCCAGCTCCTTTTTCTTGGTGCGGTCAATGACAGCGTTCTTGATGAGAGACTTGAAGTGCGCGAGCTTTTCAAGCACGGAGGAACGGTCTTTCTGTTTCACCGTCGCGGCTGTGTATTCCTTGAATGCGGCGGTCATAGCGTCCGTATCCGCAGATTTGAAGAACACAAGATACCGGTTTTCGTCCTTGACCTTGAACGGTGCAAAGTCGATGCCATATTTCCGCGCGATGTGATTGAAGGAGCCGATGTTCTTGTCCGTGACCTCGATGCTCTGCATCCCTTTGTTCTGCGCCGCAAGCTGCTTGACGGTCATCTGTCCGTGGGGATTCTTCTGTTTCTCCTGAAACTTCTTGATGCTGTTGCCGCCTTCTTGCAGGAGCTTGGTAATCGCTTTGCGAAGCTCCTGTTCGGAGAGCTTGGCACAGCCCTCGATCAGCACAACGACGCGCTGTTCTACTTCCTCCTGCACGGGGAATCACCTCCTTTTACGCCCATTCGACGATGAACACGACAGTCAAGACCTGTTCGTTGGTAACGCTCCGGGACATAGCGGAAACAACCGCGTCATAGTCCAGCGGGAGTGCCGCATCTTTCTCAATGCGCCAGCCGGAACGGAGGTCAAAGGCTTCCGAATTGCCGGTCACGCTCGTCTGTGCGTCGTTGATACGGAACCCGATCAGCTTGCTGTTGACCTTTGCCGACGCCATGTTGGTGGCATACGGCACGATCTTCCAGCCGTTATTGACGCTGAGATTGATTTCGGTCACGGCAACGGCAGCGGTGGAGTTGTTGACGATCTGCGCGTTTTCGGCGGCATAAACCTCGCCGGTTTCGGAAACCGTCAGCACCATGCCGGCAGGAACCGTTACGGAAAAGTGGCTCATGAGATACCCGCAGTTGTCGCAGGTACCGTCGCCGTTTGCGTCGGTATGGTCGCCGTAGTCATAGCCGGAATACCCGCAGGTGCAGGATTTTGTTCTGCGGTGCTGGGTATCGGAATAGGACTGCCATTCACCGTAGGTGAAGGTATGCGCTTCATTCGCCGTGGTGGTATATCCGCAGGTGGAACACTTGGACGTGACCTTGTGCTGGGTATCGGAAATGCTCTGGCGGGTGACGGTCAGACTGTGATCCGCGTATTCCGTCGTGGAGTATCCGCAGGAACAGGTCACGGTTCTCTTGTGCTGGGTCGCGTTCGCGGAAGTCCAGGAGCCGTAGGACAAAGAGTGATTTGCGTATTCATACTCGCTGTATCCGCAATCGGAGCAGGTTTTCAGTCTCCGGTGCTGATTTCCGTTGTAGCTTTCCCAGCTTCCGTAACGGAAACTGTGGCTCGCGTAACTGGCAGAGCCGACATCGGAATCACAAACCGAACAATGGCTTACGACCTTGTGCTGTGTGCTGCTGTACTTCTGATAGGTGGTTGTCGTGGAATGGCGCTCGTTTTCATAGTACGTTCCGCTGTCACCGTAGGAACAGGTATAGGAACGACGGTGATAGGTGCCGTTGTAGTAATACCAATCGCCATAGGTGTACGGCCCGTGCTGAGTGCCGCTTTCAAGGAAAGCGCCGCAGCTTGTGCAGTACCGTTCATAATCACAGCTCGTTACCCAAACCGTTCTGTAAGAAGGATGGGTACAAGCCGGAGCGTGGGTACAATCAGTCAGATAACCGCACTTGGAACAGCGGTCATAGCTGCTGTTGTAATGAGAAAAGCTGTGATCTTCGCCGAGAACGCCGCCGCACTGGTCTTTTCCGCAGTTGGAACACCAATGACGGACGCAATGGATGTCATCCGTCCACTGTTCGTAGTCCAGCGTGTAAGGACAGGTCGTTTTACAGGAGGAACAGTACCCGGACGCGGATGCCGCCAGCATTGGCGCGGCTTTTGCTGCCGGAGCAGCGGCAAGGAGCCTGACCGGAGCCTGAACACGGATGTGAACGGGCGTACCGTCTGCCGTCCAGTCATAATCGCAGAGATCGTACATCACGCCCGCGTTCAGCACGGTGAACTGGAGGCGCGGGTCGTAGTTGACCTCCCATTCCAGCGGATGATCGGTGATGAAAGCTCCGGGAATGAGGTTCGGGGTTTCCTGACAGCAGAGCATCACGTCATGGAGCGCATGGCAGTCATGGAAAGCGTGATAGCCGATCTCACGGATATAATCCGGCAGATCTGCGCGGGTCAGATTCGTGCATCCGGCGAACCAATATGCAAGGCTTTCAACGGTCAAATCTGCTGATTCGTCAAACATGACCTCGATGATTTCATTCCGGCGATCCCGCCACGGCTGTTCCTCTGCGGAGGAAAAACGGGAGATTTTGCCCGAACCGTAGATGAACAGAAGCCCGTCGTTCAGTTCCCACATCAGACCGGAAGCTGAAACCTCCGGCTCGGATGCGGGTTCCGGGGCAGGTTCTTCCTCCTGCTCCTGCACAGGGACGGTTTCCGATTCGTGGATAGGTTCTTCAGCCTGTTCCGGTTCGGATTCTGTTTCCGGTTCCGGCACAAGTGCTGCCGCCTGCGTATCTTCGCCGATAACGTAAGCGTCGGAAATGTCTGCCGGTTCTTCGGTGTCCTCCGGGATTTCGCAGTCCTCGCAGGAACATTCGATAAAGGCTTCATCTTCAGGAAGCTCTGCTGCCAGCGCGGTCAGCGGTACGGTGGTTACGACGCAAACGAGCGCCAGCAGCAGAGCAAGGATTCTATGCTTGAATGTTTTTGTCATACGAACCCTCCGTTACACGACAATGGAAATCGTGATGATTACATGAGCTGCTTCCACATCGGAAGCGTTGGGAGCATCCCCGGAAACCTTGGCAAAGTAGGAAAGCGCCTGACTTTCTCCGGCAGAGATCACGGGAAAAGCGTTCGCGTTGATTGCCAGCTTTCCGGCTCCCGTGGTGGGACAGTCATTGATCTTGAGCGCAATGGTCTTTGCGCCGGAGAAGCTGTCATAACTGCCGACCTTGTAGGCTCCATCCGTCACGGAAATCCCCGTTACCTGTACGGAGCCGGTTTTGCTGTTGTTGATGATTCGGGCATTGTCTGCCGTAATGACTACGCCGTTGATGACCTCCACCGGCAGAGATGCGGGAACGGTCACATTGACCGCACGGTATTCGTTGGAAACCGTCAGCGTGACGGGAACCGTTGCTGTCGTGGTGGTATTCGCCGCAAAAGCGGTGACGCTCATAGCGCAGACGAGAACAAAGGCAAGGAGCAATGCCGAAATACGTTTACATTTCATATTTAGCCTGCCTTTCTGCGGAAAAGGCAGCCCCGGTTAAGGAGCTGCCCGCCGCGTATTTCAGATAGAGATTCGGTTCAGACTGTGCAGATCAGGCGTCCCATTCGACGATGAACACGACGTTGGCGATGGTGGCGTTGGTCACGGCGCTGGAGAGCGGAGTAACGATAGCGTCGTAGATCACGGAAATGCTGTTGCCGGTCTGATCGCCCACACCGGTCATGAAGCAGCCGGAAACGGGAGCGGAGATCAGCGCCTGAGAAGCGGTGTTGGAGTTGTCGGTCTTGACCTGTGCGCCGCCGCCGAGGGTCAGAGCGAAGCCGAGCTTGTCGGAATCAACCTTTGCGGAAGCAAGAGTGGACTTGTCGCCGAAAGCGGTCAGCGTCCAGCCGTTGGCACCGGAGATGGTAACGGACTTCACGCGGACAGCGCCGTAGGAGTTGTTGACGATCTTGCAGTTGTCAGCGGTAGTAACGGAGCCGTCCTGCGCCATCGCCATGGGAAGCGCGGTGGGAACGGTGACGGACATTGCGGTAGCGGCAGGATCGCCGCCGATGGTGCCGTCCTTGGTGGAACTCAGGCTGACCGGAGTGGTTCCGGCACCGCCGTCCGTGTCGATTTCAGCAGCGAAAGCGGTAACGCCCATGCACAGGCAGAGGGACAGAGCGAGGACGAGGGAGAGAATCTTGGAAATGTTCTTTTTCATGGTAAAAATACTCCTTTGTTATTTTGAAAGATTTTTGTTGTGATCCGGTTCCGATTATTCAAGAACCGTGATGTTGATGATGGCACCGGCACAGCCGAGGCTTTCACCGGTATCGGGGTTTACGTTGTGGAAAAGCGCGGTACATTCGTAAGTACCGGAAGGAAGATCGACGGCGAGCTTTGCCGTCTCAATCTTGCTGCCAACGGGGATGCCGCCGGAGCGATAGATTTCATCGCCGGTGTCGTTGCGGGTGATAACGACGATCTGCGGGTAGTTGTTGATGGATTCGTTGACGATCATCAGGTTCCCGGCAGAGGTGCCGTCAGAGAAGATCGGCGCGGTGTTCATCGAAATGTTAATCATCCCGGCTTCGACCTTTTCGTTCAGACCTGCGATGATCGCGTCGGCGTCGGCTTCATCCCAGCCGCCTTCGATAGCGGAACTGTCATAGACAAGCCCCTTGTTGACAGCGGGATCATCTTCCGGCTTATCCGCACCGCAGCTTCTGAACAGGAATACGATGATTGCGATTGCCAGCAGAATCAGAATGACGATACCGACAGTGCGGAAGGTCTTGTTCTGCTGCTTGTTCTTTGCGTTGTTGGACATTGGTTTAACCTCCATGTTTTAGATATTCCGCAGGTGCGGATGATTGGTGGGCATCGGGCGGCGGACTAAGGTGGAACCACCAGATGCCGCAGAAAAAGTCTGCGCATCGGTTTTACTCTCTCCCTTCCATGACAGGATAGATGCCGTTGTCACACAGCAGATCGTAGAGGAACAGGCGTCCTTTCTGTGTCCAGCAGGTGTGCATCCGGCTTGTGTGCTGATCGACGATGTAGGTGTGGGTCACGGTGTAGCCTTCGGCGGCGTATTTCTGATACAGCATCCAGGTGCCGCCGACACGGTACTGAATATCCAGCGCGTGAAGAATCCGGTTGAGCCGGGTCGCGGACATTCCGTAATCCTTGGCAATCAGCGTGATCGGGACGGCGTTCTTCGTCCGCAGGATGATGTCGTAGTAGGACACCTTCGGCTCCATTTCCTGAATGATGCCGAGCTGGATCGCATTTTTCGCTTCCAGTTCGGCGCGTTTCTCGCGTTCCGCTTTGAGCGCGTTCAGCGCCTGCTCCAGCAGATCGGGATTGTTGAGTACGGTATCGGTGACGTAGGCTCCGTGCTTGCGGATGGTGGGAATGACTTCATCGAACACCCAGCTTTCAAAGCGTTCTGCCGAGGGCAGCTTGCTTTGAACAATCAGTCGGTAAACATCACCTTCGGGGATGAAAAACATCTCCATGAGCTTGTCCGGTGCCTGCGGGTGAGGTACGCCCCGTTTTAGGGCGTACCGGCAATGAGCCGTTATTGCGTTTCTCGGCTTTGAATATCCCAGCGCCGATGCAACATCAATGCCGCAGAACAGGTATTTTCCATCTTCTTCGATGATTCTGACGGAGCCAAATTCCTGACTGGAAAAGGTCTCCATGATTGCTTCCTGCACGGGGTTGCTCCTTTCTGCCCATGTTCGGGCATAAAAATTGACGGCTTATCAGCCGCCGTAAAAATCGTGATTGACCAGCATGGCGTAGTGATTGTCGATGGTGGAACCGACATTGAACAGAGCCGCCATGAGGTATGCTTTGGTGTTAAAAACGCGGGTGGTGTTTTCCTTGATGCCGTCCATGACCTTTTCAATGTGCATGGAGTTGATCTTTCTGAAACGGTCTTGAACGTACTCGGTGGGATACTCGGCATCGCGTCCGATCTTGATCGTCCGGCTTCGGTTCATAGCGACCTCCACCATGATTTCTACCAGCTCATCTAACTGAGAACGGTCATAACGGTCAGTAAGGTACTCGTACTCAATCTGCTCTTGAATTTCTTCTCTCACACTCATTCCGTCTGTCCGTCCGTCATAATCGTCCGGCTCCTGCGAAGGGAGGTAGGAAGGAAAGAATGAATGAGTATTTGATTCATGAGTATTTTCTTTTTGAGTATTTGATTTGTTAGTATTATATTGTGCGGGTTTTTCCTCGGCTGGGGCTTCTGTATCCGGGCTGTCCATATACGGGTTTTCCGTATGTGGTTCTGCCGTATCTGGTGCAGGTGTTTGAGGCGTTTCGTAAATGTCATAGCGGACATCGGCGATCCTGCCTTTTTCGCCGCGAATCTGAGTGCGGACAAGATAGCCTCGCTGTTCCAGCTCTTTCAGAGCGGAGCTGATGGAATCCACGCCGTCCTTGCAGATCGCTGCAAGCCCCCGTGTGGTGTAGTCCCAAGTATCGGGAAGGGAAAGCATTTTGGAAAGCAATCCGCAGGCTTTGCAGGACAGCTCCCGATCACGCAGGTGGTAGTTGCTCATCACAGTGAAATCACTGGTCTTATGAACTCTGCATACTGCCATTATGATCTGCCTCCCTTGTGGTGCGGCTTCTTCCGGTCGGGAAGAATATGCCCCTCGATTACTTCTGCGTGCTGTACGATCTTGATGTCGCCGCGTTCCTCGGCTTCAAGAGCTTCGGCATATTCGGCATCCGAAACGAACCGGCGCAGGCGCTTGTCCTCGACACCTACCGGAGTGTCGTACACGGGCTGATCGTAGATAATCATGTGACGGGTGCTGTCTGCGAAGCGTTCTACTGCCCACAGAGCATGACCGCCGGTGATCGGTTTATCATTGCGTTTCATAATTGCTCCCTTCTTTTGGGCATAAAAAATACCGGGCAGAAAAAAGTATTTCCGTCCGGTTCATGCCGTTATTGAATTGTCATCGGCTCTGATCGCGCTGGCGTTTCTTCTGCCACGCATCAAGGAGCTTGAATATGGTTTCCTGAATCCGCTGGGGTGTGTAGCTGCGCGGAAAGTATTTGCGGAGCTGATCGCCGGGAAGCGTCACGTCCGTTTTCTCCGGCTTTTTCTGCTCCATCATAATGGAAAGCATCGTATCGTCGTTCAGGTCTCCGCTCTGACTGAGCTTTCGCATCCGCTGTGCCTGTGAGAGCGAGGGCGTTGCCTGTTCGCTGTCGATGGTCTCCACCAGCATACGCTGTTCATCTTCGGGAAGATTGGCAATCTCATACGCCGGTGTCAGAGCAATTTTCTTTTCGTCCACCATCTGCATCAGCTCCGGGACAAGGTTCGTAAGAGAGATGTAATTTCGGACGGTATCGCCGCTGATTCCGGCTGAACTGCCGATCTCATCGTCGCTTCGGAAATTCGCCGAAACATTCGGCGCATTTTCTTTTTCCTCTTTGGACGGTCTGCCCGCCCGGTGTTTGATGGCTTCCAGCTTCATCTTGTAGGCCATCGCCCGCTCGGAGGGCAGGATGCTTTCACGTTGGAGATTGCTGTCCACCATGATGATTGTGGCGGCGTCATTATCCATGTCGCGGACGATGCAGGGCATCGTGTCCAGTCCCGCAAGCTCGCTTGCGTGTTTTCGTCTGTGACCGGATACGATCTCATAGCCGCCTTCGGGAACAGGTCGGACGATAGCCGGGACAAGGACACCGAACTGCTTGATGCTCTCGGCGGTCTCTTTCATGGAATCATCGTCCCGGACTTGAAAAGGATGATTGGGGAACGGATGAAGCTCCGTCAGCGGAAGCTGAATAACAACCTCCTGCGGGGGAGCTGTTTTGTTCGGAAGATCGGTTTCCGATTCTTTCTTATTTTTGGCTGCTGCCATTTTGACCTCCTGTTTTTGGGCATGAAAAAAGGCGTCTTAACTTTACAGCTAAAACGCCTTCTGTCCGCATTTGACCGATTGCGGGCTTATTCGGTTTTGTCGTTAATATAACACCTCCTACGATATAGATTACTGTCGGCTTGATTTTTAGGTTTTGGAAAAGGATAAAAATCAGGCTCCAAACCTCAAAACCCTTGAAATACGGGGCTTTTCCGGTTTGTCGTAATTATACCGTAAGGGCACAGCCATATATCACTTCTGATAGATATGGGCTTCTCGGCGGTAGCAATCGCAGATCGTGTCGGTCACGAAAGTATCGAAATCACTTATCGTTACGCTCATCTCTTCCCGTCAAAGCAGGAAGAAATGGCAAGGAAATTAGGATATGAAAGGAAGGAAATAGAAGATGTCCGCTAAAAATGTTGACAACCACAACCGTTTCAGAAATATCACCGTAGGGTTTCGGGTATCTCCCGAAGAAAACGAAGCGATCAATGCAGCGGTGAAGCTCTCCGGGCTTCCGAAGCAGGAATATTGCTACCGCCGCTGTCTTGAGCGTGACATCGTGGTACAGGGCAATCCGAGAGTGTATAAAGCTCTCAGAGATCAGCTTGCCGCTGTACTCACGGAATTACAGCGAATTGAAAACGCAGGCGGCGTAACCGATGAACTGCTGGAGCTGATCGAGCTGATCACCGTTACGCTATACGGAATGAAAGGAGAACAGAATGAATGATGAAAAAGAAATGACCGCCCTCAGCACATCTGTTGGCGCAGATGACGGGCAGTCACTCAATGCAATATCTGATAATAGTATAACCAACGAAGACGCAGATTTCAATAGTTTTGAGGAAATTCAGCGAAAAATGATGCGTATGCTTGATCCGAGATACCTTCACACCGTATCTATGACCGAGCTTTACGACACCGTTTACCGGAGCAGACCGCCGCTTATCGACGGTTTGCTCTATCCGGGAACGTATCTGTTCGTCGGCGCTCCCAAGCTCGGCAAGAGCTTCCTGATGGCGCAGCTTGCCTATCATATCAGCACGGGAACGCCGCTTTGGAACTATCCCGTCCGAAAAGGCACGGTGCTGTATCTTGCCCTTGAGGATGATTACAGCCGACTGCAAAAGCGGCTGTATCAGATGTTCGGAACGGAGAGCACAGAAAACCTTTACTTCTCTGTTTCGGCAAGTCAGCTCGGAAGCGGACTGGACGAGCAGTTACAGAA
>CALCRH010000275.1 GCA_937894515.1 uncultured Clostridia bacterium | reverse complement strand
AAGTCAGCAGGAACATTCTTTCATTTCTGCTCTGCAGATCCTCCAGAAGTTTCTTTGCTTCGCCGCCGTAGGTAGCCAGGTCGCTTGGGATGATATCCATATCATAACCGGAGCGGACTGCCTTTTTCTGTTCCTCTATCTTCATCTTGTCCAGATCCGTGATCTTACGCTTTACATCCTTGATGGCAGCGGTTTGGTCAATTGCCTGAATATGCAGGCTGACGATCAGACTGCTTTCCATCGCAAGGAAATCAGCAAGCGCACGGTCATTCAGATCGGATGCGAGAATGGAGAAGAAGGAAACTTCGCCCTGCTTGCTGCCCATGCCGAAATTGTTCTTGTCATGAAAATCAAAGCTCGAAGGAGCGACGAAATCCTTGGTGGACAATCCGGTAGGAGCAAGCCATTTCCAGTCGAACTGGAAAGGTGCGTGGGTGTCCATATGGAACATATCATGAATCAGTTTCAAACGTTCCTTTCCGTCAAGCGGGCTTGCAGCAACACCCAGTCGTTTGAAATTGTTCAGCAGATCAATCTCAATCCGTTCCAGCCGGGGCTTCGCGGTTTTGATGCTTTCCGCTTCAACGCCGAAAGTAATGAACTTAGTCTTGGTCAGACCGTTATTGCCTTTGGCAAGCTGATTCTGAAGCATCTGCGCGTATTCCTGCCGGACATCATCGAATCCGTCATCACGATCCGGAATGATGATGCTCTGTTCAAAGCTTTCGGCGCTGGCTGTCAGATTCAAAAAGGAAAACTGAAGATGGATACTGGAATCGAAATAGTTCAGGAAATCACACCAGCCCTCAAAGATACTGGTTTTGTCATCGTTCTGTGCAAGCTGATAATTGATATCCTGGAACTGTATAGTCTTGGTGAAATAGTTGTCGGTGATCTGGCAAATGCCGTCACGCCACATTCGCTGATACGGAATGGTCTGCTGGGCAGTCATGACGCCCTTTTTCTGCTGCTGACGGTTCTTTTCCATCAAAGCGGCAAGCTGTTTTTTTTCAGCGCGTGTCAGCTTGATCTTTTCCTTTGTTTTTGCCATACAGGATCATGTTCGCCTCTTTTCTGTTGCGTACACTGCGGTCGATAGCAGCGTAGAAGTTATCTGTCTGATAGGGTCTCGTCTTCGGTCGAAGAAAGCGTGATTCGATAAAGTGCTTCATTACGACTTCAAGGTGCTGACCGTTCTTTTCGTACATGGCGAAAAGGAAAAACGGGAGCATCAGCACGATCATCAGAAGCGTTGCAGCACTGGTGCCGATGCTGTCCTTGACCAGGAAGAACACAGGAACACCGATGACAGCACCAAGACCGAAGCAGATCACCTGACGCTTGGTCAGATTGAAAATGAATTTGGATTTGACTTTTGTCAGATCCTTGGGTACGGGTACATAGGCCATTGCTTTACCTCCCTTGGTGCCTTCGGTCGTTTGTTATGAGTATCCGGGAAGGCTTGCAGGAAACAGATTTGCCGAAAAGGAGATTCCTTCTGCACTGATCCCTGCTGCCTTGCCGTTTGGGTTTTCTGCTGCGCAGACGGTGCGGTTCTTTGTAAGAACGCGCGTTGCATCCTTTCGGATGCTTACTACGGATCGTTTTCAATGCTAATCACCTCGCAGATCAATGGGCATTGAACACAGACTTCGCAATGCTGCTTGTCTTGAACATGGTGAAGCAAAGCAGAACCGTGTATCCGATACAGGTCCACAGAGCCGCGCTGACATCCGAATCCACCGTAATGGTATTGACCAGTACAGCGTAGATCGCAACGCAGACCATGATCAGGAATGCCTGGAAACCAAGCGCAAACAGAGAACGAAGGTAGTTCTGACCCAACTGGCCCCATTCATGATTTGCCATGGTAGCCATGGGAATGGGCGCTACAGAGGTGACCATATAGATTTCGATCATACGGCCATACACAACGATGAAAATGCAGATGCTCAGCACCCACGCGATGATACCCATTAGCGAAGACTGGAACCAAAGCCCAAACAACGGACCGATATCCATTTCCATGAGCTTCGTTTCCATGTTGCCAATCAGTGTTGCCACATCAATTGCGGTATCACCGATGATTACGCCGGATGCCTGATTGACCACATTCTGCGCGACATCGAACACACCCATGACGATGTTCCATGTATTGGTGACGATGAGAACAGCAGCAAAGGTCTTGAAGATCCACTTGAAGAAAACGAAGGTATCAAAGTCGTGCATGTTATTCCGGTCAATCAGCATCTGAATCAGTTCCAGACACATGACGATGGTCAGAATAATGCCGGCGATGGGAACCACCACGTTCTCCGAAAGATTCTGAATCATACTGAAAATACTGCCGTTCCAGCCTTGCGGGGTTGTCCCGACTGTGGTTGCTACATCTGCAACACGGGTATTGATACTGTCGAACAAGCCGGACAGATTACTTACAATGCCTCCGACCAGCAGCTCCTTGAGCCACTCCGTAATTTTGTCCCAGATAAAGTTCAAGGGGTCATTCCTCCTTTCAGACTCCCTCCCGGCTTAGCGGGAGGGAGCCGGAAAACAATTTCAGCGGGCTGTATCAGAACAGTCCGCTGAGCAGAGGAACGAGGGTGGTACCGATCAGAGCAACACCGCCGCCGGCCATCAACTGCTTGATACCCTGGGACTTGGCACCGGGGTTATCATTGCCGTAGCCTTCAAGCAGGTTCACAACGCCCCAGATGCCGAGACCGGCACCGATGGCGATAACAAGGGTCTGAAGTACAGTTACTGCAGATGCGAAAAAAGCCATAGTATAATGTCCTCCTTATATAGAAAGACTGCCGTAATCGGCAGCCTGTCGTTGATCTTCTGATAGCTCATCCGCATCAATGAATATTTCGTCTTCATCACCGATCTCGATCTCGTAGGCAGCGTATTCATCATCTGCGCGCAGTTCCAGTTGGTGATTCAGATATTTTCCGATATCGAAAGCGTTTTTCGGATCAGCATCAGAAAGGTATTTATAGTTGGGATGCTTGGTGATGTCATATTTTTCCGACAGGAAGGGTCGGACACCCCGCAGTTGGAGGATGCATTTGCTACCGTCCATGACTGCCAATTCGTCAACAGACATCAGTTCTTTACCAAGCTTTTGATAGTTGAGACTGTGAGAAGTCTCGCGGCCACGGCTTTCACCGGTGTTGTAGGTATCAATCGTTTCCTTGCCGAGCAGTTTGGAAACATATTCGTGTGTTGACTGTTCATTACCGCCGAGATAGAGAAACTCGTAGCAGTTGCCGACGATACTCTCCCATTCCTTTTCAAACAGTTTCTTGAGCTGTGCCAAGTTCTGAATGATGATAGAAACGGAGATTTCTCTTGAACGCATTGTGGAAAGCAGCTTGTCAAATTCATCAGGTAAAGCTACATTCGCAAATTCATCCATTACGAAATGCACATGAACAGGAAGTCTGCCGCCGTGGACAACATCGGCTTGATAATACAGTTGTTGAAAAAGCTGTGTGTAAAGCATACCGATTATAAAGTTAAAACTGCTGTCATTGTCCGGAATAACGGCAAAGATAGCAGTTTTCTTTTCTCCGAGACTGTCAAGCTCAAGCTCATCTGTCTGGGTAATCCCGGCCAGTGACTCCAGCTCGAACTTCTCCAGTCGGGAGATCAGAGTGATTTGGATTGACTTCAGCGTTTTACCGCTGCCTTTGTGGTAGCCGTCATAATACTTGACGGCAATGTGTTCAGGATTCCTGCTGCGGAGTCTTTCAAACAGTTCATCCATCGGGGAGATGAAATCCTCATTATCCTCTTTAACATCTGCGGAGCGCAGCATCTCCATG
>CALCRH010000274.1 GCA_937894515.1 uncultured Clostridia bacterium | reverse complement strand
GTGCCGGGCTACACCGTCACCGTGCCGCTCGACCCGAAGACGGGGAAGGTGCCGTACCGGGCCTACGAGAAGGTGTCCGTCGAGTATGACGCGGGCTATGACGCGGCGGCGGTCGAGCAGGCCGGCGCACCGTCGGAAAGCCACACGTTGCAGTCCAGATCGCCATACGTGCTGCCACCGGTATGGGAATAATCGAAGGCATCGCCTTCCGTGGCGTTGTTGAAGACCGTCGTCCAGCTCCTGCCGTCCGTCGACGCCTCCATCAAGATCCGCGTCGGCCAGTTGCCACTGTTGTCGTTCCGGCTCATTCCCTGAATGTCGAAATGCGTGACCGGCTTGGAACCGTCCGTGAGGCGCATGACGATGGACACCCACGTGGACGGATCTTCCAGCTTGAGAGGAACACTTCCGTTTTCGTTTGAAGAAAGACCTTTTCTGGAATTGATCCAGGAAGAATCGCGGTGAGTAATCTGGCTTAGTTTCCAGGAAGCAAGGGAACCGTATTCCAGAACAATGTTGTTGACAATGTATTTAACGGAATCGGAGATATCTTTAGTGGAAACGAAGATTTCTCCCTCGCAGTATGCATTGCGGACATCACGGGAAACAGGGCCATACTTCCAGCCTTCAAACTCTCCGTCAAAAGCGGGCTGGTTGAGGATTGCAAAGGACTCTCGCTGCGTGAAGTACAAGAGCTTGTGGAGCTTCATTTCATCAAGATTTTCATTTGCAATTTCCTTATAAGCACGAATGGTATATGCGGCAACATCAATAATATTATCCATTGCAGCGACTCCTTTCTGAGAATATTTATTCAAGTGTTATTATACGCAGAATTAACATAAAATAAAGAACTTTTTGTAACAAAAAAAGAGCGGGATCTTAACGATCCTGCTCTTTTTCTTTTGCGAGGGTTTCGGCGATGTCGGCGATGACGTCCCAGAACTCCGGGCCGGCGCGGAGCATGGAGTTGATGACGGAGCGCTTGATGCGGGATTCCGGGGAATCGTCCGTGAGGAGGATGCCGAAGATCTCCGCCAGCTCCTCATCCGGCGGGCGGGTGACGAACATATCACCTTCGCCGGTGCGCAGCCACTGCTCTGATACATTAAATTCGCGGACGATCAGGTGAACAATGGACTCGACAGGATCATTTCTGCCGATTTCGTAGTTTGCAATGGAATTGCGCTTTATGCCGATTCTGTCAGCGAATTCCTGCTGGGTAAGGCCAAGGTATTTACGAAGCTCTTTTATTCTTTCGCCCATGGGGGTCAGCTCCTTTCTGATATCAATATATGCCTCGCCGCACAAACTGTCAAGAAAAAATGTCCCAAAAACACAAAAAGGTGTTGACAGATGTCACAGCGAGGCGTATATTAGTCACATCAGGACGGGAAAACGTCACAAAATTGAAGTGAGGTACTGAAAATGAAGAAGCTGAACACCGTGAAGTTTATTGCCGAGGCAACCAGAGGATTTGATTCCTGGGTGAAATCAATTGATGGAGCAGAGGACCTGGAAGAAGCACGGAAGAGAGGAAACGCAGCAATCGGATATATCGACTGCATGACCGTCTTCCTGAACACGATGATCGACAAGGAAAACAACGACTTCACCGAGGAACTGGACGAGATGCTGGAGGAGTGGACGGCAAAGGTTTACAACCACATGGCCGACAAGGCACACAGCTGCGGGGACATGGAAGCCTTCACAAAGTATGCAAAGCAAGCAAGAGAACACGCAGAGTGACGGAGCTTCGGCTCCGGTAATGCGGCAAGAGCCGGTCACAAGCCCGGCCGCAGAATTGAAGTGAGGGACGGAATCATGAGCGAAGAAAGCTACCTGATCCTGCTGGAGAAGACGCTGGCCCGGGAGGGCTACGGCCCGGCAAAGAGAATGAACCATCTGGCCATGGAGGCAAAGAGCATCAGCCTGCGGCTCTTCTATGAGGGCGAGCGGCTGCTGGAGATGATCTTTATGGAGGATGAGGAATGATCGTAATCGTGGCATTTGGACTGGCGATCGCCTTTGAGCGGATGATCGCAGGATAAAAGAAAGGAGAGCACATATGAGCACTGCTGAAAGAGAAAAGGCCCAACGCATCGCGAACGCCATGCAGGGGCTGAAGGACTCCGGGCTGGAGCGGCTGGAATGGCTGGCCGAGGGAATCGCCATCGGAGCCGGGCTGGTGGAAAAGGACGGTGCCGGACATGCCGAGAGTAAAGCTGGGTGAGCCGAGCGGCACCGAGGAGATCTATGAGGAGCTCTTCGGACAGTACGGCGGGATGATCACCCGGAAGCAGGTGGGTGAGTACATCGGGGTAAAGGATCCGCGGGCGGTGGTTGCATTCCTTGCCGGCGTGCCGGAGCACCACATCACCGGGCGGCTGATCCGATACCGGGCCAGGGACGTGGCCCGGGAAATCGCGAGGACGCGGGCATGAGCTGGAAGAATTACAACCAGTACTGCCCGTGCACCAAATGCGAACAGCGGAGCGGGAGCTGCCACGACAGCTGCGCAGCCTACATGGCCTGGGCGGAAGAGCACCGGGCAAAGCAAAAGGCCGTTGTGCCGATCGCCGAGGCGTACACGCTTTCCAGGGCGGCACTGCGGAAGACCATGAGAATGAATAAAAAGTGAGGGACTTTGAATGAGCAGAGGTATCTGTTTTCTGTGCCAGCAATGGGACGAGGATCTGGAAAAGCACCACATCTTCAACGGAGCACTGCGGAACGCCAGCGAAAAGTACGGCGCGACCGTGAAGCTGTGCCGGTGGTGCCATCAACTGGATCCAACGAGCGCACACCGCAGCGGGGCTACCAGAGATCTGCTGCACCGGTACGGGCAGACGAAGGTGATGAAGGAGCAGGGCTGGAACGTGACCGAATGGCGGCTGGTGTTCGGAAAGAATTATCTGGACGAGGACGAGCTGGAGGCGCTGGCCATGCCGGAGCAGCCGGAGATCCGCAGCTTCCGCCTGATGGACGGGGAGGTGGCCTTCATATGATCCTGGGATATGAAGATCTCCCGCCGAAGGAGCGGGAGGAGACCTTCTGCCAGCGGGTGGAATGCCGGTACAACAACCTTTATCGCAGCGGCGTATTCTACAACGCCTGTGACTTCTGCGTACAGACGCACAAGAGCCGCCTGAAGGTGAGCGGCGATCCGGACTGGCGGTTCTGCAAGTGCTTCAAGGAAGGCGCGGAGGAACGGGCACCAAGGAAGGAAATCGAAAGCTGGATGGCCCGTGTGGCGGCGAGAGATGCCGAGCGGGAACGGAAGGCAGCAGAGGAGGCAGCACGGAAGAAGGACAACGAGAAAAAGGCGCGGGAGATGCGCATCGACAAGGTGACGGCCTATAAGCTGTGGGCCCAGGGAGCCACCGACCAGCAGGCCGCAACGATCATGGGAATATCCATTGCGACCTACGCTCTGTGGCGGCAGAAGGAAAAGCTGACATACAACAACACGCCGAAGCGGAAGGTGAAGTTTGATACGGATAAGGCGCGGAAGCTGCACTCCCAGGGCGCGAACGACACGGAGATGGCGGAGGCACTGGGTGTGAGTACGGCGGCGATCAACTGCTGGCGGCGGAAGGAAGATCTGCCGAACAACTACAACCGGGGCCAGGCGAGACTCCACGCAAAGAAGATGGCCGAGCTGTATTATGCCGGGAAAACGGATGATGAGATCGCGGAGGCCGTGGGGCTGACGAGAGGCGCGGTGCAGCGCTGGCGGGCGAAAGAGGAGCTGGCGGCGAACACCAAAGCGGAAAGAAAGGCCATAGAAGAAAAGATACGGCAGCTGCATGAGCAGGGAAAGACGGTGAAGGAAATCGCCGAGGCTGTGGGGCTGTCCGGCAAGGCAATCTATGCAAGGCTGCAGAAGATGGGGATCAAGCTGGGCGGCGAGGACAGATTCGGAGCTGCCGAACGGGATCTGCGCGGGAAGCTGTACAGCGCCGGCAAGACAGACAAGGAAATTGCGGAAGCTATCGGCAAGGATGCCGGAGACATAACACGCTGGCGGCACAGAAACGGCTTGCCGGTGAACAAAAAGAAAAAGTGAGGGGTTAAATCATGGGTAAATTCAAGGCAACGGTAATCACAACGATCGTTATGGCGGTTCTGGGCACGATGGCCATTGTGCTGTATCAAGGCAGCTGGTGGACGTTCAATGCGGTGAGCTATGTGTTCGCCGCCTACGGCTTCGTGATGTTCGCGATCAACTTCCGCAAGTGGGTTATGGAGCCGGAGAGAGTGCGGGAGAAGAGCCGCCACCTTCCGCAGCGGGAGCCGGAATGGGAGGACATTTACTGAGATGAATATGATCTATTTCGGAATCCGCATGGCGGGAGCCAGGAACGAGCAGCGGATCACGCAGAAGGAGCTTGCACAGATGTGCGGGATCACGGAAACACGGATTCAGCAGCTGGAGCGGGGACATGCCAGGGGCGTGCGGCTGGACACGGCGGCGCTGATCGCCGATGCGCTGCATATGAGCCTGGACGTGCTGGCCGGGAGAGCCGACCGGGCATACATCCATGAAGGATACGGCAGCGACATGGAGGGGTATCCGATATGAGCAAGAAGCAGGGAGTGAAGCGCGGAAGCCAGGCTCACCGGGACAACATGGCAGCACTGCAGAAGAAGCGGGTGCTGGAGGACAAGATCCGCGAGAACACGGCGTATATCCATGCGCTGGACAGAGTGACGCTGGCACTGGGCCGCATGGGCTTCCGGAAGAAGCGCTTCCTGGAGCTGGATCGGCTCATTCAGGAGGTGGACAACGACTACCGCGAGGTGCTGGAGCGCAACGCCGGGTACCTGCGCGCGGTCAACGCGCTC
>CALCRH010000273.1 GCA_937894515.1 uncultured Clostridia bacterium | reverse complement strand
ACCTTGAATCAATGGCAAAACTGCTCTACGACTACTGGTTCGTTCAGTTTGATTTCCCCGATGAAAACGGCAAGCCTTATAAGTCCAGCGGCGGCAAGATGGTCTGGAACGAGGAACTCAAGAGAGAGATTCCGGAAGGGTGGAAAGCCGGTACTTTTGGAGATTGCATTGCCTCGATTAACACCGGTCTGAATCCTCGTGACAATTTTAAGTTGAATACCGGTGGAACGATCCGCTACCTAACGGTAAAAAATCTTACCAAAGAAGGAACAGTAGATTTTTCAAGTTGTGATTGTATCGATGAAGAAGCTCGTGCCATCGTTCATAGGCGTTCCGATATTCGAATCGGTGATATTCTGTTTGCAAGTATTGCGCCTTTGGGCAGATGCTATGTAATAAAAGAGAATCCGAAAACTTGGGATATCAACGAATCCGTCTTTTCCATCAGACCGAATTACAAAATTGCGACATCGAATTTCTTGTATATGACCTTTATGAGTGATTTATTTGTAAAAAAAGCGGAAGGCAGTTCAACAGGCAGCGTGTTCAAGGGTATACGGATTTCGGAACTGCAAGACTTGAAAACTATTATTCCGAAGAAATCGGTTCTTGATAAATTCGATGAGGTGGTTGAGAATCTTTTTGCGGCTAAATCCAATGCTTTCAATGAAAATATGGACCTTGCATCTCTCCGTGATTTTCTGCTCCCGATGCTGATGAACGGTCAGGTCAAGGTTAAGGAGGGCGCGTGAGATGATAGAGTGTTGCGCTGAATGTTGCGTACATAGCAGTTTCAACTGGGACGCTATTGCGGCAATCGCACAGATTTTTGCCGCAGTGGCGACATCTGCCGCCGTCATTGTCACTCTTTGGTTGAACCATAAGGCGAACCAGAAAAAACTCAAATTGCGCTTTCAGGAAAACCTGGAAGAGTATAAAGGGTGGAATTTTGGCGGCAAAGATGATGAGGCCACCACGATTTTTTCCGGTATTCAGGTTTCCAATGAAGGGCAAAGAGTGATAGAAATTGATGATTGGGGGTTTTTGACAGATTCTAACGCGCTGTATTGGTTTGACAGAGGGAATGATCACACAGTAAAAAAGGTGCAAAAAGTGGTTTTGCCGCAGGTGGTTAGTCCTAACGGCTCGTTTAGATTGTTTTATCCGTATAATAGGCTATGTAAAGCTGTTGCGGAGTGCAATGAACAAGGAGATTTTCATCGCACAGATAAACCCCTGACTTTATTTGTTGAAGATGCTTCCGGAGAACGATTTACCGTTAATACAAACCAAACTATTGATTTCTATTTGAAAGAAGCTGCTAAGAAAAGTGAGGTGAAACCGGATGCCCAGACCTAAGAAAGATTCCCAGCCCTTTTCTATCCGTATGGCAACGCCTGTGATGGACAGGCTCACAAAGTTCTGTGAGGAGACCGGGCAGCCGAAGACTGTTGCCGTGGAGCGCGCGATTTCTATGTATATTGATGACTACGATAGTAAGCAACAACGTCTGCAAGACAAGGGAAAAAAGGGGAACCGAATATGAATTCCCATATTCAACTTCCAAACTTTATCATTAAGAACTTTCGTGATGAAAGATCAGGAAGGGTTCTGTACTTGGATCTAAATCTGAATAGAATCCGCTCATGTGGATCGGATATTCTTGGGACCGAACCGGACTATTATTCCGCTGACATGGAACAGCGCCTCAGCCAAAATATTGAAGAACCTTTTTCAAATGTCGTGTCCGCTATCAGCGATTTTTTGCAGGGGCAGGAAAATAGCCTTAATTTACCTATCGCAGTAGAAGAAGATTTTGTGCATTACCTCGTTACATCTCTGAGCAGAAGCCGTTTTGCCCTTGATATTTACGAGCAAAACAGTATCTTTTCGCAATTCATTCCAGGTGTAGTTACACATGAGCGTCTGGTGGCACATTCGCTTAATAGTAATGGGAGCTTGACTAAACGATTAGAGAACTTCAAAATGGTTGTCATGGTGAATGAAACGCTGCGACCTTTTGCTGTGCCTCGAAACTGCACATATTGTCTGCGATATAACGGAGAGCAGCATATCATTGCCCCGGTATCTCCAACTTGCGCGTTTGCCATGATTCCAACAGATAGCAAAGAATTCCAAGATGAGGCCGGACGATTGGCGTATGTGAATGATTCGGAAGTTGTTGCTATTATGAATGACAGCGCATTAGCGTTTGAGTATGCCTTTAATAAATGCTTTGTTGCTACACCTGATCGCAACGAACTAAACCGACTCAAATCCTTTTTGCAGGGAAATATAGAAATGCTCGAAAAAAACAGAACAGCAATTCGGGAATCAAAGTAAAAAATCAAAACTGAAAGAAAAGCGATATCAAAGCAGAGCACATTTGTTAAGCATAGGGGGGCGGAAGCTATGTCGTACCCTACGACATTTCAAATCAGCATACCAAGTGATGCCGATGGATATGTACTCCTTCAATGTGAACACTGCGGTACATATTTCAAAATTACTGCTTCGGATATTGAGGATGATGGGATTCTAAACCTATATTGTCCCAGTTGTGGACTTATTAGCAAACATTATTTTACTCCAGATGTGTTAGACCTTGCCGAAACTATGGTAAAAAACTATGCAATGGACGCGGTATACAACGCTTTTAAGAATCTTGAAAGGACGACGAAACATAGTTCACTTCGAATAAAAGCCGGAAAGAAGCCAAAACATGAACGAGAAAATCCTATTAGGTCCGGAATAGAAGCTTTGGAAATAACGGATTTCAAGTGTTGCCAGCGTTCTGCAAAAATTAAGCCTTTAATAAAAATTACTGGATGTTATTGTCCTTTTTGCGGGGTGAAAGAGTATGAAATTGAGTAGGAATGACCTTCGAAAAATCATGTATGATTTCAACAGTTTATCGAATCGATTACTTCAGGCAGACTGGGATGACTATTCCGGGGTCCTGGCAAAGTTCATCAGATTTCTTACAGAAAAGGATATCATTCGTGATTATATAACGGATTGCGGTGAATGTGATCAAGATATGCAGCAGGAATTCAGAGAGGTTCAGACACTATCTGCTATTTTTTCTCTTGGAGATTCTGATGAGGAAGAGGTACGAAACGTATATGCTATCTTGAAATACATTGTCGAAAACAACTTAAACATTTGTTACGGCGTAGGGAGAGCCTATTCCGGTTCCAGTCATTATCAGGATATCGTAAAGGATTTTAATAACCGCGTAACAATGGTACTAATCCGTCATGTTGAAAACTATCTTACAAAAGTTGGAATTGATATGGGTTTGGACGATAAAATTGTATATAGCATCACAGTAAAAAATGGACAGGTAAATATTGCAAGCGATAATGCGAGCATAACAGCCTCAAATACAGTAAACACCGTTGATATTCAAAAGCTTTCTAAACTAATTAGCGCTGTAAAAGAAGCAGCATTACCAGATGAGTTATCTGATGAAGAGAAAGAAACTTTGGAAAGCAATCTTGAAGTTATTGAGCAGGAAAGTAAGACTGAAAAGCCAAGAAAAGGATTTCTTAAAACTGCAGTGGCCGGCATAAAGGCAATCAAAGGAACCGCAGAGTTTGCAGCAGCGGTTGCTGCTCTTATCCAGTTTATTCAGCCGCTTATTGGGTGATTGAATTGGGTTTGGATATCCAGACTAAAAAGAAATTCAACATCTTTAATCCTGTTCGTATGGCAACGTCCGTGATACATCAATGAGGTAAAAATAGTCTGTGAGGCAGTATTCCTCACAGACTATTTTTGTACTCCAATACCCCGAAAATTTGTCGTGTTAATATATTATTGAAAAACCCACGCAAAACCTTAAAGCTTTGTCCCTCTCGTGTTCTTGCGAAATGAAAGATACTCCACGTTAAAGTTTATAGCATTGTGACTCTCGCGTTCTTGCGAAAAATAAAAAATCCCACGTTAAAAATGAAAGAACCCCTGTTCTCTTTTTTTTTGCATTTTTTATAATTTGTGATATAATAAGATTTCAAAGCAATTTAGTTCCTTTGCCTTGTCCTTTAGGAGGAGATTGAAAAATGGTGGAAATTCAAGAGGTAAAAACAAAGAAGCAGCAGCGGGAATTTCTTCGTTTTCCGCTGAAACTATATCGTGATAATCCGAACTTTGTCCCACCCCTGTGGTTGGACGAAAAGAAGATCTTTGATCCCCATTACGGCTACTATGAAACCTGTAAAGCCGTGTATTACAATGCCTATCGTGGCAGTACAATGGTTGGCCGCATCTCCGGTATTCTGCAAAAGCAGAGTAATGAATTGCGTCAGGAAAAGCGAGTCCGTTTTACTCGCTTCGACTGCATCAACGACCAGGAAGTCGCCAATGCTCTTTTTGCCGCAGTAGAGCGTTGGGCCATCGAGCAGGGCATGGATACCATTTGCGGCCCCTTGGGATTTTCCAATTTAGAGCGCCAAGGTCTGCTGGTGGAAGGATTTGACGAGCTTTCCACCTTCGAGGAGCAGTACAACGCATCGTACTACGCTTCTTTAATCGAGAATTGCGGTTATCACAAAGAGATCGACTGGGTGGAGCGTCAGCTCCGTCTGCCGGAAGCGCACAGAGAAAAGCTGATTCGATTTGCAGACAAGGTGGAAAAGCACTATCACCTGAAGGACTGCCGCATCAAGGATATGGACACCCTTTTGAAGAAATACGGCGACAGCTTCTTCCAGCTTATGGCCGATAACTATTCGCATCTCTATCAAACTGTCCCCATTGACGGTGCTGCCCGGAAAAGTCTCATTCAAAACTTCAAGCTGCTGGTGAATGTAAAATATGTCAGTATTATCGTCAATGAAGATGATGAGGCGGTCGGTATGGCAATCGCTTTTCCTTCCATTGCCAAAGCTCTGCAAAAATCACAGGGGCGTCTGACGCCGGCAGCTCTGTTCCGGGTGCTTCGCTCTGCCAGACATCCCCGCATTCTGGAGTTGGGGTTGATTGGCGTAGATCCTGCCTATCGCAAACAGGGCGCAGCCATCGTCATTCTTGCCAAGCTGGCGAAAGAACTGGAAAAGAATCCCGGCATTGAATTTCTGGAAACCAATCTCAATATGGAGACTAACACGGAAATTCAGGCTCTCTGGGACAATCGGTTTGATGCGCGTATGCACAAGCGCCGCCGCTCTTATATCAAGACCTTACAGTGAGGATTTTTTTATGACTTCTCTTCCTATGCTTATGGCGGAACTGCTGGTTCTCTTTTTGGTGCCGGCAGCAGTCATTCACCTGTCCAAAAGATATTCTTTTGTGCAAAATATCGGCACGATTACCTTCTGTTACGCCCTGGGCTTTTTGTTCTCTCTGCTCCCCATCCCATACGACAAAAGTCTGTCCGAAACCGTGGCATCTGTGCTGGTCGCTCTGGCGATACCCCTGATCCTTTTCGGCTCTGACATTCGTCAGACCCGACACTTAACCAAAAAAGCCCTGTTCAGTTTTATTCTGGTTATTATCTCCGTGCTGGTCGTTTCTACCGTTACCGCATGGGTTGGCCATCGGCATGGCATGGAGAATACGCCCGCCCTTTCCGGTATGGCAACCGGGCTTTATATCGGCGGTACACCCAATCTGTTTGCCATCGGAAAAGCGTTTTTCGGCAAAGACTCCACCTACATCAATCTGGCCAATATCGCCGACTCCATCGTTGGCAGCATCTATTTTCTGCTGCTTCTTTCCGTAATCAAAACCCTATATTCCCGCTTTTTAGGCTGCGGCAAGCACGATGCGGCGTTGGAGGAAGCAGCGGCAGACATGGCATCGGATTGTGATTTCCGATCTCTTCTGCACAGCAAAAAGGATATCGGTAAACTGATTGGGGTCGTCCTTTTGGCTGCCGCCTGTCTGGGGATTGGTGTCCTTTTGGAAATCCTGATCAACGGCAACATGGACGGCAGCTTGTATATCATGGTCACAGTTTCCATTCTCGGTATCCTTTTCAGCTTTATCAGGCCCATACGGGAAACCCGAGGGACTTACTCTGTGGGACAGTATTTGATTTTGGTCTTTTCCCTCGGATTGAGTATGAGCATCGACCTTGACCGGTTGATTACCGGCATTCTTCCCACGCTCCTGTATTTTTCCGCCATTCAGATTTTTTCTCTTTCCCTTCATTTTATCCTCTGCAAGATCTTTAAAATTGATGGCGGTACCGCCATCATTACCGGCGTTGCCGGTATTTACGGTCCGCCGTTTGTCGCGCCGGTGGCAAATGCCTATGGAGATAAGAGCCTGATCGTTCCCGGTATGATCTGCGGTACGCTCGGGTTGATTATCGGAAATCTGATTGGCATTGCCCTGGGATCGCTTCTTGCTGTTTTTTGGTAAAAAAAGTTCCGCCATACGGCGGAACTTTTTTTCAGTCTGTCAAAAAGCCGGGGGGTTGGCGAGCTGAAAAAGTACAGCCGTTTTTGTGCTGCTATTCATGGCTTTGCTTCCACCCTTTTCTCTCTATCTTTCACTGTCGAAAGATACATATTTTTACATCATCTATCATACTATGAAATTCCCCGCCAGGCAACCGTTTTTTCTTTCGGTATGTACTGTGTTATTTTTCCATTCCTTTTTTCCTGAAATTTTCCTCAAAAAAAACGGAATTTGACATTTTTTGTGATATACTGTATGATGGCAGCAGAAAAGCGGGACATAGTATCGTCCCCAGAAGGGAGTGGAATTGCCAATGAAATTCTGGAAAATGAACGGCGCAGGCAACGACTTCATCATTGTCAACAACATGGAAGAGAAGGTGCCTGTGGAAAAGTATCCCGACATCATCCGTCTGCTCTGCGAACGCCACATGTCCATCGGCGCCGATGGCTTCATGGTGGTGGAAAAGTCCGACAAAGCCGACTACAAAATGCTCTTTTACAATTCTGACGGCTCGGTGGGTGAAATGTGCGGCAATGGTGCCCGCTGCATCAGCCGCTATGGCTATGAAACCGGTCTGGCCGGGGAAACGCAGATAATCGAGACCACTGCCGGTATCGTCAAGGGTCAGCGTATTTCTCAGCGGCTCTACAAGGTGCGGCTGAACGATCCCAGCATTCTGGAGCGCCGGGACATTGAGGTAGACGGTGTCACCTACGAGTGCTATTACGTGGAACTGGGCAATCCCGGTATTCCCCACGCGGTAGTACCCATGAAAGATCTGAAACACTATGACGAGGCCAGGCTCTTTGATCTGGGCCGCAAGATGCGTTACCACGAAAAGTTCCCCAAAGGTGCCAACGTAAACTTCTTTGAGATCATCGGGGAGGATCACCTGTTTGAACGCACCTGGGAGCGCGGTGTGGAGGACTTCACCTACGCCTGCGGTACCGGTACCGGCTCCGTGGTAGCTGCCATGACCCTGCTGGGCAAAGTCTCCGGCAAGGGTGTCAAGGTGGATATGACCGGCGGCCAGCTGGTCATAGACGTGGAGTACACCGGCGACCACATTGATAACCTGTACCTCACCGGCCCCACCAACATCGTCATCAAGGGTGAGGTCACCGATGAAGATCTGGTCCTGTAAGCCGTTCTGCGTTGTAGGGGCGGACGACTCTGTCCGCCCTCCGAAGGCATTGTCGAAACGTTATTTCGTATGTAAGCGTCTGACGCTTCACATAAAAAGAGTTCCCAAAAAATCAACCAAAAATCTATAGGAGGAAAAATTACAAATGGATAAAAAAGCTGTTGCAAAGAATTATCGCTTCCTGGCCATTATGCTGGGCGCCATGATTCTTGGCTGCATCGTGGGCTGGCTGGCTCCCGGTGTTGCCGGTGTTGTCAAGCCCTTCGGCACCGTGTTCATCAACATGATGTTCTGCGTGGTGGTCCCCCTGGTGTTCGTCTCCATCGCCGGTTCCATCGCCAACATGAAGAGCATGAAGCGTGCCGGTAAGATCATGGGCACCACCGTGCTGACCTTCGTGATCACCGGTGCCATCGCTGCTGTCATCATGTTCGTCATCATGAAGCTGGTTCCCCCGGTCCTGTCTGCCTGGGCTGAGGTTCCCGCTGAGGAAATGGGCGAGTACGCTTCCATCTCCGACATGATCGTCAACTTCTTCACCGTCAGCGACTTCTCCGGCCTGCTGAGCCGCCGCGCCATGCTGCCTCTGATCGTGTTCTCCGTCCTCTTTGGTTTCTCCACCAACCTGGCCGGCGGCCCCGAGACCATGGTCGCCAAGTGGCTGAACAGCATGACCGAGGTCATGATGAAGTTTATCAAGCTCATCACCTACTACGCACCTGTGGCTTTCTTCGCCATTTTCGCCGGTCTGATGGCTGACTACGGTCCCCAGATCGCCGGCTCCTATGGCCGCGCCATGGCTGTGTACTATCCCCTGTGCTTCATCTATATCTTCACCGCGTTCCCCCTGTTTGCCCGTTTCGGCGGCGGCAAGGGCGCAGCCAAGACCATGTTCCAGCACATTGCCCGTCCCGCCATCGTCTCTCTGGGTACCTGCTCTTCCGTTGCTACCATTCCTACCAACCTGGAAGAGGCTGAAAACACCGGTATCTCCAAGGACGTGGCCGAGATGGTCGTTCCTCTGGGTGCTACCATGCACATGGATGGCTCCTGCTTTAGCTGCGTTTTGAAGATCGCCTTTGTTTGGGGCGTATTCGGTCAGGAAATGTCCTGGTCCAAGCTGCCCCTGATCGTTCTGGTGGCCGTTCTGTCCTCTGTGGGTATGTCCGGCGTGCCCGGCGGCGGCTACATCGGCGAGTACATCATCTGCTCCATCTTCTTCCCCCAGCAGATGGAACTGGC
>CALCRH010000272.1 GCA_937894515.1 uncultured Clostridia bacterium | reverse complement strand
CGATCTTACGCAGGCCCAGGGAGTTGGCAGTGGCAATGTGCTTTTCCAGTCTGCCATTCAGGCTCTTGACGAGCTTAATATTCAGATTTGCCATTGTTTCCTGCCTCCTTAACCTACGATCTCGTCCACGCTCTTGCCGCGGATGCGGGCGACCTCTTCCGGGGTACGCAGAGCCTTCAGGCCCTCAAAGGTGGCGGCGACCACGTTGACTGCGGTGTTGGAACGCAGGCACTTGGTACGAATATCCTTGATACCGGCTGCTTCGCAGATGATACGCACAGGACCGCCGGCGATCACGCCGGTACCGGGTGCTGCGGGCTTCATCAGAACGCGGCCTGCACCGGCCTCGCCGATAATCTCATGGGGAATGGTGGAACCGGACAGGGAGATCTGGACCATGTTCTTCTTAGCGTCTTCAATGCCCTTGCGGATTGCCTCGGGAACTTCGGCGGCCTTACCCAGACCGAAACCGACCTTGCCCTTGCCATCGCCAACGACCATCAAAGCGGAGAACTTCATGATACGGCCGCCCTTGACAGTCTTGCTGACACGGTTGGTAGCGACAACTCTTTCGATATACTCGCTTTGCTCTCTTTCGAATCTTGCCATATTATTTCGTCCTCCTTTCTTAGAATTCCAGGCCGCCCTCACGGGCGCCTTCTGCCAGTTCTGCTACACGGCCATGATACACATAACCACCGCGGTCAAACACGACAGTATCGATACCCTTGGCCTTGCAGCGCTCAGCTACCAGCTTGCCGACAGCACGGGCTGCGGTCTTGTTGCCGCCGTTGCCCTCGATCTCCTTATCCAGAGAGGAAGCGGAAACCAGAGTGTTGCCGGCCACATCGTCAATAACCTGAGCATAGATGTTCTTTTCGCTGCGGAATACGTTCAGACGAGGACGCTCGGGAGTGCCGAACACCTTCGCGCGAACTCTCTTATGACGCTTCAAACGCTGCGCGTTCGTATCGGGTCTTTTAATCATATCGGCACACCTCCTTACTTCTTAGCGCCGGTCTTACCCACCTTGCGGCGGATGGTCTCGTCAACATACTTGATGCCCTTGCCCTTGTAAGGCTCGGGAGGACGCTTCTCGCGCACTTCGGCGGCAAACTGGCCCACCTTCTGCTTGTCGGGACCGGAGATCACGATCTTGTTCTGTGCAGGAACATCAATGGTGATGCCATCGATCTCGGGCATTTCCACAGTGTGGGAGTAGCCGATGTTCATGACCAGCTTATTGCCTTCCTTGGCGGCACGGTAACCGACACCGTTGATCTCCAGCTCCTTCTTGAAGCCTTCGGTCACGCCGACGACCATGTTGCTCAGCAGGGCGCGGGTCATGCCGTGCATGGCGACAGTTTCCTTCTCATCGTTGGGACGCTTCACGGTGATCACACCGGCATCCTGCTCGATAATCATCTCGGGACGCAGCGCCTGGGACAGGGTGCCCTTGGGACCCTTCACGGTAACGAAATTGTTCTCACCCACGGTGACAGTTACACCGGCGGGGACGGTAATGGGCATTCTACCAATTCTCGACATTGTTCAAATACCTCCTTACCAAATGAATGCCAGGACTTCGCCGCCGACATGTGCTGCGCGAGCAGCCTTATCGGTCATGACGCCCTTAGACGTGGATACGATTGCGATGCCGAGGCCACGGAGAACCTGGGGCAGCTCATCGGCGCCGACGTAAACGCGCAGACCGGGCTTGGACACGCGGCGCAGACCGCTGATGACCTTCTCCTTACCGGCGTTGTACTTCAGGGTGATGTGGATCATGCCCTGGATGCCGTCTTCGATGACCTTGTAGTCCTTGATGTAACCTTCGTCCAACAGGATCTGAGCGATGCTCTTCTTCATGTTGGAGGCAGGAACGTCAACGGTCTCATGCTTGGCATTGTTTGCGTTGCGGATACGGGTCAGCATATCAGCAACAGGATCAGTGATGTGCATTTTGTAATTCCTCCTATTTTAGAGTTACGGGGGTTACCCGTTGAGGCAGCGAGGTATCACGAATAATTTATTTCCCCCCAATTCTGACCGGGGCTTTTAATTATCCGTGACCTTTCGCCATCCTTTATTGCCAGAGCGTTGCAAGCAGCGCTCGTGGTCATGTGTTTGTGGGAGATGTATCTCCCGTATTTTGGTCGCAGACGAGGCGGCGAGGTGACGGCGTACTTTGTGTACGCCGAACCGAGCCAACGAAGTATGCGGCCAAAAGACTTACCAGGAAGCCTTGCGGACGCCGGGAATCTCACCCTTGTAAGCCAGAGTCCGGAAGCAGACACGGCAGACGCCATAGTTACGCAGATAAGCGTGGGGGCGGCCGCAGATCTTGCAGCGGTTGTACTTACGAGTGGAGAATTTGGCAGGAGCCTTCTGCTTCAACTTCATAGACAGTTTTGCCATTTTTCAGTTCCTCCTCTTTCTCAGCGTTCAAAGGGAGCGCCGACCAGGGTCAGCAGCTCGCGGGCTTCTTCATCGGTCTTGGCGGTGGTGCAGACTACAATATCCATGCCGCGGATCTTGTCGATCTTGTCGTACTCGATCTCGGGGAAAATCAGCTGCTCCTTAATGCCCAGGGCATAGTTGCCGCGGCCGTCAAAGCCGTTGGGGTTGATACCGCGGAAGTCACGCACACGGGGCAGAGCCACGTTGAAGAGGCGATCCAAAAACTCCCACATCTTGTCACCGCGCAGAGTGACCTTGGCACCCACGGGCATACCTTCACGCAGCTTGAAGTTAGCCACGGACTTCTTTGCCAGGGTGATAACGGCCTTCTGACCGGTGATGTCGCCCAGATCCTTGGCCACAGCGTCCAGAACCTTGGGGTTTTCCTTAGCCTCACCGCAGCCCACGTTCACAACGACCTTGTCGATGCGGGGAATCTGCATGGTGGACTTATAACCGAACTTCTTGAAGAGAGCGGGAGCCACTTCTTCGGTGTATTTAACTTTCAGACGTGCCATGTTTCAACTCTCTCCTTTCTTACAGCTCAGCGCCGCAGTGCTTGCACACGCGGACTTTCTTATCGCCCTTCATCTGCATGGCGACGCGGGTACCCTTGCCGCACTTGGGGCAGACGACCTGGACCTTGCTGGCGTAGATCGCGGACTCGCGCTTGACGATGCCGCCCTCTTCACCCTGCTTGCGGGGCTTGATGTGGCAGGTCACCATGTTGATGCCCTCGACCACGACCTTGGCTTCGCTGGGAACAGTGCCCAGAACCTTGCCCTGCTTGCCCTTGTCCTTACCGGACAGAACGACTACCTTGTCGTTCTTCTTGATCTTCAAACTATTCATTCTTCGCGCCCTCCTTAAATGACTTCGGGAGCGAGGGACAGGATCTTCATATAATCCTTGTCACGGAGCTCACGAGCAACGGGCCCAAAGATACGGGTACCTCTGGGGTTCTTGTCGTCCTTGATCAGGACAGCAGCATTGTCGTCAAAGCGGACATAAGTACCGTCTGCTCGACGAACGCCCTTGGCGGAGCGGACGATAACAGCCTTGACGACTTCGCCCTTCTTCACCTGACCGCCGGGAGTGCTCTTGCGAACGGAAGCCACGATCACATCACCGATGTTGCCGTACTTCACTTTGGAGCCGCCCAGAACGCGGATGCACTTGATTTCCTTGGCGCCGGTATTATCGGCAACCTTCAGATAAGACTCTTGCTGAATCATTCTCGGCTACCTCCTTACTTCGCCTTCTCGATGATCTCGACCACGCGCCAGCGCTTGTCCTTGGACAGGGGGCGGGTCTCCATCACTTTAACGGTATCACCTACACGGCAGGTGTTCTCTTCATCGTGGGCCTTCAGCTTATAGGTGCGGCCGACGATCTTCTTGTACAGAGGATGGGCAACGCGGTCAGCGATAGCAACGACCACGGTCTTATCCATCTTGTCAGAAACGACCTTACCCACACGGGTCTTGCGGGAGGAAACTCTCTTCTCTTCCATCTTACTTCTCCTCCTTTTCACGGATAACGGTCTTTACGCGGGCGATATCGCGCTTGGTTTCAGCGAGCTTGAGAGGATTGTCCAGCTGATTGGTTGCGTGCTGCATACGCAGGAAGAACAAATCCTTTTTCAGGGAGTCGAGCTTTTCATTGAGCTGCTCAACGCTCATTGCACGTACTTCATTAGCCTTCATTCTCATTCACCTACTTCCTGGGACTCGAGGTCTTCACGCTTGACGATCTTGGTCTTGATGGGCAGCTTGTGGCTGGCCAGACGCAGAGCCTCGCGTGCAGTCTCCTCGGGAACACCGGCGATCTCAAACATGACACGACCGGGTTTGACAACGGCTACCCAATACTCGGGAGAACCTTTACCGGAACCCATACGGGTCTCAGCGGGCTTCTCGGTGATGGGCTTATCAGGGAAGATCTTGATCCACACCTGACCGCCACGCTTGGTATAACGAGTCATGGCGATACGAGCGGCCTCGATCTGATTGCTGGTGATCCAGCTGGGCTCCAGAGCCACCAGGCCGAATTCGCCGTAGGTGACCTTGTTGCCGCGCAGAGCTTTGCCGGTGAGGCGGCCGCGCTGCTGTCTGCGGTATTTTACTCTCTTAGGCAGAAGCATTACTGGTTGCCTCCTTCCTTATTTTCCATGGGCTTGTCGGCGCGAGGAGCGCGATTGCCGCGGTTGAAACCGCCTTCACGGCGCTGTCCATCACGATTGAAGCCACCTTCGCGGCGCTGACCGTCGCGGTTGAAACCACCGTTGCGGCGCTCACCATCGCGGCGGCCGCCACGGCGCTCACGGCGCTCCTGATAGGGCTTGGTGGTATCCAGAGTGCGCGGGGTGGTGCGCAGGGTCTGGGTCAGGATCTCGCCCTTGTAGATCCAAACCTTCACGCCGATACGGCCGAAGGTGGTAGCAGCCTCAGCAAAGCCGTAGTCGATGTCGGCGCGCAGGGTCTGCAGAGGAATGGTACCTTCATGGTAGTGCTCGGTACCGGCGATCTCGCGACCACCCAGACGACCGTTGCAGTTGCACTTGATGCCCTTGGCGCCGGCACGCATGGCGCGGCCCATGGCATTCTTCATGGCGCGGCGGTGAGAAATGCGCTTCTCGATCTGAGCAGCGATGTTCTCCGCCACCAGCTGAGCGTCCATATCGGGGGAGCGAACTTCCACGATGTTCAGCTTCACGGTCTTGCCGATCAGAGCCTCAACGCTCTTGCGATACTCCTCGACCTGGTCGCCGCCCTTGCCGATGACCACACCGGGACGGGCAACATGCAGATAGATGGTAACGACTTCGTTGCTGCGCTCGATCTCGATCTTGGCGACACCGGCAGCGTACAGCAGCTTCTTCAGGTAAACGCGGATCTTGTGGTCCTCGACCAGCAGATCGCCAACCTTCTCTTCACTGGCATACCAACGGGAATCCCAGTCTTTAATGACGCCCACGCGCATGCCGTGGGGATTTACTTTCTGTCCCATTAAACTGTTCCTCCCTTTCTCAGTCTCTCTCAGCGACGGCCAGCGTCACATGAGAGGTTCTCTTGTTGATGCGATAGGCGCGGCCCTGTGCACGGGGACGCATACGCTTCAGGATGGGGCCGGGGGTGGCGAACACTTCGGTAACCACCAGCTTGTCGGCGTCCATATTGAAGTTGTTTTCCGCATTGGCGCAAGCGCTCTTGAGCAGCTTGACCAGGGGCTCAGAGGCAGCCTTGGGGGTCTGCATCAGGATGGCCATAGCGGTCTTGGTGTCCTTGCCGCGGATCAGATCACAGACGATCTGAACCTTGCGGGGAGCGATGCGAACATAGCGCAAATAAGCTTTAGCTTCCATTGTATTTCAGCATCCTCCTTCTTAAGCTTTCTTGGCGTGGCCACGGAAGGTGCGGGTGGGAGCGAACTCACCCAGCTTGTGGCCGACCATGTCTTCCTGAATGTATACAGGCACATGGCGGCGACCGTCGTGGACAGCGATGGTGTGACCGACAAAGGCGGGGAAGATGGTGGAGCTGCGGCTCCAGGTCTTCAGCACGGTCTTCTCACCGGTCTTGTTCATTTCAGTAACCCGCTTCAGCAGCTCAGGGGCAACATACGGGCCTTTTTTAATAGATCTGCTCATATTCTCTTGCCTCCTTACTTCGCATTACGATGCTTGACGATGAACTTCTCGGTGGGGTTCTTCTTGCTGCGGGTCTTGTAACCCAGAGCGGGCTTGCCCCAAGGAGTCACAGGGCCGGGACGACCGACCGGGGACTTACCTTCACCACCGCCGTGGGGGTGGTCGCAGGGGTTCATGACGCTACCACGAACGGTAGGACGCCAACCCATGTGGCGTTTACGGCCGGCCTTACCGATCTGGATGTTCTCGTGCTCCAGATTGCCTACCTGACCGATGCAGGCAGTGCAGTTGGTGCGGATGATGCGAACTTCGCCGGAAGGCATACGGATCTGAGCGTTGTTGCCTTCCTTGGCCATCAGCTGGGCATAAGCGCCAGCGGAGCGGACCAGCTGAGCGCCCTTGCCGGGGTGCATTTCCACGTTGTGGATCACGGTACCGACAGGAATGTTAGCAATAGGCAGGCAATTGCCGGGCTTGATATCGGCAGCGGCGGAGGACATGACCTTGTCGCCGGCGTTCAGGCCCACAGGAGCGATGATGTAGCGCTTCTCGCCGTCTTCATACTGAAGCAGAGCAATATAGGCGCTGCGGTTGGGGTCATACTCCAGACGCAGGACAGTGGCTTCCATATCCATCTTGTCGCGCTTGAAGTCGATGACGCGGTATTTCCGGCGCTCGCCGCCGCCGCGGTGACGGACGGTGATGCGGCCATAGCTGTTGCGACCAGCATTCTTCTTGATAACCTCGGTCAGGCTGGCTTCGGGCTTGACGTGCTTTTCGATACCGTCAAAACCGGGAGCAGTCATGTGACGACGGGAAGGGGTGGTCGGCTTATAAGTTTTCACAGACATTTTCTACACTCCTTCCTTTCTTACACCATACCCTCGAAGAACTCGATGGTCTTGGAATCAGCAGTCAGCTGGACGTAAGCTTTCTTCCAGCTCTTGCGAGCGCCGGGACGGCCGGCACCCATGCGCTTGGTCTTGCCATCATAGTTGATGGTGTTGACCTTGGCGACCTTCACGCCGAAAATCTTTTCCACGGCGTTCTTGATCTCCACCTTACCGGCCTCGGGAGCTACTTCAAAGACGTACTTCTTGGCGTCAGTAGCTTCCATGGAACGCTCGGTGATGATGGGACGGATAATGATGTCGTATACGTTAGTCATTATGCGAACACCTCCTCGATTACGGCCAGGGCTTCCTTATCGATGACGAGGTACTTGGCCTTGAGAATGTCATAAACATTCAGCAGGTTGGCGAAAGTAGTCTCAACACCGGGGATGTTGCGTGCGCTCTTGACAATGATCTCATCCACAGCGGGAGTGACGACCAGTGCCTTGCCGTCTGCTTTCACAGCAGTCAGGAATGCACGGAAGTCCTTGGTTTTGATGCTGTCCATCTTGATGTGATTGACAACAACGATCTCGCCGGCTGCCAGCTTGGCAGACAGAGCGGATTTCATAGCCAGGCGCTTTACCTTCTTGTTCAGAACGTAAGAATAGCTGCGGGGCTTGGGAGCGAACACGATACCGCCGTGGGTCCACTGGGGAGCACGGGTGCTGCCCTGACGGGCGTGGCCGGTACCCTTCTGGCGCCAGGGCTTCTTGCCGCCGCCGGAAACTTCCGCGCGGGTCAGAGCGCTCTGGGTGCCTTGACGGCAGTTAGCCAGGTGGTTCTTCACCACTTCATGCATAACAGCCTGATTGGGTTCGATACCGAAGATGGCATCATTCAGTTCAACAGTGCCAACCTTGCGGCCGGTCATGCTGACAACATTAATCGTAGACATTTCCTAGCACTCCTTTCCTTACTTAGTACGGGCGGAAGCCTTCTGGGGATTACGACCGGAAGCCTTCTGGGGATTGTTGCTGATGCCGGACTCGACATTCTTGATGCGGTGGGTCTTGACGGTGGACTTGATGGTCACAAGACCGCCCTTGGGGCCGGGAACTGCACCGCGAACAGCGATGATGTTCAGCTCAGGATCGACCTTGATGATGTCCAGGTTCTGAATGGTCACGGTGTCAACGCCCATCTGGCCGGCGCCGATCTTGCCCTTGAAGATACGGGCGGGATCGGAGGTGGAGCCCATGGAACCGGCGTGACGGTGAACGGGGCCACCGCCGTGGGTCATACGACCGCGGCCTGCGCCCCAGCGCTTCACAGCGCCCTGATAGCCGTGGCCCTTGCTGGTGCCGGTCACGTCAACAAAGTCGCCCTCTTTGAAGGTGTCAGCCTTGATGATGTCACCGATGTTCAGCTCAGCGGCGTTCTCCAGGTCGAACTCGCGCAGGTACTTCTTGGGGGCTACGCCGGCCTTGTTGAGATGGCCCATCTCAGGCTTGCTCAGCTTGCGCTCGGGAATATCCTCGAAGCCCAGCTGCACGGCATTGTAGCCTTCCTTTTCGGCAGTCTTCTTCTGAACGACGGTGCAGGGACCCGCCTCGATGACGGTGACGGGGATCACCTTGCCGTTTTCGTCGAAGATCTGAGACATGCCGACTTTCTTGCCGATGATTGCTTTCATGTATGATCCTCCTGTTAAGGTTATTGGTCGGCGTAGATTCAACCTCCATTGGGAAGAGGCAGCTTGCTCT
>CALCRH010000271.1 GCA_937894515.1 uncultured Clostridia bacterium | reverse complement strand
CAGAAAAGCCATCGCGGCAAAACTTCAGGAGCCCTATTTCTTCTGCAGGCTTTACCTGGGCATCGATATCACGAAAGAAGACATCCCCGTGACACCCACTGTCCATTTCTTCATGGGCGGGCTCCGGGTGGATGACCGGCACCGGACGGACATAAAAAACATCTATGCCATCGGCGAATGCGCGGCAAAGTATCACGGGGCCAACCGCCTGGGCGGGAACTCCCTGCTGGCAGCCATTCATTCGGCCTTTACGGCAGCGGATGATATCCTGTCGGACGAAACACAACGTGCCGCCGGCGCCTGTCAGAAAGAAGCATCCCCTGTCCCCGACTTTTCCGAAGAGATCCGGGAGAGCGAAGAAAAGATCGCGCGCATCCTTGGCGGACAGAGCCTTTTCAGTGACCGGTACATCCTTTCCGAGATCAACGACGTGATGAAACGGTGCGCCGGGATCTTCCGGAACAAAGAACAGCTGGAAGAGGGCATCGTTTCCCTCAGATACTATGAAGATGTCTTGAATAAACTGATCTTCGACAGCACTCTTTCCGTCTACGAAAACTACCGCCTGCCCTGCATGGCGGTGCTGGGAAGAGCGATCCTGCTTTCCGCCCTCAAAAGAACAGAGAGCCGGGGCGCTCACAACCGGAGCGACTATCCGGAAAGTTCCCCGTCACTAAGGGCCGCTTCGATCGCCCGGTGGGAAAACGGAGAGATCTATATCACATTTGAAAAAGAAGATACCGGGGAGGAGACGCATGAAAGTTAAGATCAGACGGCAGGACGGACCGGATACCCCCTCCTACTGGCAGACATTTGATTTTGATTACGAAACAGAATGCGCCGGCGGGCTTTCCCGTTTTACGGTGGCAAGCATTCTGGAATGCCTGAATCTGCGGGATGAACTGCGGGACGAAACAGGAAAACTCTGCCGCAGGATCCGCTGGGAATGCAGCTGCCTGCAGATCGTCTGCGGCGGATGCGCCATGGTGATAAACGGCACTCCCGCTCTGGCCTGCGCCACCTATGTGGATGTAAAAAATGAAAAAAAGCTGGTGATCGAGCCGCTTTCCAAGTTTCCGGTGCTGTCGGATCTTCTGGTGGACAGAAGCTGCATCGAAGAATTCCAGAAGGCCGCCGGGCTTTATTTAAGCGGCAAGGCAAAACCGGATCCGGCGGAATACGAGCATCAGTACTCTGTGGCGCGCTGCGTCAAATGCGGGCTTTGTCTGGAGATATGCCCCAACTTTACCGGCGCAGAGGGCAGCTTTTTCGGCGCCATGATGGCAAACCAGAGCTACCTTATCTATTCGGGATCCGGCAAACAGCAAAAAGAGATCAAAAAAAGCTATCAGAAGCACTTTGCAGACGGGTGCAGCAAGTCTCTCTCCTGCAGAGACATCTGCCCCATCCACATCCCCACGCTGTCATCCATTGCCTACATGAACCGGCAGTAAATGATCGTCCGCCTGACATAAAAGACCCCGCAGCGTTTCGCTGATGTGCGATAAGGATGTTTTTCAGAAACTAATCTAAATCGAGCGTATTGGGAGAATCGAAGTCCACAATAATGATAAATTCGACACCCTTTGTCACGTGAAGGTCGATATTTATTTCTCCGTTATCGGCATGATGTATATTCCCGACGAAAAGGGAATCCGAGCGATGATAGACGAGGTGCAGAAATACAGATCTGTGGCGTAAAAATAAAGAAAGGTGTAACCCCGATTTCTCGGGATTACACTAATTCTTCAAAAAAGACCCGCAAACATCCAGGCAGCGTTCATAAAACAGTAATATTGAAGATCACTGTTGCTAATGTCAACGAATTATGAAAAAAGCTCCGGCGGTACATCTCCGGACAGAGGCCGAAAAACGCCATGTGCACCTGAGAGACATTTGGTGCCGCCAGGTACATGTGATAAAAGTTATGTAAACCATAAAAGCACGGCTTAGGCAGGGTTTTCGAGAGCAATGTGTACCGGAACGGGGGAAAAGGCCATTTCGGTCCAAAAAAGCACCTCGGAGATTTTCAAATTTGTGTACCTGGAAGCCCTCGAAGGACCCACAGGTGCACATGCTGTTTTTAGAGGAACTACTGGACTGGAATTCATCCCTTTGCATGAGTTTTTGACAAATGAAAAAGCGTGACCAAAGCCACGCCTTCCCACTTTTTTCAATTCTTAAACATTTACTGTTTTACAATGCCCCGCAGCGTTTCGCTGCGGGGCTTTCTTTTGTGCTTTGTTTTCCTTTACTTAAAAGGGCTTATTTCAGAGCGCCTTCCAGCTTGGAACCAAGACCGTTGGTGTCGGCATCGATCTTCTTGTAAAGATCCTGAACGCCGCTTACGTTGAGCATCTCATCGTAGAATGCCGCATCGTACTCAATAAGAGTCATGCCGCCGTCCGTAAGGATCTTCTTGTTGTCCTTGTCGATGGACTCAAGCTGCGGTCTCATGTAAGCGATAGCCTCGGAAACTGCCTGATCCAGAGCCTTCTGGTACAGGGGATCCAGTCCGTTGTAAGCATCCTTGTTGATGCAGATCTGGTTGCAGTAAAGGATGTGGTTGGTGCAGGCAAGATACTTCTGAACTTCCTGGAAGTTTGCGCCTACGCAGGTATCAGCAGCGTTCTCTTCTGCATCGATGGTACCGGACTGCAGTGCGAAGTAAACCTCTGCCCATGCAAGGGGTGTGGGCTCTGCGCCGATGGCTGACCAGAATGCCATGTGGTTTGCGTTCTCCATGGTACGGATCTGAAGTCCCTTGAAATCTGCCAGAGTCTTAAGCTCTCTGTTGGCTGTGGTAAGACGATAGGTAGCGTTCTGAAGGAATCCAAGAAGGTGAAGTCCCTGTGCCTCATAAGCTGTGCCCAGAGCCTTGTTGAAATCGTTGTCGCCGTTCAGAGCCTTATCGATCTGGTCGCCGGTGTACTTTGCGAATACCATGGGAAGATCGAATACTGCCATCTCGGGGATGAAGGATACGGTGGGAGCCGTCTGGCATACTACCAGCTGGATGTCGTTTGACTGCATCTGACGAAGAAGGTCAGCGTCGCCGCCAAGGTCTCCGTTGGGATGATAGTCGATGGTCAGCTGACCGCCGGTGATCTCGGATACGCGCTTTGCCACGTACTCGCCGAAGATCTGGCCTGCAGCGCCCTTACCGGTGGAGTCGGCACCGATCAGCTCTACTTTTGCAAGCTTGGTATAGTCGTCACCGGCTGCTGCTTCTGTCTGCTGTGCTGCGCCCTGGCTGCATGCTGCCAGAGAAAAGATGCATGCAACGACCAGGAACAGAGATACTAATTTCTTCATACTTTTCCTCCTGTTGATTTAAATTATTAATTATATACCCGGCTTACAGAAGAGCTGTTGAGAACCAGGGGATATATGTGATGAGGAGCAGGGCCAGCAGGAAAGCAATGATAAAGGGCACTGCTTTTTTGGCCACGCTCATCGGCGGTTCCTCCGCCAGGTTTCCGGATACGAACAGATCCAGGCCAAACGGCGGTGTAGCAAGACCGATGGACAGGCAGCATACCAGGATAACGCCGAAGTGTACGGGGTTCACGCCCAGTTCCTGTACTGCGGGCAGAAGCACCGGTGCCAGAATGATAATGGCGGGACCGGTATCCATGACCATGCCCAGCAGCAGGAAGATGATGACCAGTACCGTAAGGACGGTCCATCCGGAGTGGAAGTTGGTGGTGATAAAGGAAGTAACTGCGGATGTCGCCTTGGTGAGGGACAGCACACGGCCGAACGCGGTGGCGAATGCCAGCACGAAGGCAAGTCCGCCGTAGGTCTTGACGGCTGAACAGAACATGGGAAGCAGCTGTTTCACGGAGATCGACTTATAAATGAACAGGGAAACGATCAGTGCGTAAACTACGGAAATAACGGCAGCTTCCGTGGGTGTTACGAATCCGGCATAGATGCCGCCCAGCACTACGATGGGGCATAGGAGCGCCCAGAAGCTCTCCTTGAAAAGAGGCCACAGACCGCGGGATTTCAGCTCGCTCATCCTTTCCTTGATAAGCGCTTTATCCTCGCCGTTCTTTAAGCAGTAGAACACGGCATAGGCCATCATGAACACGCCGATGAGGATGCCGGGAAGCACGCCGCCCAGGAACAGATCGCCGGTGGAAACGCCCGTTGCCAGGGAATACAGCACGAAGGGAATGGACGGCGGAATGATAACGCCCAGGCCTCCGGCTACGGCTACCAGACCAGCCGACCACTTCTTGTCATATCCCAGGGATACCATGAACGGGATGCACATGGAGCCGACGGCTGCGGTGGTGGCGGGACCGGAACCGGAAATGGCACCGTAGAACAGGCACGTGATGATCACGGCACAGGGGATGCCTCCGGGGAAACGGCCCACGAAGTAGGCAAAGAAGTTGAACAGCTTCTTGCTGATGCCGCCTTCCGCCATGATGACGCCGCCCAGGATAAACAGCGGCACTGCCAGGATGGGAGTGGAGTTGGCACCGGAGAAGGTGTTGTTAAGGACCTGAGCGATGGAACCGCCCTTTTGCATCAGAAGGATCGGAGAAATGGACCCGAGGACCATGGAAGTTCCGATCGGGATCGATAATGCAATGGCCACAAGAAATACAAGAAATACCAGTAACGCTGCCATCAGCCGTTTCCTCCTAAAATCTTGGTCAAGAAACAGGGACGGTGGATCGGGCACGGCCCGTATTCCCGTATCGCGGCAATATGCGCCGCCGTGCCATAGCCCTTGTGGATCGCAAAGCCGTATTGCGGATATTGTTCATCCATTTCCCGCATCACGCGGTCACGCGACACCTTCGCCAATATCGAGGCGGCACCGATCGATGCTGACAAGGCATCCCCCTTTACAAGATATTCCGCAGGGATCTTCAGTTGCGGCGGGAGCCGGTTGCCGTCAATAAGGGCGACGCTCGGTGTGACGGTCAGCCCCTCTACGGCGCGGGTCATCGCCAAAAATGTCGCTTGCAGAATATTCAGCCGTTCGATTTCCTCGACCGAGGCGGACGCGACTGAAAAGGCGATCGCCTTGTCACATATGTCGTCAAATAATATCTCCCGTTTCTTCTCGCTGATCTTCTTAGAATCATTAAGCCCCGCGATCGGACGATCGGCGGAAAGGATCACCGCCGCGGCGTACACAGGCCCGGCAAGCGGGCCGCGACCCGCCTCATCCACACCACAAAAGACGGCGTGTCCGGCGCGGCGATATTCCTCGTCAAAGCGTTCGTTATCGGTCATCGGTATCTTCCCCGCTTTCCTCCAGCGTAATGCGCCCGAGCTTGCCGCCGCGGTATTCATCCAGTAGCATAATTGAGGCGCGCTCGGTGTCCGCCTCGCCTCCGGAAACCAGCATCCCGCGCTTGCGGGCGATGACCTGCAACAGCTCCCACGGGTCGGACGGAATATCCTCCGGCAGCTTATACCGCGCCGTCAGCAACGGACGGTAGGAGCGGTACAGTATGCCGAGCAACTCGCACGCAAGCTCCTCCATATCCAGGATCTGATCCTTGATCGCGCCGGTAAACGCCAAATGCAATGCCACCGTGCGGTCATCCAGCTTCGGCCACAAAATACCGGGGGTGTCCATCAGCTGGGCGCCATCCACGACAAACCACTGGCTGTCACGGGTCACGCCGGGGCGATCCTCCACCCGCGCCTTGCCGCCCTTATTCAGGCGGTTGATAAAGGAGCTTTTGCCGACATTGGGAATACCGACGATCATCGCGCGGATAGGCTTATTCATTCCCTGCGCTTCCCATTTTTGCAGTTGGGGACGCAAAAGCTCCCGCAACGCCGGCATAAACCCATCAAAGCCGCGCCCGGTCTTGCAATCCACCGGGATCGCCGCCACGCCGTACTCACGATAATGGGATAACCACCGGCGGGTCGCCGCCTCGTCGGCAAGATCGGCTTTGGTCAGCACGATCAGCCGCGGCTTACGCCCCGTCAGGCGGTCGATCTCGGGATTGCGACTGCTGACGGGAATACGGGCATCCACAATCTCGATGACCGCATCCACCAGTCGGATGCTCTCCCCCATTTTGCGCCGTGTCCGCGCCATATGTCCCGGAAACCAGTTGATGTCGTTACCGGAAACTACTTTTTGCTCGTCGTTTTTCATATTAACCTCTTTAACGGCCACAGCCGCCACGCAACGACCCCCAGTATCTGGTCGGTCGTAAAGGGACCTAAAATCCGGCTATCCAAGGAATCGGAGCGATTATCGCCCATCGCAAAAACGCACCCCTCCGGAACGGTATAGTTCTCCGGCAGATCCCGCCGCACGGTGATGCCACCCTTTACAAACGGCTCATCGATCTCCTTGCCGTTCAGAATGACCTTGCCGGTCTCATCGTTCACATCGACGGTGTCTCCGGCAAGAGCGACCACCCGCTTGATGAGCGGCTCCTCGCCCTTGCGGTAGATCACCACAACATCGCCGCGGTCGATATGATAAAAGGTCGTCACCAAAACAAGCCTTTCACCGTCGGATAGCGTATCATCCATCGAGTGACCGTCCACGCTGACGATACGAAAAAACAAGGTGAAGACCACGACCACCGCCACCAATGCGACGATCAGCGATGACACCCAGTCAAAAAGATCGGAAAACGGTTGCTTTTTGTTTTCCGATGTCTTGTTGTTCTCCATACGATCCCTCCTCAACGCAGGTCGGAGACCCCGTTGATCTTATCAAACGGCCAAACGCGCAAAAGCGTCTTGCCCACCACATCCTTGACCGGGATCAGCCCGACCTCCGAGGAGCGGCTATCCAGCGAAACTGTGCGGTTATCACCCATCACGAACAGATAGCCCTCCGGGATCGCGACCTTTTTCGTCGTGTCGCGCTGAACGGTCAAGCCGCGGGCGTATGGCTCGGTGATGCGCTGTTCATTAACGAAAACGTGTCCCTCCTCATCAATGCGAATGGTATCGCCGCCAACGGCGATGACCCGCTTGACAAGAGGCTTGGCGGTATAACGATTGATGACCACAATATCCTCCGGCTGATAGTTGTCAGAAAAACACCACAAAAGCAGACGGTCATTTGTTTCGAGATTGGGTTGCATCGAGGTGCCTTCCACTCCGACGACACGCAGAAAAAAGGTAAAGACGACCATCAGAACCAGCATGGCAATAACCATCGCGCTGATCCAGTCGAACGCTGATTCTGTCAACCTTTGCGACAAAGTTTTCTTATTTTCCTTTTGTTCTGTCACGGTCATCGGCTCCTTTTACTCCACATTACTTATCATTATACACCCACAACGGCAAATAAAGCAAGCCCCGAAAAAGAAAAAAAGGGGCTCAAAAAGCCCCTTTTTTGCAAAAAATGCGATTTTACTTGAGCAATTCCTTGACCTTGGATGCCTTGCCGACGCGATCACGCAGATAATACAGCTTGCTACGACGGACTTTACCGTTGCGCACCACCTTGACGGCGGCAACATTGGGGCTGTGGATCGGGAATACACGCTCCACGCCGACACCGTAAGCCACACGGCGAACGGTGAAGGTCTCGGCGACCCCACTGCCCTTTTTCGCGATCACGGTGCCCTCAAACGCCTGGATGCGTTCGCGATCACCCTCGCGGATCTTCACGTCCACACGGACGGTATCGCCGACCTCAAACTTGGGAGCATCTTCCTTGATGCTGTCACCGGCGATGAGTTTCAATGCGTCTTCCATACTGATTTCCTCCTATAATTTCAGACATTCTTGCCGCGCCCATCGACCGGTAGAGGACTGCCCGCTTTAATGTCGTGCTTTCGCCTGGCATTAACCCCCATGAGCATAAATCACCCACGGACCCAAAAACACGAAATGTATCATATCACATAATTTCGGAAAATGCAAGAGTTTTTTTCATATTTCGTAAAAATTATCGAAAAGGGCTTCCGTCGGGCAGCAAAAGCTCCATACGTACGATGTCGCAGGGCACATCCTCCCCGACCGCACGACTCAAAGCGGCGACGAACAAGCCCGGATTAACCGTTTCGTTACTGCTGTTCGGCAAGGTGACGGTCATCACCGTTCTGTCGCCCTCCTCGACGACCGCGGCATCCGCAAACGCCGGCTTAATATCCAGCGTGCGGATGGTTTTCTGCTTGGTACGTTTTTCCACAGAAATGGAGGGTTGAGACAAAAGACGGTGGATCGGCTCTGCTATGCAGGAAAAGCTCATACGGTAGCGCGCCGCAGACAGCGCGCCGGGCTTTGCGACCGCCTCTGCCACCGATACCGCCTGCAAGCCCACCGGCATTACCGCGTTGACGCGGGACAAAAGCTCACCCTCGGAGACGTCCTCCTCCAGCCGGAAATCCATTGTTTCCCGCATTCCCTCCACGCCGAGCGACAAGGGCGATGCGAAGGTAATGTAGGGATGCCGGTTAAAGCCCTCGGTATACCACACCGGCAATGCAGCACGCCGAAGCACCCGCGCCATCGTGCGCGCCAGATCCAGGTGGGATATATATTTTGCGTTGCCGGCTTTAGAGAATACCATCCGCACGTTTTTCAACGCACACGCCCCCTTTCCAGCACGCGGCGCCGCAATGCGAGCATTGTTGACGGCAGTTCGGTGTTGTAGTCCCCTCGTATGCTTTTCTGTTTTCCGCGAGCAAGAACTCCTTGCTCACGCCGTAGTCCAAATGATCCCACGGAAGCACCTCATCAAGCTCCCGACGGCGGTTGGCGTAAAATGCGGGGTCGATGTCTTGGGAAGAAAATACCGCCAGCCATTTTTCAATGTCAAAGCGCTCGTCGTGGGAATCCGTCACCAATCTGCGGCGGTGTGCTTCGATCAAAGCCGCGCCGAGGCGGCGATCGCCGCGCGCCAGCACCGCCTCCAAAAAGCTCGCGTTGGCATCGTGCCAATGCAGAGCGATCTTCTTGGTATGGATCGACTGCAAGAGACGGTGTTGTTTTTCCTGCATTTCCTCCCGCGTCGCCTGCGGCTCCCATTGGAACGGCGTGAACGGCTTCGGCACAAAGCACGCAACGCTCATCGACACCGTTACCGTCTTTCCCTTCTGCCGGTCGGGATTTTCATAGTAACATTCGACCACCTTTTGTCCCAGCTCGGCGATCCCTATGACATCCTCCATCGTTTCGGTCGGCAGTCCCATCATAAAATACAGCTTGACCGCGTTCCAACCGCCGAAAAACGCCTTGCGCACCGTTGTCAGTATCTCATCCTCGGTCAGATTTTTATTGATGGCGTCCCGCAGGCGCTGTGTTCCCGCCTCCGCCGCAAAGGTCAGCCCGGAGCGGCGCAACACATTAAGCCGATTGGCGAGCTCCTCCGAAAAGCCGTCAATGCGCAGACTGGGGAGAGAAATATTCGTCCGCTCTGGCTCCGCCCACGAAAGCAGGCGGTCAAGCAACTCCTCCAATCGGGTATAGTCGCTCGTGGAAAGCGATGACAGCGAAAACTCCTCATATCCGGTCGAGCGGCAAAGGTCGTGACTTTGCCGATCAATGGTATCGACGCTTTTTTCGCGTACCGGGCGGTAAATAAACCCCGCCTGGCAGAAACGGCAACCACGAATACATCCGCGGAATATCTCGCTCTGGGCGCGGTCAAATACCACGTCGGTATACGGCACGACGAAATAATCGGGATAATAGCATTGATCGAGATCCCGTATGATCCGCTTGCGTACCCGGTCGGGGGCGCCGTCACGCGGCGAAACGGATGCCACCGTACCGTCGGTATGATACGCCACATCATACAGCGAGGGCACATATACCCCCTCGATCTGTGCGCAGGCGCGTAAAAACGCGCGTTTCTCGTATTTTCCCTCTTTTTTCCATTGCTTGTAGAGGTTCAAAACCTCCAAATCCACTTCTTCTCCCTCGCCAAGAAAAAACAGATCGACAAAATCCGCCAGCGGCTCGGGATTGCAGGCGCATGGCCCACCGGCAACGACCAGCGGCATCCCGTCCTCCCGCTCCCGCGAAAGCAGCGGCAAGCCGGCAAGCTCCAGCATATTCAGTATGTTCAAGTAGCTTAATTCGTACTGCAACGTAAAGCCGATAAAATCAAACTCTCGGATAGGATCACGGCTTTCCAGCCCGAACAGCGGGATGTCGTTTTCCCGCATCAGCGTTTCCATATCCTCATCCGGTGCAAATACCCGCTCGCACCAAATATCGCTTTCGCGGTTAAACTGCGCATACAGTATTTTCATTCCGAGGTGAGACATCCCGATCTCATACAGATCGGGAAAGCAAAACGCAAAACGCACCGCCACATCGGCGGCGTTTTTGACCACGCTGTTCAGCTCACCGCCGGTATAGCGTGACGGCTTCTGCACCCGCAAAAACATCTGCTCCAAAGAAAGTGCCATTACTGTTCATCCCCCTGCGGGAAACGTATCCCCGCCACATCGCGTATCTTTTTCATCCATCGGCTGACCGACAGCGCCAGCCGTTCCTTTTCTCCGCCCATCCGTTCGCCCGCTTCCAGCGAGCGGGCAAAGGAGGCGATCTCCCGTCCCATCTGCACCGGCTTATCGTCCGCCTCCGCCAGCACGCGTTCCGGCTGTCCGTTGAGGTGGAGCGATATATCCGCCATTCTGGAAACAGAGCCGACCGTGATACTGCCGCCGTCGCCAATGATCTCGCTCGGCGCGGTGCCCTGCCCGATCTTCGAATAGGTCAAAATGACCTGCTTATCGGGGTAGTGCATCACCGCGACCCCCGACCGATCCGCTCCGCTCGGTAAGAGCGTTGCCTGCGCCGTCACCCCCGTCGGCGCAACGCCGCAAAGGCCGCGCGTATCCCAGCGCATCACGTCGGAAGAGCCGCAAACCGCCGCGACCTCCTCCGCTCCCGCGCAGGATGCGCACAGCATCGCCGCCAAACATAATCTCCGAACAATCATCGATTGTCCTCCGTCAAATCGAATCAGAACTCCGCCTCGCAGCAGATGCGGAAGCCAATAAACACATTTATCCCTTTTAGGCCTTCTTGATCTCCATAATCTTATACTTTAAAATCCAATCTCACTGCACACACGGAACCCGACGTCGTCAGCTGTACCATAACTCAAATCCCTTCTGCGCCCCGCGCGAACATCGGATGCCCATTGCCGCCATCCACCACCACGTATAACCCACGAGTCAGAAGACTTGCCCCAATCCACATTCCATGCTCCAGGATCCGTAACACTATCACACCCCCAATGGGTATGGCTACCATAGCCTGGCGAATAATAAACATCCAAGCACCATTCACTTACATT
>CALCRH010000270.1 GCA_937894515.1 uncultured Clostridia bacterium | reverse complement strand
TACCTGCCGTCATCCTTTTTTCGCACCATCGTCGGCGTGATAACACCGTGTTCCTTGATGCTTTCCTCAAGCGTTGTCATATCCTCGTCATCTTTGACACGGTAAGGATGGTCGGGAAAATCGTCGATCTCCGCCAGCGGAATGTTGTAGATGCTCGGGAGTTTTGCCTCCTGCCGTTGTTCTTCGGTTGAGAACAGATCATCGGCAGGCGGCAGTTTCATTTCAAGTTTTGTGGTTTTACTCATAATTCTTTTACCTCACTTTATTTTCTATTTCGGCATTACTGCCTTCTCTTTGGTTTTCTGTGTGTACTCTTACGCATTCGTAAGGATCACACACCTGCTGACAGTTCTTTTCGCACTGTATCAGCATTTTGATTTGCGGGATGTCATCTAAAATTGTCTTTGCGGTTTTCTTTTGCAGACGGAGTCGGTACAGAGCATAGGTACATTCGTCACGCTTTTTCTTGTACTCGGCAATATCATTCGGATCTTTTGCATTGCGCAGCTTGTTCCGCCAGAACTCGCGGGCTTTGGTAATCTCATCAATGTCGGTGTTGCACTTGCCGATCAGCTCCACTACATCGTCCGGCGTTTTCAGCTTGTGTTCGGATACGAGGATCATCTGCTTGTTATACCGGTCAAGCCGTCGTTCTGCCTCACGGCATTCGGGAGATAGCGGGCGTTCTCTTTGCGGGTGTTCGGGCGTCGGCGGCGGATACAAACCGAGTGCCATTTCAAGCAGTAAAAAGAGAACATCGAGAAAGATAAACCCTGTCGGTTCAAAATCATCGTATTGCTTCTTTTTCTCGTAATACGCCTTGCCGGGTGGATTGGCTACCACCCACTGCACCGTGAATCGCTCTGCAAACCGCTGAAAGCTCGCTTCCGTTCGGTCAAAGTCGTAATCCTCGTTTTCATAAATGCGGTCAAGAATGGCAGGGGTGTCGTACTCCTCACCGAGCCGATACAAGCGGGTGTTCTTTTTGGAGTTGAGCGAACGGATCGTGCCGTACTTGCGATAATCGTCAAGGTGGACGACATAGCCAAGTTTCTTCATGACATAGCGGAATTCGTTTCGGTCTGTACTCATCATCAGTGCTTCGTCAATGGCTTCCCGCATCAAGTTGTACTTGGTCGGATCGCCGTTCTTTTCGGCAAAATACAAAGCTCTGGATGCCCTCTTGTGCGGATCGCGGATAACTGTCAAGCCCTCACGGGCGCACATCTCATCCGAAATCCGCCGCATCCGGTAATACTCCCGTTCACTGCAATCGTATTTCTTTCCGTCCCACATCCCGACGGCGTTTACGACGAAGTGGTTGTGGTAAGTCCCGGTGTTGAAATGCGTTGCCACAAGCACCTGATATTTGTCGCCCCACATCTTCCGGGCAAGCTCGCATCCGAGACGGTGACATTGCTCCGCCGTGACCTCACCGGTCTTGAAACTCTGGTAGGCATGGTATGCCACATTTCCGCCACGCTTACCGAAACGCTCCTGCACCGACACCATCTCCTGCACGGCGGTTTCCGCTTTGCAGTTGATGCCCGTCACGGCATAGAAGCTTTCGCCCTCGTCCACGACCTTGTCCTTGTCGGCGGCATATTTCAAGACTTGATTCAGTTCTTTGAAATTGACCTTGTCGGGGTTTGCCGCATATTCGAGTGTCTTTGCGATATTGCCTTTGATCTGCCAGATTTTTGTGACTGCTATTTTTCTCACCTCCCTTCGTGGTAAAGCTCAAGCAGCAGGTTTTCCGCTTCGGTCAGATCGGCATTGGTTTTGGTGAACCCGTCTTCATAACGGAAGCGGTCGTGGAGTTTTTGAATGATCTGATACACCCGTTTGAACTCCGGTGACGGCGGTGCTTTCAGTTCTTTGTTCAAAGCACAGGTGCGCAGATATTCGGATGTGTTCATACCGAATTGCTTTGCTTTCGCGGTGATGGTTTTGCGTTCGGTCGGGAATACGCGAAAGCTCATTTGTGTCTGTCGTTCTCTCATTGATTTTCACCTCTCTTTCTCTGTTGGGGTTACAGGGGCACAGCCCCTTTCGTGCCTTCCGGCACGCTCCGGTTTTGTGGCTATACAAAACCTATGCTCGCTATCCTGACGGATAAGATAGCCATCAATTATCACACCCCTTTTCTTCAAGATTTCTGAAATACTCCTTGACCGGTTGTATGGCTTTTTTCACCTGAGTAAAGTATTTGGGATCAGTCAATAACTCCGGCGAATAACCTAAGCAAAAGTCCATAGAATCCACCACTTTTTCCATTTCACTGCAAAAGGTCATCAGCATATCGTCCGGCGTTATTTTGTTATCTGCTGATGGAGAATGCGTTGCATCCAGCGCTCGGAGGGACTTTACAAAATTGCGTTTATTCTTTCTCTGTTCCTTTTCCTCCGGTGTCAAGGTCTTGTAAAGATTCTCGGCAAGCTGCTTTCTTTCCCCGACAGGTGCTTTGGCAATCGCCACAACATCGGCTTGCTTCGGTTTGATTTTGCCGGAGGTAATGTCTTTCGCAATTCCGGGCAACACCTCTTCGGCGGCATCAACTCCGTCAACAAACTTTTCGGCATTTTCAACCGTTCCGTGACTGACTCCCATTTCTTCGGCAATAGCATGAGAAGTCTTCGTTTTTGGTGAGTCCCAATTTTTAGGACTCACCACATCTTTTGTGTATTGGTTTCCGTGAAACTCCCGCTTTTGCTTTTCCGCCTTATACCTTCTGCCTATCAGCACCGCCTTTTGTGCACTCGTAAGATTTCTTCTTCCGAGCTGATTCAGGCAGATCCATGAGATAACCTCAGGCCGATCATCAAAACATTTTTCACTGATGCCGTATTTTCGGCGATCATGATGTTGGTTTCTTCCGGAGAGACGGTGTCGCTCGACTTCGCCTATGAAGATGGGCGCCGTCGGCACGAAACGGCGGCGCTTTCGGAGACAGGCGAGCTTCGCGTTCCGGCGGAGACGATCGGCGCGGGCGTGAAGACGCTGGACGTGACGCCGGGCTTTGCGACGGCGAAGAAGGGCGAGGACGGCTACTTCCTGATGCCGGACGGACTCTACGGGACGTTTCACGAGGAGAACGGCGAGTTCTTCCCGGACGCGCGCAACTACCACCCGGTCTTCATGATGAAGACGCCGCGCGTCAACTTCATGGCGCACGCGACGGGGCTGGTCTATTCCTATGAGACGCATGTCGTCGCGACAAACGGCGAGTATCGGCTGTTCAACCGCTATGACCTCAACGGGGACCGGCCCTGCGAGGACCTCGTGATTCGCTTTTCGTTCGGTCCGCCCGAGAAGACGTGGTGCGCGTTCGCACGCGAATACCGCGACTGGCAGCTCAAGCGCGGCGCCTGCAGGCCGATTGCGGAACGGGTGAAGACGAATCCGACGCTCAAGTATGCGATCGAGGCCCCGGAGATCCGCATTCGCCAGGCCTGGAAGCCCGTGCCGTCCCCCGTCCCCGACCAGACGCCGGAGAACGAGCCGCCGGTCAAGGCGGTCGTGCCGTTCGACCGGGTTGCGGACATTGCGCGCGAGTTCAGGCGGCAGGGCATCGACAAGGCGGAGTTCTGCCTGGTGGGGTGGCAGGTCGGCGGACACGACGGACGCTGGCCGCAGGTCTTTCCGGTCGAGCCGAAGCTCGGCGGAGAGGAACGGCTTCGCGCCTGCATCCGGACGGTGAAGGATCTCGGCTACCTGATCGTGCCGCACGGCAACTACCTGGACGCCTATCGGATCGCCGAGTCGTGGGACGAGGAGTGGCTGCTCAAGGATCTTGACGGCGTGAGCACGATGGATTCGGGGAGTTGGGGCGGGGGCTCGGGACGTCGCATTTGTCCGCGTCGTGCCTACGAGCGGTTCATGTCCCGCGAAATGCCGCGGATGAAGGCGCTCGGCTTCAAGGGTCTTGGCTATTTCGATGTCGTGTCAATCGTTCCCGCGCGCTACTGCGGCGATCCACGACATCCGTTGAACGGAGCCGAGGCGGCGTCTTGGTGGGGCAAAGGAGCGGAACTTTCGAAGTCTTGTTTTGGCGGTTTCGCAAGCGAAGGCGCGTTTGACCACTTCGCCGGATCGCTTGACTATGGCCTCTATGTGTCGTTCAATGATCCTCAGAAGTATCCAAAGGGTTTGGTTGACCGAATGGCGCCGCTCACGGCTCTTGTTTATAATGGCATCTTCGCCTCCAACCCATTTACACGAACCGTCAATTTCACGGCGCAGAACCGCTACTGTCAGCTCAAGCTCATTGAATTCGGCGGCCGACCGGCTTTCTATTTCTACTCCAAGTTCGTTTCGGATGGTACGGATTGGATGGGGGATAACGATCTTCGTTCCGGCACGGACGAGGAGTTGACGGAATCCGTCGGCAAGGTGCGGAAGGGGTGGGACGTCTACCGTCAGCTCAGCCATTTGCAGTTCGAGTTCATGGAGGGGTATGATGAAGTCGTGCCGGGCGTGTGGCGCACGTCCTATGCGAACGGCGAACGAGTCTATGTGAACTATAACAAGACCAGCGTGTCGGTCGGGGGAATGGAGGTTCCTCCGGAAAGTTGGCGCATCGGACGCTGTGAAAAGTGAAGCATAAGGACGGAAATGAAAAGAATTGCTTTTGCGGGCACATGGGTACTT
>CALCRH010000269.1 GCA_937894515.1 uncultured Clostridia bacterium | reverse complement strand
TACTCAAATTTCGTCCGGTAGAACGATGCTATATGCCCATAAAAGGTAACCGTCAACTCTACCCGCGGCTTTAAAAAGGGTCGTGGCTATGAGATAATGTCTGTGTATAGAACCGGAACCGGTATGAGAGTCTCGGGATAGTACCTGAAACTCTCGCATCGTATCCGAGACAACAGGGGGTATCCATATGGCAACCGGGTTACAGACTGCAAATCACCAAAACAAGGTGGCGCAATGGGTGGAGCGAATATCCGCGTGCCGCGGCAGCGGTCTCAGTGTCAGAACATGGTGCAGCGAGCACAACATCAACACGCAAACCTATTACCGGTGGCAGAAACGGTTGTTCGCCATGGCGGCAGCACAGCAAGAGCCTCAATTTGCAGAAATTACGCAGTCCTATCCTCGTGCATCCGCAGACATTGCAGTTACGATTCGAATCCATGGCGCAGAGGCAGACATACATACCGGCGCTGACACCGCTACCATTAAAACGGTGTTGCAGTTTCTTCAGTCATGCTGAGCGACTTCACCGGAGCCGACAGGATCTATATCGCCTGCGGCTATACCGACCTGCGCCGAGGGATAGACGGTCTGGCCTGTATCGTACAGCAGCAGTTCTCTCTGGACCCGTTCAGCAATACGCTGTTTCTGTTCTGCGGCAGACGTCGGGACCGCATCAAGGCACTTTACTGGGAAGGCAACGGATTTGTTCTCCTGTATAAGCGTCTGGAAAACGGCGTGTTTCAATGGCCGCGTAATGAGGCCGAAGCACGAGAATTAACCCCACAGCAGTATCGCTGGCTCATGGAGGGGCTGCAGGTAGATCAGCCGAAAGCACATAGGGCAGTAACGGGACTAAGCCTTGTATAAAACGCAGAATTTTCAGCAGCATTTCTGCGGATAAAACTCGCCGTAGCTTCAAAAAGTGGAAAACACTTGCCATGCGCTGCGATTCTTTCCACCAAAGGTCATAATGGCGCAGGCCAATTGCAGAGAAATATGCTTTGCAGTGGATAACGCTGCGGATACCATGTCCTTCTTTCTTGACTTTTCCACCGTCAAAATGCCGAACTGCAACGTTCCTGCCAACGACAAAAAAGTAGCTATTTCAAGGCATTTGTGGTAGTATTGAGCCATGGAAAAGAGAGAATTGCAGACAAGCAACACGGATGAAATGGTTACCATTTCCCGTGCGGAATATGAGGCTTTACAGGCTTTGAAGAAGGAAAATCAGAGTCTGGAGGATAAGGCAGAACGGCTGGAGGATAAACTGCGGGAAAGCGAGCAAAAGCTCGCTGCGGCTTATCTGAAAAACGATCAGCTTATTGAGCAGATCCTGCTGTCAAAGAAAAAGCTCTTTGGGCGCTCCTCAGAAGAGACTATGGCGGAGATCACCGAACAGTTCAGTCTCTTCTTCAACGAAGCAGAAGCGTGGGACGCAAAGAGCGTTGAGCCTGCTCCGACAAAGGTCAAAGCGCATACTCGCAAGCCTCGCAGCGGCTCCATTTCAGATGTCATTCCCGAGGGACTGGAGCAGCGGATCGTTGAACATTATCTGCCGGAAGCGGATCAGAGCTGTCCAAAATGCGGAAGCAAAATGGTCATCATCGGCTCTGAGGATCACCATAGTCTCGAGATCCTTCCGGCGAGATATATCGACCGGATAGACCGCTATTACACCTACGCCTGCAAGGAATGCGAAAAAGAAACGGGCGAAACCGTTATCATAAAGACGCCGAAAGAGCCTGCTGTTCTGCCCGGCAGCTTTGCATCTTCGGAAGCTGTGGCACACATCATGGTACAGAAATATGTGATGTATTCGCCGCTTTACCGTCAGGAACAGGAAATGAAGCGAGCCGGGCTGAAGCTGAGTCGACAGACCATGTCCAACTGGGTGCTTCGCGCATCAGACCTCTGGCTGAAGCCGATTTATGATGAGCTGCACAAACAGCTTGTGCGCAGGACGGTGCTCCATGCCGATGAGACGACGGTGCAGGTGCTGCAGGAACCGGGCAAAAGTGCATCAAGCAAAAGCTATATGTGGCTTTACCGCACCGGAGGAGATGCAGAGTATCCCATCGTTCTGTACGATTACAAGCCAAACAGAAAGCCCGAAAACGCGAAGGAGTTCCTTCAGGACTTTACGGGATGGCTGCATGCGGACGGATATCCGGGATATCACACTCTGCCAGAGCAGAAGCGGATCGTCGGATGCATGGCGCATGCGAGACGCAAGTTCAATGAAGCGCTGAATGTGCTGCCAATGGAGGAGCGGGCAAACAGCACGGCCACAACAGGACTGGCCTATTGCGACAAGCTGTTTTATCTGGAAGACCGGTTTGCCGGCCTAAGCGCAAAAGAACGTTATGGGAAACGTCAGGAACAAGCAAAGCCTGTTCTGGACGCGTTTTTGGCGTGGGCAAATACACAGAGGGCAAAAGTCGCGCCGAAATCCGCATTGGGAAAAGCGTTGTATTATCTGTTGGAGCAACAGCAATACCTGATTCGTTATCTGGAGGATGGACGGCTGGAAATCAGCAACAACCGCGCAGAGCGAAGCATTAAGCCTTTTGTGATGGGCAGAAAAAACTGGCTGTTCTGCAACACACCGGCAGGCGCACAATCCAGCGCAGTGATCTACAGCCTGGTAGAAACGGCAAAGGAATGCGACCTTGACCCTTACGCATATCTATTGTGGGTATTTCAGAATGCACCAAAATGGGCAGCAGACGGTGACGGTTGGGCCGAAAAACTGCTCCCTGAAAAAATGAAAAGCGGAGGGCAGCAGTGAAATGAAGCTGAAAAAACATGGAGCCTTTCTCATTCAATATGTCATAGACTTTGCGAATGGGGAAATCAGCCGCTCTGCCTTTGATTTGGATTATTCCGGATACTGCATAGAGCATTTTCCGTATTTCAAGACCGAGCATCCCCGCTCGGCAGCAAGATTTGCCGATACGATCGATGCGACCTATGACGCCTGTTCCTGGATGGACGATGAACCGTTTCGTGATGCCATAGCGGATGCTCTGGATGTTTTCTTCCATCCTAATTCTGCGCTGCTATAAATTTTGGCTGCCAAGAGCGAAAAGCTCTCGGCAGCCGTTCTTTTTATACGCCGGCAGACTTGACGGTTACGCTTTTGGCTTTATATCAAGGGATTTTCATAGGAAAAATTAAAA
>CALCRH010000268.1 GCA_937894515.1 uncultured Clostridia bacterium | reverse complement strand
GAGATCGAGTTGCACTCAAGATTCTTTGAGACAGAAGAGCAGAACGCCCTGCTGTACTCCGCAATCGACAGCATAGAGAAAAAGAGCGGAACACCTGTGCTATCGGATATTCTTAACGCGCTGGTTGTGCTTTATCACATTAAATACCACCTGAGCTTCGGCATAGGTCTGCGGCAGTTCATAGACTGGTTCATGTTTGTCAACTCCGTGATGAGCGATGAGCTGTGGCACGGCGGCTTCGAAGAGCTCGCGGAGAAGTTCGGACTTGGCACGCTTGCCAAAGCGGCTGCGAAGCTCGGGGTTCAGCTCGGTTTGATAGAAAGAAAAATCACCTGGTGCGAAGATGTGGAGGATGAGCTCTGCAAAATGCTTCTGGAGCAGGTGCTGCGCAACGGCAACTTCGGCTATAAGGAGAGCGACATTGCGCGTAAGACTGCCACGGTGCTTACAACAAAGCTCTCGCCGTTGAGTGTGTTCAGAATACTGCATGTGAGAGGCATCGAAGCCTGGCCCGTCGCACGTGAGCATCCTGCGCTGCGTCCCCTCGCAGGGCTGCGCCTTGCGGCACTTTATGCGCAGCGCATAGCCAGCGGCAATGCCGTAGCAGACATAAAAAGGCAGAAGCGGGAAGCGGAAAAGAGGCAGGAGCTACTGAAGAAGCTGGGAATTTGAGCCTCCATAATTTCAATTAGATATAATTAATGACTACTGAATAAATGCCAATTTTTTCTTTTGGCAGAATTCACAGATAAAAAGGAAAAACAGGTGCGAAAGGGTACGCTGAATCTTTCTGAGATTCAGCACCACAATCGACATGGCAAGCGTGAAACCTATGGTTTCTTCCAGCTTCGTTTTTACCTTTCCAAGATTGCATCTACGCTTGGCAAGGCTGAACTGTCGCTCAACCTCTATCCGTTCATTCTGGTCAAGATATGTTTGCTGCCGGTCACGCTGTTCATCCTTTTTGGGTCTGCCCAAAGCCGGACCGCTGAGCCGGATTCCGTGTGCCTTGCAATAACCGAGATTCTCACGGTTGCGGTAAATCTTGTCTGCCAATACTCGCTCCGGGTAGTGCCCCTCACGGGCTTTATACCGTTCAATCGTTTCAGTCAGCCTTGTGGCCTCATTGTAGGCATCGAATGACCAGCATTCCAGCCTTGTCCATCCGTCGGATAAACTGATGTCCAGCTTGGCTCCGAATTCCACCGGTTTTCCTGCCTTGCCGCGCACGATTGGACGGATGAAGGGCTGACTCACACTGACGATTCTGTCCGGGACAGAATGTGTATGGTTGTCAAACATGTACTTCTGCTGCTCATAGATCTTTCGGATCGTTTCCAGCCGTGTCTGCCATTTCTGAGGCACAAGTAGACCCGACTGCTGCATGAAATCTATGATGGAAAGGTCTCTGCGCAGATATTGAAGCTGTTTGCGGACAGCTTCCCGTGTCTTCTTTTCGGTATGCTTGCGGCTACGCATATACTTGAGGCTGTCTTTGTGCGCTTTGTTACGGTAGGTTCTGGGTTTCTTTTCCTTGCTCTGTTCCTGCAGCGTGTCTATGATCTGCTCTGCATTCTCGCGGGCCTCGTCCAGAAGCGATACATCCTGTGGGAATCGGATATTGGACGGAGCACAGGTTGCATCCACGATCAGTGTTCCGCTGTTCCCTCCTCCCGATGGCGGAGTTGAACCATCGTCATCGTTTCTGTTTTGCTCAGCTTCCTTTTCCTGACGCTCCTTGGCATCGCGGAGAATCATCTCGTTGATCTCGCCCAGCACTTCCGGCGTCAGACGCCTGCGGAAGTAAACCATGAGTGAAGCATCAAAGGGCAGACGTTCGTCATCATAACCGGGATAACCACAGAAGTACTGAAGATACGGATTCTCCTGAATCTGCAGTGCCGTTTCTTCATCGGAATACCCATATTCCGCCTGAATGATGCATGCTCCCAGCGCCAGACGCAGCGGCTTTGCTACATTTCCCTTGCGATTGGTAAACAGCTTCGCATACCGCTTTTC
>CALCRH010000267.1 GCA_937894515.1 uncultured Clostridia bacterium | reverse complement strand
TTCTTGGTATCATCATAGGAGGGCGTGAACTTGCCGGAGGATTCATCCCAAGTGGCAACAGCGTCAGTTGCACAGGTAGAGTCGGTGAAGAACTCGATCTTGATGTCGCCCTTGGTATAGGTGATACCCTTACTCAGAGTATCCACGAAGGTGTAAACGGTCAGATAGGAAGCAGCGGAAGTAATAGTGGGCATATGGGAGATCACCTGATACTCTACCACATCACCATCGGAAGCGATGCCGGTATGGGCATAGCCATCGGCGATTACATCAGAGGCTTCATTTTTTCCGGTATCAGCCTTGGCTTCGCGGACAGTTTTTTCCAGCGTGGGATTACCGGTGGAGCTTTTAGGATAAATCGTTGCATCATAGTTCCAACCCTTGCCGTCGATAGTGGTCATAGGCAATGACGCAAAGAAAGGATCGCAAGTGCTTACTACATTTTCGGGGACGGCAGTCTCGACAATCAGATAAAGACCCTGTGCTAAATTTTCCGCCTTGGCGTGACCGGTGCTATCAGTTTCCGTCATGACCGTGCCGGAAGATACAGCCGTTTCCAAAGCATTCTTGGTTCCGGTGGGATCGGCAGTCAGGGCATCAGAGAGTGCTTTGCTGATTTGCTCGGAAGTGTAATAATTGATGTCTCCGGCAGAACGTACAGCGTCAGCAGTCTTCAAGCCCAATGCGGTAAGGACTGTTGCGCCGGTGGTATTGAAGCCATACTGCAACTGCGTGGTATGAACTGTGTTGACCGTATTGGTGAAGGTAGTGATGTCAGCGACTTTGACATAACTGAATTTCACACCCTGTACGGCGTAATTTGCCATCTTGGTATTGATATCTGCGTCATAAACACCGGTAGAAACGTAACTGGCATCTTTTGCGCCCTTTGCTTCCGCAGCGGTCAGATCGTACTTGTAGATGTTGAGCGACGCCTTTTTCGTGGTATCAATGGCGGCGGTACCCACATCAGCGGCAAAGGTTGTGGTGCCCAGAGCGAAGATCATGACCAAAGCCATAATCAGGGGCAGAATGCGATAAGTCTTTTTCATTTTGTTTTCTCCTTCATAAAATTAGATTTTTTTGCAAAATAAAAGCCCATGCTGAGCATGAGCATTGCAAGCAGAAAACAGGTTGTGAATCCATTGCTGCCGGTAAAGGGCAACATGGTCAGCTGAGAGTTGCAGGCGGTGATGGTAACATCATAGTTGTCGCCTTCCGGCAGCGAACCCTCATAGATGGGTGTTCCCATGAGAGAATAACCGGAGCGAGTGGCAGTTTCAGTAAGCCGGTATCGTGTACTGCTGCCAACAGCCAAATCTGTCCAAGCGGCGATGCCGTTCACACCTGTGGCTTTTGCCCCAATTGTTTTCCAGGTTTTGCCGCTGTCTGTAGATTTCTCCAACCGTATCGAAACACCGGACAGCGAATTTCCTGCGGCATTCACCTTGTGGACAGTAAGGCTGCCCAACTTCATTTTGTTTTCACGGGTAACTGTGAAGGTTCCACCATCGGATAAGTCAGCTTTATACACCGTGGTATCCAGCTCATAGCCATCCAGAGCAAAAAACTCCTGATAAGTATACTTTCCCGGCGTCAAATCCGAAAAGGTCAGCTTTCCGTATCTATTGGTATAGCCTTCCCCGACCTTTTTCCCTTTTGCATTATAGAGGCGGTAACCAACACCCTTTAAGGCTTTCTTTGTATCGCTATCAATCTTGGTAATTTCCAGTTCAGACACCTCAGGCTCGGCTCGTTCCGGATAATAGGTGGCGAGAAGCTGATGGGCGCTGTTGCTTGTGCATTTATACTTGTATAAGCCACCAGCGCCACAACCGGCGTCAGCCAGTGCCGCGTTATACAGTGAGGTTGCCATGGCGTTGACATTACTGTTGTTGCAGGACGACGAAGTGAAACCCATTGCCCACCAGACAGCAACCTGGGTAGCTGCTACGCCTTCTGCATATGGGGTACTGCCGTTAGCCCAATAGCCCGCCTCGTAGGCGATTTGCAGGACATCCTTCAACGTCTGTTCGGACAGCTCGCTATCGTAACTGTAGGTATCTTTGTTCACTGACATAGCTGATGGCTGTATACACCACGCAGTCTGGACATAGCCACCATCGTCAATAAAGTGCCAAGCCATCAGACTGCCTGTTTCAGTGTTTGTATAGCCGTTCATACCGCTGATGTTGATATATGCCGTTGTGGTGGACGGTGCAGAAAGCAACAATCGCTTCGTTTGTTGCTCTTGAATTTTTTGCGCCGGATAAGTGTCCCAATCGTCCGTTGCAAACATAGTTTCTGTTAGATCCTCAGCCGATGATGCCGGCGCTGATTCTATTATCGTTTCATCGGATTGCTCCATCGCTATTGCGGTTATCGGCATGATGCTGACAGCAACTACCACGATCATACACCATGCCAGCAGCCATCCGGCTGCGCGTTTCATCATTTGGCATTTCTCCTTTCCAATTAAAAATGCTGACCGATAAAGGTCGCTATTTCAAAGAACTGTTTTCAAGTGCTTGGGGTAATTTTTCCTCCTTCCTATTGCGAAAATTGGGTCGTCACCGGCTTTGATCCCGTTGGCGCTTTTTTTGCCATGCGTCCAGCAACTTGAAAATGGTTTCTTCGATCCGCTGGGGTGTATAGCTGCGGGGAAAGTATTTGCGGAGCTTGTCCCCAGGAAGGGTGACATCTGCTTTCTCTGGCTTTTTATGTTCCATCATAATGGATAACATAGCATCGTCGTTTAACTCGCCGTTTTGGCTGAGCTTTCGCATCCGCTGGGCTTGGGAGAGAGACGGTGTTGCCTGTTCGCTGTCGATGGTCTCCACCAGCATACGCTGTTCATCTTCGGGAAGATTGGCAATCTCATACGCCGGTGTCAGAGCAATTTTCTTTTCGTCCACCATCTGCATCAGCTCCGGGACAAGGTTCGTAAGAGAGATGTAATTTCGGACGGTATCGCCGCTGATTCCGGCTGAACTGCCGATCTCATCGTCGCTTCGGAAATTCGCCGAAATTTTCGGCGAATTTTCTGTTTCCTCTTTTGCCGGTCTGCCTGCACGGTGTTTGATAGCTTCCAGTTTCATCTTATAGGCCATCGCCCGCTCGGAGGGCCGGATGCTTTCACGTTGGAGATTGCTGTCCACCATGATGATCGTGGCGGCATCGTTATCCATGTTACGGACGATACAGGGCATCGTGTCCAGCCCTGCAAGCTCGCTTGCGTGTTTTCGCCTGTGACCGGATACGATCTCATAGCCGCCATCAGGAATAGGTCGGACGATTGCTGGAACGAGAACGCCATACTCTTTGATACTTCCGGAAGTTTCTTTCATGGTATCATCGTCCCGGACTTGAAAGGGGTGGTTTGGAAACGGGTGAAGCTCCGACAGGGGGATGTTGATTATGACCTCCTGCAGTGGTGCCGTTTCCATCGGCTTTTTTGTTTTGGCTGTTGGCATAGTTGACCTCCTGTTTTTGGGTATAAAAAAGACGCCTCCCGAAAGAAACGTCTTGAAAATACAACCTCAATATGCTGTTTTTAAGTGTAAA
>CALCRH010000266.1 GCA_937894515.1 uncultured Clostridia bacterium | reverse complement strand
TACCTAATTCATTATATTATACTTGCTAAACATAATGCTGTTCATCAAAGTTGTTTATGTCAGAAGGCATCTACAGCTTTATTTTCTTTTCATAATTCGCAAACAAATTTTCAATCAGCAGTTATCAGAGTGCTTCATTACGCTGACCAACTACTACCATAAGCTTCAAAGATGGAAGGAAGTATATGCTCCCAAAGTTGATGGCGTCGAATGGGATTCACGCTTCGTAGAAGCAATTCGTAATCTGGAACCGATTGACTACGCATTGGACATACTTCTCTTCGGTTCAGACGAAGACAAAAGAATGATCCTGGAAGAATATCAGGAGAAAGGAATAGTTCAAATGGAAGAAATCAATCAGACCCCTATCTATTATCAGTCCAGTGCTTATGCCCGTGAGCATAATGAACTGGATGTTTTTCGGGCATCTCATCGCGAGAATGTTGCTTGTAAAAAGGATATCGAAGAAACAGTATCCCGTAACTTTGATGGTATGCACTTGAACCAAAGCGTCATATCCGACGTACTGGCTCGGCATGATCCTGAACGTGTAAAGCTCGTTCTTGCAAGCACGATTCAAGATAAGGAATGGGACGGACGTTTTTCAAGGAGCAATAAAGAATGGGCTTCATCTGTTCAACTGCCAGACACTGCTGCCGAATCCGGATTTGATCGCAGATATGATTATTCTGTCGATACACATCCTGCCGTATTGGACGGTTTCGTCAGTATGTTCCGGAAAGAAATCGATGAGCGAGAAAAGACTTCTATCCTTTCATCACTCCATTCACAGCAAACAAAAACAGAAAGATCGATTAAGTCCAAGGAACAGGAGGCATACTTATGAACGATACAAATGAAAAGACTTATGGTGTCCTTCTGACGGACGCGCAAGAAATTAAGCTTATACAAGTCAAACCAAATGAGGAAATATTCGATTGTGGTCGCCGTGCTATCGGATGCGAATGGATCGAGCTGGTGGAACCGAATTCACTTTCAGAGCAAAACCTTGTCATGATGATTGATGAAGAAGCCAAACTGAAAGACGGCGGTAAATACGTCAACTGCATTGCCAGCTTCGCTTATGAATCTCAGAATCATGGAGACATGATAATCGGCAATGCTGTAATCGTCAAAGCGGGAGAAGAAGAACTCGAAATGCTTACGCAGGATGAAGCAATAGTGATTGCCAGTCAGATGGGAGCAATTCGCGGAGAGGCAATTCAAACAATTGCCGCTGCGGTCAATCCAAAGCCTTCAATCATCGATACACTCCATCCCAAAGAAAATTCTCAGGATCGGCGACAGCCTTGCTGGGATAACAGAACGGAGAGATAATATACATGCCGAAGGAGAAAAGACCGAATGTTGTCAAGGTTCATCTGTCGGATGAAGAACTAAAGCGCATTGATCAGAAGCTTGGTAGCGCGGATGTTCAAACACTGTCTGCTTACTTTCGGAATATGGGATTGAACGGCTATATTCTGAAGCTCGATCTTCCTGAGATTCGTGAATTGATTTCTCTCCTGCGGAACATGACTAACAATCTGAATCAACTGACAAAGCGCGTCAATAGCGGTGGAAACCTCTACGAAACCGAACTGGTTGAACTGAACGAAAATCAGAAAGAGCTTTGGGATCTGCTGAAACAAATTCTAAAGTTGCTTGAGGGATTGAATTAAGGAGGCTTATCAATATGAAGACCTTACTGCGAATCACTTTAACACCTGTCATGATGATAACCCGGCTACTGCTTGGCATCGCAGCTTTCATTACAACCATCGCTGCTTCGTTGATCGGATTGTTGACTTCTGTGTTTGGTCTTCTTGCTCTGCTGCAGTTCTTCATCGGAAGCTGGCAGAACGGAATTGCGTTTCTTGTTCTGACCTGGCTGGTCAGTCCGATTGGACTTCCTGCGATTTCTAATTTCTTGTTGAACCGTTTGGATCGTGTTTGTACTTTCTTTGAAGGATTACTCTGCTGATAGTTTATATTGCAGACCTCATAAAGCATGCCGCAGCGGAAAGCATCTCCGTTGCGGCTTAATTTATTATCAAAGCGAAAGGAGAAGTCATGGCAACTACTCGTATTATTCCAATGCATATCAACAAAGGAAAGACCATTGCACAATGTTTGAAAGAACGTACCGCATACGCGATGAATAGTGAAAAAACAAATGGTGGTGAATTGATATCTTCTTATGCTTGTGATCCGGAAACTGTTGATCACGAATTTCTACTGGCGCGCAATTCGTATATTGCTAATACCGGTCGGCATTACGATCATGAAGTTATCGCTTATCAGCTTCGGCAATCATTCAAGCCAGGTGAAATCACACCGGAAGAAGCAAATCAATGTGGCTATGAACTTGCAATGAGATTACTGAAAGGAAATCATGCTTTCATTGTTGCCACCCATACAGATCACGAACATATACACAATCACCTTATAATGTGCTCCACTGACTTGAGTTGTACACGTAAATTTCGTAACTTCTTCAACTCATATAAAGTTGTTGCTATGTTAAGTGATCAGATTTCTGAGGAACATCGACTCTCTGTAATCATGAATCCTCAGAAGCACAGTTCTCTTTCATACAACAAATGGCTCGGTAATAAAGCAAAACCCAGCGGACGAGACGCTCTGCGAGTTGCGATTGATGATGCTCTTGCCCGGAATCCTGATGGCTTTGATGCGCTGATGAAATGGTTGGAAGAAGCAGGTTGGCGAATCAAGCGCGGAAAACAGTTGAGTTTTCTCGCTCCGAATGGCAAACGCTACATGCGTCTTGATACGCTTGGATCGGAGTATTCAGAAGAAGTCCTGCGTGAAGTAATAGCCGGAACCAGGAAACATATTCCTTACAGATGGGCAAAACGAAAAGGAATCACTCTGGTCATCGACGTGGAAGAAAAACTCAAAGCCGGCAAAGGACGCGGTTTTGAGAACTGGGCGAAAGATTACAATCTGAAAATGCTGGCCAAGTCTGTTGCGTATATCCGCGAACATAACATTGAAACCTTTGAAGATCTGACTCAGTTGGTCACCAATGCAGACGCACACCAGGAAGAAATCCATGATCGAATCCGTCAGACTGAAGCGCGATTGAAAGTTATTGGTGAACAAAAGAAGGCATCAATCGACTACAAAAAAACGAAAGCAGTATACGCTCAATATCGTGAATCCGGTTGGTCTTCCAAGTTTTACACCGAGCACGAACAAGAAATTCTGATTCACAAGGCAGCAAAAAAAGTATTTGATTCGTATCCGGAAAAGTTCCCATCCATCGCTGAACTGAATGCTGAAGAACGACAACTGATTGTTCAGCGACAAAAAGATTATGTTGATTACAAGGAAGCGAAAGCATCTGCCAGAGAACTCGCAACAGTCAAAGCAAATATTCAGTCTGTACTTCGTGACGATCAGCAGACAGACAAATCACAACCGACACACTCTCGATAATTCCATAAACAAAAGGTCTCGTATCTTGATGAATCACCATAATGGTACGGGACCTTTTTTTGTTTACTCTGAATCTGTTTCTGCGCTTTCGTATTGCTTGTCACCGGCAATAATCTCATCAAGTGTGCGGGGTGTGTAGTTCATCCAGGGCATCATACATCCGACATTGATGAAGTTTCCGCGGGGATTTCCATCTTCCTTCCAGCTCTCCTTGATCTGCTTTCGAATATTCCGGAGGTGCTGATATTCCAAAGTAGAATGAACATGACCGTAGAGCATGTAGCAATTTTCAAGAAAGTCATAATGATGGAATGGAATCGGATAATGACTGAGGATCAAGCATCGGTCACCATCAGAGATTTCCATATAATCCTTAAAGTCAGCAAACAACTTCCGAGTTTCTTTGCTCATTCCCTTAATGTCATGATTGCCGCGAATCAGCACCTTGTTGCCAGCAAGTGGAGCAACATAGAACGGCCATTCGGAATCTTTACCCCAAATGAAATCGCCCAGTATATATACCGTATCGTTACCGGTTACAACATTGTTCCAGTT
>CALCRH010000265.1 GCA_937894515.1 uncultured Clostridia bacterium | reverse complement strand
TTTCCCGCGCTTTCAGGAACAGGCCGTGGGGCCCTTTTGCCGGATGATCAGGTGGCAGGGAGGCCAGAATGTAGTTGATGTCGTTGATGCTCTCTGTGGAGAGGATACGGTACACATCTCCTAAACCTCGCTGCTGGATGGGCAGCAGATTGCCGCTGCTGTCCCGCTTGTTCACCACATAGTAAAGGAGCGCCAGCAGCAGATTCTGTTCTGCCCGGCTCCAGAAGTCATCCGCCTCATTGGGACCGGAGGTATTCTGAATAATGACGTTGGCCACGGTCTCCACCAAATCGGGATTCTGATCCAATCCGTAGAGACAGTTCCAGCCGTCCGAATGCTCCATATCCAAAAAGTTGATGACCTTGACGTAGTAGCCTTGCTCCTCAAAAAAGGGGGCCAGCTTTTCAAAAAGCTCACCCTTGGGGTCGGTGATGATGGCCGACTCCCCGCGCTTGGCACAGCCCATGAGGAAGGGAATGATGAAGCCTCTGGACTTTCCGCTGCCCGGTGCGCCGATGCAGAGGAGATTGTTGTTATCTCCCGGCACCATGCGGTGAGCTACATAGGTGGCGTACTTGTCAGGTTCATCGGTTGACTTTTTCAGCTTGCCCAGCATCATGCCCTGTACCTCGGTCACAGAACCAAGCTCCAAAAACTCCTGCATCTCCTTTTCCTTGAGAAAGCCGGAGGAGCCGTGGGTGCCGTCCGGGAGGATATCAAAGCCCCGCTCATCGTGAGTATAGTGATAGCCGGACAGCCAGTGATATCCTTTCTTACTGATAAGGCAGATCATCAGGAGGAAGAATGCTGTGGCCATGAGGCCAAAGGGCGTAAAGATCCGGATCCAGTTCTTCAAGGGGTTGAATACCCATATGCTGACGATCTGCACGTTGTCGGGACCGAAGACGGACTCGATACCCAGGTGCAGGGAGTTGAGAAACATCCCGTAGAAGTAGCCGCCCACTAAAGCGCGGAAGATATAGCGGGGCAGCTTTTCCTTATTCCGAGCCAGCCAACTGCCGGCCTTCTTTTCCACTTCATCTTCCATGCGCTCGATGAACTTGGATAGACGGTGCATGAAGCATCTCTCCTTTCTCTGTCAAATATGGCTCTTTGCCGGGCTCATAAGGCCGCCATTCTTCGCCCAATGCTTCGGCAATAGCGGCATCTGTCAGGGTGAACACTCTCGCCTTTCCGGTATCACGGTAGCGGGCATACAGCACTTCTTCTGCCTGACGGGGCAGGGCTGCCATACAAAGCTGTCCCTGTCCCGCTTGCTCCAAGGCTCGGTCAATGCGGCGCAGGTCCATGTCGGCAGCCATGACAAAGGGATGCCCCTGATAGAGAGCATCCCAATCCGTTTGCGTTTTAGGCGGCGGCTCATAGGCATCTCCAAGGGCGGCCAGCGTCAGGAGCCTTCGATATGACGGCACCGCCATCAGCCGGAGCTGTAGGCTGCCTGTCTCGTTGCAGGACACCAGATGCACCGGCAGACGGAGCTGACGATAGGCATCCGAATAGGTCAGGAGCTTATTTCCCTTTTGTGAGGGCGGCTGCTCCAGCTCGGATAGTATGGCGCGGTAGCTTTCACCGGCAAAGAGGAATCGTTGGTCTGTGAGCTTCAAACGGCTGACCTGATTGGAGAAGGTAGTCAATTCATCCAGCAGGGCAATGTGCCCGATCCCCTGACCGACGTAGTGGACAGCGTAGACACTCTCGCCTAAATGGAAAAGTGCCGCCGTGCGGGAGTTGCCCCAGGGGTTCTTTCCCCGATCCCGTGTCAGGGCGGATAAGAAGAATCCGTCCTTCTCACTTAACGCTTCGGAGGACAGGGCAAAGACATCGGTACCGCTGCGATAGACCGTCAAGACGATTTTGGAAAAACGCAACCGACGTGCGATGGCCTCTTCATGATAGGAGGTCTTAATCTCCGGCAAGGTCATATAGGAGGATAGATACTGCATCCCGCGGGCGGTGATGGTGATGGAACCGCTGCGATGGTGGATCTTGACAAGACCCATCTGCATCAGATTGGACATCTCCGTTTCATTGAGGAACTGTGCCACATCCTCAGGACTTAAATGCCGGCACCAGCACAGGAGCTTCATCATATCCGCTTCACTCTGCGTGAATAGCACACACGCATCACCCCGCTTTCCCGTTCCGGCGAAGTGCCGAAAGTGCCCTTGCGCCGTTCCCGGCGCAACGACCCTTTCGGCCCCCTCGCACTCGCTCTTTTTTGCTTACGCGTGTTCCCCTCTGACGTAAAGCAGATTGTTTCCACCATCAGTACAGAAGCATCCTCCGAAAACACTATATCCAACGGGCTTTTCGGCTCGTCCTGCACCAACAGGCGATGCCTGACAAATGAGGGGATGAAAACAGGCGTTTTTTCATATTCATGTGTTGCCATTTCACAGGAGATTTGACCGCCGTTTGGCGTGCTTGGCAAAGTAATCTGAGGTATCCTCCAAGGGCAGCAGCGTGATCTCCGTCACATTGCGCTCGCTCTTGGTGGAGAGCAGAGATACGGACAAGGTGTACTGGTCATCGTCGGGGATCAGCCAACCCTTGATGGCGTTGCTGACGGATTTCCAACCCTTATTGTCCTGGTCAAAGATGCGGCGGCTTTGGATATTGCTGTACTCCTCTATGACCATCATGGCGCGGTCATAGCAGGGCAGTTCCCCATACATTGCCTCATGCTGTTTCAGCAGGCGGTGTATGGTATCTTTGAGCCAGTTAGGTGTCTGATAGCGGCAGTGGGGCAAAAGCGTATTCAGCGTGATCTTTACCCAATAGGCTTCCGGCCGCTCCACCTTGCCACTGACCTCCAGCGCCGGCAGCGTGGTGCGTTTGCCATATCCTCCGGCTCCGGGACACTGTGCCTCGCAGAGCTGACGCAGCTCCAGCACACCCATTTCAAAAGCCTCCATGGTTTCCTCCAGTGTGCGCTGTGTCCATTCCGGGGATTGAGGCGCACCGTCCAGCATAGCTGCCAGCCGTCCCGTGCGCAGGTAGGCATCACAGGTCAATCTTTGGATATGTGCGATTTGTTCTTTGCTGTCCATCAATGGTTTCCTCCATTCAGTTTTGCCTGTCTGTCCGTAGGCGAAGTGGTGATGGCATCATACTCACGGGGTGTGGCGTGGAAGGCAATAGGCACATGGTTATAACCGATGCACAGTAAGCCTTCGCCGCGGCGGAAACGGGTGATCTGCCGCACTTCCTCCTCCGAGAGATTCAGTACATTCTGAATGAGCCGTGCCTCCTGTTCCTCCATCTGCATGACCAGCTTAATGCGGCTGGAATCCAGAATGCCCTTGCCGTAGCTGCCGGTTTCGCCGCTGAACAAGTCCTGCATCCCCTGGGTGGAGGTGATGGCGATACCGCCCAAACCACGGATGGTCTTCACCTTTTCCAACACATACTTGGCTGCCAGCGGATTAGAGCCGGCTCCTACCAGGCTCCACAGCTCATCGGCGATCAGCGCCGAAAGCTGCCCACCGGCATTGAGGATGATGTCATTGGCCACATCCGTTGCCCAGAAGATACCGGGCAGGATCAGATCCTCCGGCATACCGGAGGTATCCAGCACTACGAACTTGTTATCCAGGTCGATATGATTGCGCCGTCCCATGGCGGCAGCAGAGCCGGTCACATAGCGGGCTAAGATCACCGCCAAATGGTGGGTCTTGGGATCGCTGTTCAGCACCTCATACCAATCCGGCAGAATGGGCATTTCCTTAAAAGCGCCGTCTTCATCCACCAAGCTGGTGTTATCAAAGGTGATACCGTAGCGGCGGTAGCACTCCACCAGCGAGGAGTCCAGATAGTTCTTATCCTCATCGGTCAGGTCGTGCTTTTGCAGGGAATACCAGATGATGAGGCGGGAGATCTTATCCGCCAGTACGGAATCGCTCCTTGCCTCCATATTCTGAAGTCCGGCATACACATCCAGCGATCTTTGCCGGATGGCCATTAGATTGGGACAGTCCTCTGAGGAGGGGGACAGACGCAGGTAAAGGCCGCCTAACTGTTCGCAGTTGGGACGGAACTCATGCCCTTTCTTGGGGATGATACACACCACGCGCTTGCCCTGCTGACGAAGCCGCCCGGCCAAACATTGGAGGGTGAAGCTCTTACCGGCACCGGAGTTTCCGCCGATCCAGCAGTTACCGTTGGTATAGCGGTAATCGTCATAGGGATCGAGGAATACCGGGGATCGGTTATAAAGGTTCAGCCCTAAAAAGATGCCGTTTCTGTCGCTGTGTTCATAGGACACAAAGGGGAAAGCGGATGCCACACCGCTGGTGAGAGCATTGCGGCGGCTCTTGCGCTCCACATCGGCATCCAGGGAAAGGATAGGCAGTGTGGAGAGGAACGCCTGCTCATGCTTATAGTCACAGCGCCGGGCGATCATATCCACGGACACACAGAGTTTTTCCACAGCGGTGACACGCTGTTCCAGTGTTTCCGCGTCCGGGGCGGTGACTTCGATAAGGGTGTGCATATAGTAGAAGTCTTCGCCCTGACGGTTCATAGCGTCTTTCAGATAGAGACCGGACTGAATGGCGCTGTCCAGCTCCTCATAGTCCTGACGGTTATCTCCCACATCCCGCATACGGCTGCGGTTCATCACCGTGGTCTGCGAGATCTTGGAGAGGATCTTCTCCCGGGGCTGGCGCTGAAAGGTGAAGTTCAGATTGACACCCTCACCGGCCTCCACCAACGGAGCCAGCCAGCAGGAGCCTACCGTGGTGGCATAGCCGTAGCCGGTCACATAGAGGTAGGCATGAAAAATGCCGTCAACTACAATGTAGTCACGGCTCTTGGTGTCCACTGTGGTAGGGGACAGAATATCCAGAATGGTGGTTGACCCGGCTTCCAGCTCGGAAAGGTCGGGTTTCTCCGCGCCGAAGATCAGGCGCTTGAGAAAGGGTTCCTTTCGGGGCTTGAGATCCTCATCGACCTCTTTTTCCTTGACAGCAGGCTCAATATCCGGCTGTTTTACTCGATTTTCTTTTTTCATATTCCTTACTCCTCATAGACCCCGTGGACGGTGGAGGTCATATCAAAGACTCCCACAGGCAGCTTGACCCGCTGGCTGGTACTCTTATTGATGATGTCATAGAGCAGCTCCAGACAGAAATCGTCGGCATACCGTGGCTCAATGACCTCCAGCTCGCATAAGTCCAGATACCGTTTAGCGGTGTCTGCTTCCTCGTTGAGCCGTTGGATGATGCCCTTGACATTGTTCCGCC
>CALCRH010000264.1 GCA_937894515.1 uncultured Clostridia bacterium | reverse complement strand
CAGAAGGAAGATCGGAAGTATCGCCCCCGGTCACAGCGAAGCCACGCCCGCGTTCAAGTTGGACGCAAAATACGTTCTGCACACCGTCTCTCCGGCGTGGGTGGACGGCCGACACCGTGAGGCGGAGCTTTTGCGGCAGGCGTATGATTCGGCTTTGCTTTTGGCGGCAAAGCTGGAGTGCAAGTCCGTGGCCTTCCCGCTGATGGCGGCAGGCTCGTACCGATTCCCGAAGGACTTGGCGCTGCGGACGGCCATCGATGCTTTCACGGCCTTCCTGATGGAGCACGACATGGAGATCATCCTCGTCCTTTTCAACCGGAAAGCATTCCAGCTGGCGGGCAACCTGTTTGCCGACCTGAAGAGCTATGTAGATGAAAACTATGTGTCGGCACAAAGCGAGAAAGAATACGCCGCCGGAAATATCAGCTCAAGCCTCCGTGAAGAGCGCCGGTTTGCCAACAGACGCCGCAGGGCAGAATTGTTCCCCTCCTCCGCTATGGAAGACATACTTCCTTGCCCCACAGCGCCCAAGGAAGATGCTGTTATGCTCGGAGCGGCACCGGACGAAATCCTGTTCCCATCCGCGCAGACGTTTAGCGAGAAGTTACAAGCTTACCTCATGCAGCACGAGGGCAAGGATTCCGCCATCTACGGTGACGGAGCCATGAGCCGTCAGCTCTTCAACAAGATCATCAACGCCAAGGACTACACCCCGAAGAAGTCCACAGCGATCCAGCTTGCCATCGGCCTGCATCTGGATCTGGCGCAGACACAGGACTTGCTCCAAAGCGCGGGCTATGTGCTGACCCACAGTGACAAACGGGATGTGGTCGTGGAATACTACATCCAGAAGAAAATATATAAGGTAGTCGAGATCGATATTGCGCTGGAACAGTACGGCCTTGCCTGCCTCGGAAAATACTGAAAAATGTCAACCCGGAGTTGACCAAAGCCTCCTTCGTTCTTGGTATGCTAAAGACACCAAAACGAAGGAGGCTTTTCATTATGAACAACAATCTGACAGAAATCGTATTCCTGCTTGACCGCAGCGGCTCCATGTCCGGCCTCGAAGCGGACACCATCGGCGGCTTCAACTCCATGCTGGAAAAGCAGAAGAAGGAGCCGGGCGAGGCCATTCTCTCCGCCGTTCTCTTCGACCACGAATGCGAGGTCGTCTACGACCGCGTGAACATCAGCAAGGCCGAACCCATGACGGAGAAGCAGTATTACACCCGTGGCAGCACGGCACTGCTGGATGCCCTTGGCGGAGCGATCCGGCACATCGCCACGGCACACCGCTATGCCCGTGACGAAGACCGGCCCGCCAAGACCATTTTCGTCATCACCACGGACGGCATGGAAAATGCCAGTCGCCGCTGGACGTACCGCGAGGTGCGGGAGCTGGTGGAGCACGAAAAGGAGAAATACGGCTGGGAGTTCCTGTTCCTCGGTGCGAACATGGACGCGATCTCCGCAGCCGGAAAGATGGGCATTTCCGCAGACCGAGCCGTGCGCTACGAGCATGACAGCGTAGGAACCGCTCTCAATTTCAAAGTAGTCAGTGAGGCAGTTTGCACCATGCGCAGCGCGGCACCGCTGGAAGCAGGCTGGAAGGATGAGATCGACAAGGACTTCCACAAAAGGCATCATAAGTAATAGGAGGATCATCATGGAACAGATTTTGACGGCAGCAGAGATCACGGAAACCGCGCAGGAACTTTTCGACTGGCTGGATGCAGATACCTTCCCACAGAGCCGGTCGACCTGTGATTGGATCATCCAGAGCAACGGAGACCCGGAGATGGCGCAGAAGTATGCCGATCTGCTGGCGGCCAGTGATGGACGGCAGGAGCTTCCAAACCGCGTGGGTGATTTCATCATCGCCCTGTACGAAACAGAGATCACCCGAACCGAAAGCTCCACAGCCATGCTGAACCTCGGCGCATTTTACTACACCGGGCGCTGCCGGGAGCCGGACTACGAAAAGGCGCTGGAATACTACCGAATGGCAGCCGACCGTGGTGAGATCATCGCGCTGGAAAATCTCGGCTACTGCTACTATTACGGGCGGAGCGTCGAGGTAGATTATGAACGTGCCTACTACTGGTTTTCACAGGCGGCAATGCACGGCAGACCGACCGCACTCTACAAGATCGGAGATCTGTACCGCAACGGATACTTCCTCCCGAAGAACGAAGGGCTGGCCTTTGCCATGTACCGGAGATGCCTTGCCTGCATGGACGATGACAGTGCAGTGACCGCAGCAGGGCCTGTCCTGCTCCGACTTGGAGATTGCCACCTGACCGGCATCGGCACGGAGCCGGATGCACGGCTGGCGCGGAACTGCTATCAGGCAGCAGAACAGTATTTGTACGATATGGTCGCTGCCGGAGACCATTTCTATCGCAGCAGTCTGAAACGAGCCATTGAGGGGCAGGAAGCAGCCCGACAGCTTCTGCGGGAAGCCCTCGGCTAACTCAATAAGCACAC
>CALCRH010000263.1 GCA_937894515.1 uncultured Clostridia bacterium | reverse complement strand
CCGCCGCCGATGAAAAGGCACAGACATCTGCAGCAGAAGCCAAGGCGTCATCATCCGCTTCGGAAGCAAAGGCATCAGCAGCCGATACAGAAGCCAAGCAGAGCGTGCTGACGGAGCATGATCTGGAACAGCTGTATGACATGGACTACATCGCAAGGCATGAAGCCCTGAAGAAGATGGACAGCGGTGCCGTGCAGCAGTACCATGAATATGAAGCGCAGCGAGACAGCGGGCAGATAGATGAGGAGAGGAAGAAAAAGAAAATCAGCGACATAGCCCATAATCTGATCATCTGTTTGTGCCTCTATTTGACTATCAGCATTGTGCATATCACGCTTGGCTACGTCATCAATAAAGCGGAAATACATGCCAGCGTAAAGAAGGAATTTGAGCGGGACGCCTGTGTGTGCGGAATACGGATAGACGGGACGTGGTTCAAGACAGCGGACGAAGCCGCGGAATATTTGATAGATACGCACTTGAAATTGGAGTGGTGTGTGGTTTTTGATTGGAACTGGGAACCATATGAGTATTACACACACATCATAAAAACGATGTGACCGGATGCAGCATGATCCTGAAAGCCGCCGATGATGGCGGCTTTTTTTGTTGCCCGGAAATGGCGAAGGAACCGGCGCACCGTGCGGGCTTCAGCGGGTGGAGCGGATCAGGGCGGCGGGCATGCGGCTGATGGCGGAGGCCTGCGAGATGACAGATGCGGAAGCATCCAGAAGAGCAGGCACGTCACCGTCCGATGCAGCGTTGAGGGTGTCCGTGAGAGCGCGGATCATGGTGATGACTTCGCGGTCTGCTGATTCGCCGGCGGGCCGTCCTGTGCGGATGTATCTGGTCATGGCCTGAATGAGATCCACCAGATCGGATGACTGCAGGCTGTCTTTGCCGGAAACGCTTTGCAGAAAGCTCAACTTTGAGGATATATCTGTGGCCGCCGGGCGGGGCTCATAGGAAAGACCAAGAAGATAATCGGATGAAACATTGAAGATGCGGCAATAGTGCTTCAGCGTGTCAAGGTCAGGTTCGCGCCCGTTTTCCAGATTTGAAATAGTGCTGCGTGATACGCCGATTTGCTTTGCAAGGTCATTTTGTAGCATGTCTGCGGCTGTGCGCAGGTCACGAAGTGTGTCGGATAGCATAAAATAATCCTCCTAATGTGGAAAATACAAGAATATCATAACACGAAATGTGAAAATGTAACGCATCGTGACAAATATTAACAATTTATTAAATTAAAGTGTTGACAGGTGTGGAATTGTGGCGTATAATGCAGAGCATAACACGAACATTGACACGGAAGGGGCAGAAAATGAAGTTGATGGGGATCCGCGAGGCGGCAAAGACGGTAGGTGTGGGCGAGATGGCGCTGCGCAGAGCGTGCGGAGCTGGGAAGATCCCGGTGGTGATGCTGGGCGCGAAAACCTACGTGGTGCTGGAACAGGTGAAGCGCTGGATGGACCGCGCTGAGGGACTGCTGAACGCTGCGGCTGTGGCTGAAAAATTCGGCCTGAGCGAAAGTGCGGTGCGGATCGCCCACAAGCGCGGAGAGCTTCCCGGCGTGTGGGTGGATCACCGGCTGCTTTTCCGTGAAGAAGAGGTGCGGGCTGCGCTGATGGATAAAGCCAGCGGAGGGGAACCCGGCTGGCAGGATCAGGAAGCGGATGAGGACTTCGCCGACATTGAGGACGGCGGGGAAGAAGAGCCTGAGGCTGAGGAAGACTTCAGCTGACGGAAGAAGGCGCGGAACACGGGAGCATCCCGTGATGAGATAAACGCGAAGTATTAAGGGCGGGAAACCGCGAAGAGAGGAAGGGCAATAAAATGAGCGTAGGAATGAAGAGCAGCTATGCCGGTGTGGCGGCCATGGAGAACGGGAAGGCTTTCGTGATCTTCGATTTTGTGACCATCCCTGACCATTGCAGGCGGGTGTGCGGAACAGCGCAGGAAGCGCAGATGCAGCGGTACGCCGGGAGCGTGCTGCGCTTCGCCGGTGAACTGGCAGGGCAGCGGGTGTATGAGGTGGTGGCGGCATGAACGGACTGCCCATGTGTGATATATACGGCGGGTGCGCTCAGTGCCCGGCCTTCGGTGACGCGTGTGACGGGCGCGAGGATCCCGGAACGGATGGGATCAACGAGGAACTGGTGATAGAGGATGAAATGCACATGCTGCTCCGGCGGCGCGATGGCGCGAAGATCACGGTGACAGAGACCGTCATAGGAGAGGACGGTGAGGTGAATGCGTAGGCGCGGACCTGGGCGCGGGAAGGTGAAGGCCTTCCAGCCGTGCTGGGACTGCAGCAGGGCCTGCGGCGGGTGCAGCTGGACGGAATACGGAAGATTTGAGCCGGTGCCCGGATGGACGGCTGTGCCGACAACGGTGATCACCTGCAGCACGGTGAAGGGAAACACCTACCATTATGAGATACCGACATACGATATAAAGGCGTGCCCGCTGTTTGAGGCGGACACGGATGAAAGGGGCCGGAGGATCCAGCGATGAACGTGACGAAAGACACCACCTATTATGTAGTGAATGATAACGGGGATGTGCTGCAGCGGGACGGGCTGACCTTCGCGCCATGGGTGGACAAGGCGAAGACCTGGAAGTGCGCCATCACGGCCATCAGGTACGCGGCGCACCTGGCGAAGCACCGGCGCGGCACTCTGAGCGTGCGGGACCAGAACGGGGACGATGTGTACGTGATGGACGGGAGGTACCGGGATGACATGTGACGATCTGGACCGGGCCATAGAATGGCTGAAGAAGAACTACGAGGACGGCAAGAACAACCCCACCGTGCGTGATCCTGTGGCCTGGGCGCTGTACAAGACATGGCGCCAGGAGGACAGCAGGGCGGCGAAGGAACGGAGAAAGAAGGAAAAGGAATGACTGAAGATACGAAAAGGGCGATGGAGATGATCAGGCCCATCGCGAAGGAATTGGGGATCTGCGTAAATGCGGATGGTAATTGGCTGCTCTGTGATGAACAGGCTATCGGGATCGCGTGCAACAGCACATACGCGACCGTGGTGGAATTTATTGCCTACTGTATGTATCACCTGGACAAACGCGATCTGCGTTTCCGTGGTGCGATCAGCCGGAACAAGCTGGCCGAGGACGCCGTGAAGAGGTACTGGCTGAGCAAGCAGCTGGCGATGAAAATGGGAAAGGGAAATCAGGATGGAACTGATTGACAGAGATGCGCTAATGAGGAAGCATACACGCAGCGCGCACGGGAACAGACATGACACGGCTGAGGAACTGCAATGCTTGCTTGAACTAATTGAGAATGCGCCGACAGTAGACGCAGTGAAGGCGGTCCGGTGCAGGGATTGTGTGCACTATGTTGAGGATTACGTTGTCAACATAGAGGGTGCGCCTCCGATTGTTGTTGCACGTAATGTGTGCTGCTTCAACAGGCGGAGCCCCATGCTGGTGCACACGGATCACTATTGCGGGTGGGGAGAAACGGAGGACAAAAAATGAACGATCTCGGAACTTTGATAATTCTGTTTATTGTTCTCAAGGTAACAAACACGGTTGATTGGTCATGGTGGATTGTACTGATTCCTGTGTTTTTCTTAATCATAAATTCAATTATTCGTGTTTGTCTAAAAAGGCATGAGGATAAGAAACCAACCATCTTGTTCAATCTGTGATGAGAACGGAAGGACGGTAACTGTATGCCGGAAAAACGGATTTGTAAATGCAGCTTCTGCGAAGAAGATGATAAGGAATGCAGTCTGTATGTATGGTATGACAACGTGCTGGGTATCTGCGCAGAATATGTCTGTACTGATTGTTGGTATTTGTTGAGAGGGCAGAAGAAGGAAGGTGAACCGGATGCCGCTGAACATTGAGGATATAGAGGCGCTGATCGCGTTTATCAAGGGGCACGAAAGGGAAGAAATACCGGACGATGTGTGGGATGTCTGCATGAGGATGTACGAATACCTTGATGAAGCCTTCGGCATGAAGCCGTTGGAAAGAAAAGAATGAACCTGTGCCGGCGGTGCCGGCATTATGCGAAGATCCAGTGATGGCGTGGCCGGGCGGTGGTGGTAGCTTCATCGTCACGGCGTGGCGCAGGCCTGACCAGAGGCCTGACGCAGCCTCCCGGGTGCAACTCCCGGACTTCGCACCACAGGCCGCGCGCCCAGAGCGCTTGCGCACGGCGATAAGGGAACAGCGCTTCGGCAGCACGGATAGACGGCTGGCTGCCCGGAAAGACGGGCATTCATGCGGGGACCCAGCGGCGAACGGTGCACCTTGCCGGAACGTATACCGGCAGCGTGTTTCATCGTATCGGCGGAAGCGGTGCAACTCCGGCGCCC
>CALCRH010000262.1 GCA_937894515.1 uncultured Clostridia bacterium | reverse complement strand
TTTTTTGTCTTTTTCAGCATGTGAGCCGGAACGGCCTAAATGCGCTCTCCGGCTCCAAAGACAGAGGGACGGTTCTTCCGTCTTCCCCGCTGTCTGTCTGGCATTCATGAGATGATCCTCCTTGAAGTGATCGTACGAATTGCGCAAATCGCGCGAATCGCACGAATAAAGTTTGATGGTACGGATTATCTCAAAAATGTGGTAAAATCATAAGGTACCGGCTATTGGGGACTTACGCAGTAACGACTTTGGTGCCATTTTTCGTGAAATTGCAGGATTTTTTGGAGGTATGCATAACAGAAAATAAATGGAAGGTTATTGACAGAGACTGGCTGAAGATCATTGCGATAATTGCAATGACGATGGATCATATTGCCGGCAGCTTTTTTACCGGTGGATCTGCGATATGGCTTATATTCCGGATTATCGGACGAATCACCTTTCCGCTCATGGCATATATGCTGGCAGACGGGTTTACCTATACACGTGATTTGAAAAAATATATCATCAGACTGTTCGGCTTTTCGGTTATAAGCTGGTTTACTTTTTCATTCCTCGAAACAGGATCCCTTCTTCCCATTCAATTGGCAGAAGGTAATTATACTGACTATCCGTTTAACCGGGTGTATATTCCATCCTTGGATAAAACCCTATGCATATGCAGATTCAGCGTGATAACCGGGCTTTTATGTGCGCTCCTTTCTCTTACTGTATGGGAAAAGACAGAATGGAGATTTCCTGTAAAGCTGCTCGCCATCTGTGGTCTTGTTCTTATCACTTTGAACTGTGACTGGAGCTGGATCAGTATTCCTATGGTTATGAATTTCTATTATCTGAGAAAAAACATATCCGCTATGTGGGTAGCATATGGCGTTTTGTCACTTTTGTATATTTTTGATTTTTTCCTGTCTTCAAACCTTTTCGCGCCCTATATCATCGGAACCTTCAAGCCGTACCGTATCGGTATGGTTTTGGTTCCAATTATCATTGAGTTTTTATACAATGGGAAGAAAGGGAAAAGCGGAGTGGCCGGACAATGGTTCTTCTACATTTATTATCCGGCGCATCAGCTCCTCATAGGCTTTTTACAGATCCTTTTTTTATTCGTCAACAGAAAAGGGGCAATACACTTTTTAACGAAGATGTGCTATAATATGTGAAACAAAAACAAGGAAAAAGTTTCACATAGGAGGGAACATGGAAAATATAGCAATGCTTATAGAAGAAAAGGCTCAGCTAAACAGGCGTATGGAAAAGCTTCTCTATGGCTCGGTCGAAATCAGAGAGACCGGAGAAAAAAAATATATCTACGTGCATAAACGCGAAGATGGTGTTCCATCTACAAAATATGCCGGAGAGTTCTCAAACGAGCTGTATAACCTGATCATAGAGAACAATTCTCTTGCCAGGGATCTCAAGAAACGGCTCAGAGAGATAAATAAAAACCTGAAGGCATCCAATTACGTGGAGACAGAGCTCTCAGACGAAGTGGAGCTGAACCGGGCGGTGGCTTACAGAAATCTTGTCGATTCTATTTATAAGCAGGCGCGCTTGGAAGGTGTAGCCACGACTTTTTCGGACACCGAGACAATCGTAAACGGCGGGCTCGTAAACGGTATGACAGCAGATGATGTCAGCAAGGTAATCAATCTGAAACACGCCTGGGAGTTTATTCTGAATAAGGGGGTGCTCCAGTATCCGTCCAACTTTGCCATGCTGTGTCAGATAAATGCCCTGGTAGAAGACGGATTTTCGATCACCGCAGGGCGGCTCAGAACGGTACCGGTCACCATAGGCGGCGCTTCCTATCTGCCGCCGCTGCCGATAGAAAGTCAGATCAAAGAGCAGCTGTCAGAGATCCTTGCAGAGACGGATACCGTAAAAAAGGCGATCAGGGCGCTCTTGTTTGTAATGAAAAAACAGATTTTTTTGGACGGAAACAAACGAACCGCGGTGATCTTTGCAAATCATATTCTGATAAAAGGCGGAAAAGGACTGATCGTGATCCCGGCAGAGGATGTGGAAGAATACAAAAAGCTACTCGTAAAGTACTATGAAGAGGATGACGAAACAGCAATCACAAGCTTTTTAACAAAAAAAGCGTTCCTGCCTATCGCTTAGTGCAACTGTTCCCGCAACGGCGTTAATACACTTTTGTATTAAAAATTTAATATACTTTTTAATACAAAAAAACATCACCCAGGGCACATTGAACTCATGCGGAAAAATCCGAAGTTTCAATCCCTGCGTGATATTTCTGTACCAAATCTATCACAGCGATCAGTGCGTGTCAAGGAAGAGACTTGACAACCTATATATTCTCTGCTACTCTTCGCTTGGAGAATGCTGAAGTGCTTCTCTGGTCTTCTGGTGACGGATAAACCGGTATCGCTTCAGCACTCTCTTTTTTATTGAGCGGGACTCTTTTGTTTTTCTTACAGATTGACAGTATTTTCTTTTTTTGATATTGTGTCATCAGTCGAGGTATTGGCAGTTCCATTTGGACTGTTCACTGGGGCATGTAAAGTCCCCGGGGTATCTTGACTTTTTTTGCGTTCACCACGACTGTGTACGGAAAAGAAAACCGCTGAAAAAAGACGGCCCCGGGCTATGATGTAAAGCATCAGTTCTAAAACTTAAGACTTATGACACCGATTGACAGGCCACGATTTATAAGGCATAATATCGGTGTCATAATTTATATTCAAAAGTAAGAGGCTGCGTATGGACGAAAAGGTTATCATCCGGATACGAAAAGGATTAAACGGTTGGCCGCTCTCAGCGTGTGACGAGAACGGAAATTTTTTGATGAATTTCCCATCGGAAGATGCGCTGAAAGAAAACTGGGCCTATGAGATCAAAAAGAAGAAGATAAAATTGATCAAAGAATATGAGCTTCTTCCAGCCGGAGAAAAGCCGGCTGAGAAGATCTACGGATATGCCAGAGTCTCCACGCCGCATCAGGCAGAGGGATACAGCCTGGAAGCGCAGGAGGAGGCCCTGAAAGCCGCCGGGGCGCAGATCATATACAAAGATACCTTCACCGGGAAAACCACCGACCGTCCGGAGCTTAAACGGCTCCTGGAAGAGCTGCACGGTGGAGATACCCTGATCGTAACAAAGCTGGATCGCCTTGCACGCAGCATCAGCCAGGCGAGCGCCATGCTCGATGAACTTCTGGAACGCCGGATCAGGATCCACGTGCTGAATATCGGTCTGATCGACAACAGCCCTACAAACAAGCTTATGCGAAATATGCTCCTTGCTTTTGCAGAGTTTGAACGGGATATGATCATTGAACGCACCCAGGAGGGCCGACAGACAGCCAGAGAGGCCGCAAAAAGACGCGGAGAGGTATTTATAGAGGGACGACCGAAAAAATACTCCAAAGAGCAAATAAAGCATGCTATGGAGCTTCTAAAGGACTATTCCTACACCCAGGTCGCTGAAATGACAGGAATTAGCAAAAGCACACTTATCAGGGCAAAGGAACAGCGCGACAACCACGCAGAAGGACAGCAATGATATTCCAACTGATCATCATGGCAATCAAGGGAGCCATAAAAAGAAAAACGACTGTTCCGGAAAACATAAAAACAGCCGATGAAGTAATAGATATTTTGGAATATGGATGGCTTGGAAAAAGAGGCTATTTCTCCTGCCTTGACTTTGTAAACCGGCTCAAACTCGAAGGCGAAGAGGCAAAAAAGTTTGACAACAGCTTTATGCTGCAGGTACTGGTTCACGATCCGTGGTACGAGGATTACTTACCAGGTAAGCAATAGCTTATCGTGCACAACCTTATTTTCCATCACATTTCCCGCGTTCTGCAGACGGTCTATCATACTTGTACCGCAATTTATAAGGATTTCCCTTTCAAAAAGACCTTCCGGCGGGGTTACCGATATGTCAGTTTTTTTTGAATTTTTACTTCCGTTTATCGAAAGCATGACTTTCACGCCTTTTCTTTTGCAGGCTGCTATTTCCTCAAACAAAGTATTGATATCGAATGCCTGGGATCCATAAATAATCGTTTGGCTATGCGTGTATGGCGGATCACAATAAATAACATCCCCATTTTTTGCCCGCTGCATACTTTTTGCAAAATCCAGCGTGTCAAATTCTACGCCTTGAATAAGGCGATTCCAGAGAGAAACTCTTTCTTCAAATTCATCTGCGCTGATCGGTATATGCGGCCCGATCGGCGTACTCATATATCCATCTGCTTTGCGAAATCGTACAATTCCGGAATAGCAAGTTCTTGATAACAAGCAGAAATCCAGCGGATTATGTTTTTTATTAAATCTATCCCTGATTTCTGCGTATTTTTTCTCCGGATTCTTTAAGTACTTCGTGATTTCCTTGCGATAATACTTCGCGATCCTTTCCGGATCCTGCTGCACAATATTAAAAATATCAATTAAAAACGGCAGTACATCGCTTGCATAAGCACGTTCAAACTTTGGCGTGCCATTTTCTTCTGCGCTTTTGAGCAAATATGCGAGTACAGCACCACTTCCCAAAAAAGGCTCATAGTAATTGCCAAAGCAATCCGGCATATACGATACGATTTCTTCCGCAAAGCGCTGCTTATTTCCAATCCATTTCAATAGCGCTGGAACTTTTAGCATATAGTGCCCTTTCGTAACTTAAAATCTGTAGACCTAAAGTCTACAGTTACATTATAATTTTTGAAGAAGGGAGCGTCAACCATGAGTCCTGAAATACTTGCAGAATACGGAAAAGTTATCCGACAACTGAGAATGGAAAAGGGATTATCTCAGGAAGCATTAGCTGACCTTTGCGATCTTCACCGAACGTACATATCCGATATTGAACGTGGGCGACGTAATGTTTCTCTGGAAAATATACAGAAACTGGCTGATGCCCTGGGAACCACGATTACCGATATTTTTTCAAAGATCGAGCATGCAGGCATTTAACGAATTCAAAAGAGAAGACAAATCCTTCTGGTTTTTCATTCGCTTTATAAGCGAGAAACTTGGTTATTCAAAGAATGGCGAAGTGCTCACTTATACGGCAGAAGAAATAGAGGCCCTGTGCGCAGCCGAAAATGTTTCAGTTTCTCCGGATCGCGTGAATAAGGCTGTTCTGTACTGCAACATGAGGGCCCAACATCTCAACAGCGTAATCGAAAAACAGCTTATGGATGTTGAAGAGGCAAGTGCGCTCTTTGAAGATCTCCGGAACAGCGGAAAATACAACTGCAAGCTTATTATGAATAAGCAGTCCGGAGAAAAGAAGAAAGTGAATTATTTCACCGCCATAATTACCATGCTTGCCGAAGGCGTGCTCGGCGGCGATGAGGACTTCGATCCAGATCCTCGCGGGCTTGTTTATCTTCTTACAAACAATAAGATCATCGGTGCTTCTTCAAGAAGATTTGACGGGGCCTATCCGTCCATCTATAACCCAAAGATCGTTTGGGAAATAAAGGAATACTATTACTCAAAATCATTTGGGAGCCGTGTTGCAGATGCAGTTTACGAAGCAGAACTCGACGGATACGAGTTTAACGAGATTTATGACCGAAGCGGGCAGCACGTTTTCCATGTAATGTTTATAGACAGCCATTATACCTTTTGGGAACTTGGAAAATCGTATCTTTGCCGGTTTATAGACACATTAAACATGGGCCTTATTGATGAGCTGATTGTAGGCCGCGAAGTTGTCTCCAGATGGCCTGAGTTATTGGCACAGATCGAGAATAGTACGGTAAAATCATATCAGTATGATGTTCCCCTGGAAATAGACAAAGCTGCAGAGCGATGATTATATGATCGGTCAAATATTTGAAAATAAAAATGGAAGATTCCAAATAGATACTAAAGAACTCGCCGCTGGGGACACCCTGGAAGTCCTTATCGTAGATGGCAGAGACGGGCAAGCGCGCTGGATCCAGATAACCGTGGAGCAGAACAATGACGGTTATTACTTGCTCGGATTATTTGGTTACAGCCCAATCGGTCTTTTTGGGCGCCTGTAAAAGTTATCATAAAAACGGAGACCCCCCACCAATAAGCGGAGGACCTCCAATTCCAAATATACCACACAGAACGAAAAAATTCAATTAAATGACTTTTTCCGTTCTTTTTTTGTGCCGGCGGATTACTCCGTCGGCATTTTTTGCTATCACAATTAAACATGATAGTTAAATTTTGTCAAATTTTGCTCCGCCCGTCCGATAATAATAGTAAAAGGCAAAGGAGTTTGGAGAAGAGCAAGTTTTTATATATTAAAAAGGCCAAAATTTATCTCCGTATAATGAATTTATCAGATATAGACATGGAGCTGAAGAAAGATTGGCCGGAAGGTCCGGCAGAACTACTTCAAGCCACTTACTGGCTTTTTGGAAAACTTGTGGCCCGTGGGTGATGGGGTTTTATCATCCGGGTACCATCCTGGCACTTTTATTCATAGTCATGGTTTTCATTTTTGTGAGAAAACCATCGACCTCCCGTCCATTATATTCATGGATAGATTAAAAGGTGCTCTGGAGTAAAAAGAATCGTTCACTGCTACCGACGGTTCTTTTGGTACAAAAATATCCGCAAGGATGAAGGTAGCAAACTCCACGGCGGAAGAAAGCCGGATCCCGGGCTGCGTGGAACGCAGTTACGGCGCAACGCGCCGTAAGATTCCTTTTGAGAAATAAAAATTTACACCATAATGTAAATAGAGATCATTGATGATCCAGGTTTTCTTAGAAGGAATGAAAGAGTCAGCCAAGGCAATGGAAGTAGGACAAGCCAAGGCAGCGCCAGATCGACACGAGCTCGAAGAAGGCGTGGGGAAAGATCTGCAGATCCAACTGAAAGAAAAGGAGGACAAGAAAGACCAGCTGCAGCTGGCAACTCACGGCGAGGGAAGCCGGAACCTGGCTCGTACAGCATTACGAGGACGATCCGCGTGTGGGCATCAGCCAGCCGACGTCACCGATGGGATAGGGGTTATTTTGAGGTTCACAGAACCGCAAAATAACCACCTATCGCGCAACAAACCTTGAGCGCTCCTGCTTATCTGTCCTTTGGGGTTTGGGCACCCGAAACGCTCTTAATAAGGACAGTGCCGCGTCCGGCGGCAGGACTTGAAGGTTAAAAGCTCTCCGAATAGAGGTCAGCTGTTCGGAACAAAGAGCTTGGGATCCACGATGGATTCTAATGTTTTTCTTCAGAGGTTTACTCAAAAGAAGAAAGATGAACTGAACAAAATAGGGCTAAAAAGTAAAAAAGAAAGGGAAAAAGAATGGGAAAAACTAAAAGCATGCACTACCAGGCAGCGACGGTGCTTGGGTCTGCCACCTGCTTTGGCAGGTCCAAGCACGCCGATAAGCGCTCCGGGAACAACTACCATCCCCATGGGATCTATTCTGTTAAAACTCTCGATAACTACGTCACAATGGTCTCCCGATATGGAAAATGGTGCAAGGAGACCTATGGAGAAAAGGACCTGAAAGCATGCGCCAGATACGCAGCGGCGTATCTGGATCATCTGAAGGAGCTCGGGCGTTCCGCGTGCACGATTCATACATACAAATTTGCTATTCAGAAATTCTACGATATCCTGCATCACGGTTTTAAGCTGGAATATGAGACGGAAAAACGGACAAGAGCTCGGATCACCAAAAACAGATCTTCAATCGAAGAGGTAAAGGACTTTGACGAGAAAAAACACAAATTCGCCCTGGACTTTGGCATGGCTACCGGTCTCCGGCGAGCCTGTCTTGAAAATCTGCGCTACAGTGACATCCATTACGATGCAGCCACGGACACCTATTCCGTCCACGTTTTCAACGGGAAAGGCGGAAAAAAACGCGAAGTTAGACAGATTCCCAGGACATACAATGCAATGTTTGCATCCCTCTATGCATTTTCATTTTCAAATAACAATATTTTCTACAAATCCGGAAAGAAAGAAAAGATTATCGGAGAAAAAGGAAAGGATATCAACCACATCCTCCCTGATCGCTTTCCGGAGCACCGGTGCCGCCGGATTTACGCCAACACCTTATATCGGGAGCTCGCAAGAGATCCTGCAGATATCAAGGATCCCCATGAGAAATATTTTTGTCGGAAAGATCTTAAAGGGGTGATTTATGACCGTGTCGCCATGCTGGAGGTGTCAAAGAACCTGGGCCACGAACGCGTGAGCGTGATTGCAACCAATTATCTCAAGGCATAGCGGAGAACAATGAAATTAGCAGGCAAACACATTGCAATAACCGGAGCTCTAATGTTCTATACACGAGCAGAGGCATTTGCGGAGATTGCCGCCGCTGGCGGCATCCCGCAGTCGTCTGTCACCCGGGAAACGGAGATACTCGTTGTCGGAAATTATCACAAAAATGCAATTCCTGACGGCAAATCCAGGAAACTAAAAACAGCAGAAAGATACATTGCCTGTGGAATCAAGATAGACATTATCACCGGCGAGATGTTTCTTCGACTTTTATGGTGGACCTAAAAAGCCAGCGATGACAACAACAGCCCTTGTTGTTGTGTGTAATATATAATGTGTAATATATAATGTGTAGTTTGCGAATTTTGGCTAAAAATAAGGGAAAATCAACGGAATAAAACGAACTTTTGGAGCCATTAAAACGAACTTTTGGAGCCATTAAAACGAACTTTTGGAGCCATTAAACGAAGAGGAGTTGAATGTTTAGAAAAAATGTATATAATGGTTTTTGAGGATGGTATCATGAAGAAAAAAGAAGCAGTCGTAAAACCGAATTCATTGGCAGAAGCAGGGGGGCTTTATTCAAAAGTTTTGCTGGATGTCGTTGATATGATTCTCCCAAAAGTAGGCGATGAGTCAGAAGAGGATAAAGGCTGCCTTTGTTATGATTTAAATCTTAAAGAGTATGCAAAATCTTATGGGTTTAAATTTGACAAGAACCTGTTCAAAAAATTTAGAGTTTCTACCAAAAAAGAATTTGATAGAGAGCCCTCTGTCAGCATGATCTTACCGAATGGTCATGAGGTTGTTTTTAAGTTGTTCCAGGAACTGGAATATTCAGAGGAAGATCTGTCCGTAAAAGCGATGCTGACTACGCGCTTCAAGGAACAGTTGGTAAATCTTTTAGACCAGCGGGGCAGAAAAGTGTTTTATGCACTTACAGACACTCTGCCAATGCGGTCAGAGTACAGCAAAAAAATGTACCCGATACTTTTGGAGCGGGTACATAAAAGTCCCACGGATCGGATGCAGTTCAGTGGCAAGGGATCGCAGCAGGGAATCTATTTTGATAGGATAGATCCTATCGAACGGTTTAAAGAGCTTTTGGATATACCAAAATCGTACAAGATTTCAAATATTAAGACCACCTGCACGATGATTGCGAACGAAATCGAGACCTTTACGCCGTATATTGCCAGATATTATTTTAACGAGTATGCACCAGGGCGCGGACGTCCCGGTGTGACGCATATCTGTTGGACGATGGAGCGAAAAGAAGCGCCGGCCGATAAAAAGAAAACTGTAATCAGGACTGATGTGTCTGAAGTAGCACAGAATGAGTCGATATCTGATCGCATCCAGTGGCTCATGGCTCTTGCGCATCTGGGAGAGGACTCTGCAGCATCCATCATCCGAAAGGCAGAAAAGTACGGAAGAGATGATGACTATATCTTAAAGGCGTACAGCACCGCCTGCTCCGTAGGTGCAGATAGCCTGGGCGCAATGCTGTCCTACTTTATGAATCATGAGATCGAGAATCCGGTCTCTGTCATCAAAAGAGAACGGGTAGAACTCGCAAACGAGCGTCATTTGGATTACAATGCCGTTGCCATGGAGGAGCTCATGGAGCGGCTCGTCTTTGATGATGACGAGGACGGGACAAAGACAGGAGAACCAGAATTTTTTGAAGAGGCAGGATCCAAAAAGGATATAGACGGTCAGCTCGGATTTAACGTTTAAAAAACGCCTCTGGAATTTCCAGGGGCGTTCTTTTAATTGTTATTTTCTTTTATTCTGTAATTCTGTAATACTTTAATCATTTAATATTCCGCGATTTTCCCTAACATATTTCGTGATGCAGAGATTGAGTGCGGAGTTGTTTGATACTCCGAGGATCTGATTGATCTGCTTAAACTGTTCATACGTGGCTGAGTTTACTTTTGCAGAGATCTGCTGATCCTTTCCAAAATTTGCTTTTGAAATCTGCTTGACGGCAGGCATCTTTTTTTCTTTTTCCGCTTTTGCCTTTACTTCTTCAGTCTCTTTTTCCTGGACTTTTTCTAATAAACTTTGCTTCGGCATAAAACTCTCCTTGGTATTATTTATAATATACTTTTTATATGCTTTGTAATGACTAAGAATATTAAAAGTATTACTTAATCAATTTTGAGCGCAATTTCCACATAGGCTTTTGCGACATCCGTACCCTTGTTTGCAATGACTACCGGCACTCCGTCTATCACGGTTTTGGATACGCTGGCAGCCTTTTTGATGGTTCCCAGGACATTTGCTTTAGACGCAAGGAGCTGCAGCACGTCTCTTTGATCATTGACTGTTTTTTCATACATGGTTCCGATAACCCCAAGCAGTTCCAGATCAGGATTGAGTGAACGATCTCCGTCGCCGCTCTGGATGCCCTCAATGGTCTCTAAAAGCGCTTTTAGTCCCCGGTAGGACAAATAGTCCGTCTTTACCGGTATAATTACCCCATCGGCAGCAACGAGCGCATTAACGAGCAATGTGCCAAGCTGCGGTGGGCAGTCGATGAAAACATAGTCAAAGATTCCATCAAACTTTTTTACGGCCTTTCGGAGCTGAACATCGGAGTTTCTTCCGACAACGAGCTTCGTTTCGGTGACGGCCAGGTCTATGTTGGACGGTACGATAAAAAGTGAGTCCAAGCCGGAGGCCTCCACAGAGAAAGCGCATGCTGCGGGTTCTGTTTTTCCGTCAAAAAGATTGCAGATATTTCTCCCCTCAAAATCTGCGTCTTCCGGATCCAGACCACAGCTTATCGTAAGGCTTGCCTGGGGATCCAGGTCTATCATCAGGACCCGCTTGCCAGTCATGGCCTTTGCAGCTGCCAGGTTATAGGTGGTAGTTGTCTTTGCAACACCGCCCTTTTGATTTGCTACCGCAATAACCTTCATATTTCCTCCGATAAAAATATAATAAGTAATACTTTTATTATACATATTATATTTTTTTCGTCAACAGAAAAGAGGCAATACACTTTTTAACGAAGATGCGCTATAATATGTGAAACAAAAACAATAAAAATGTTTCACATAGGAGGAGACATGGAAAATATAGCAATACTCGTAGAATAAAAGGCGCAGCTGAACAGGCGTCTGTAAAAGCTTCTCTATGGC
>CALCRH010000261.1 GCA_937894515.1 uncultured Clostridia bacterium | reverse complement strand
TCACTATTTCCTATACCCCAAAAACGATAGCAGACTTTAAGAGTTTTAATGGCAGTAAGGAACACAACATTACTGTAACAGACGCAACAAGTAATGTAGATGATCTTAATAATGCGTTTTTTGATTTTTTAGTTTATTATTTACTTGATAAAGACAACAATATATTAGCAATGTATCGTAAAAATGGTGATAGTTATCAGTGGTTTGATGCGGACTGGAAAACAGTTGTAATTGATTTCAGCAAAGTTACAAAAGTAGCAGAAGAGTTTTACATAGGTAATGGCTCCGAAGCGTATAAAAATTGGTTCAGTTCAGAAACAACAGTTGGATTTGCAGACGGTTCCTTGGGTACGATGGTCAGTGGAGGCGGTTGGTACGATTCTGCCCCGAACACGTACAGAGTCGTGAACGATGAACATAATGGATATTCTTACATTATAGCGAATTTCACCTACGATGTTGAGCAAGAAAGCGACTGCACCTACACCAAGCCTGTGAAGCTCACTGCAGGTACCCTCGGCATGAAGCTGAACTGCAAGGACAAGGGCGAATTTACCTTTGAGGCAAGCGGCACCGGCTGGAACATCAAGAACAGCGACAACAAGTATCTCAATGCTGCAAACGGCAAGCTGGTGCTTGGTGATAACGCTACAACAGCGTGGACTTACAAGAACGGCGCATTCAGCACTTCCGTTAAGACCACACAGAAGAATAACGGCTACTGGCTCGGCTTCCTCTACGTTCCCGGACGCGGCACCAAGACCGTGACCACAACCTACTACCTCAACCGCGTGGACGCGGGCAGTCTCTCTACCTATTATGTCGGTGCAGAGCTGTTTGAGGAAGTCTCCGGCTCACATGAGTACGGTAAAGCCTTCTATGTTGACGCGACGAACCATAAGTACATCTGCAAAAACTGCGGCGATGTGAAGACCGAAGCGCACAGCTATGACGAGACTACCCACAGGTGCATCTGCGGCGCATATGATCCTTCCAACGCTGATGTGAAGATCAGCGTTGATGTAAATGAAAAGACAACGAAGAAGTACGTCGGCTGGGGCTGGTACGGCTCTTGGAAAGATGTCACCACCTACACCGCGACCATCAAAACCGAAGCTACCGGCGTGAAGGTCTGCAAGGTTGAGTATCAGTTAAACAGCAGCAGCAAGTGGATTCCCGGCACCATCGTTTGCTCCGACAAACCTATTGATAGCTTGAAGGTTCGCGCGCTCGGCTCCAACGGAGAGTGGTATGATTACGAATATTCGGAAGTCGAAGAAACAACAACTGTAGAAGACATCCTTGAAACAGTTCAGGGCGGATTCCCGGCTGCTAACGAAGACGAGTCTTTTGATGGTTATTGGGTGAATGGAAACGAAGTTTATCTTTTCACAGTAGAAGACATCGGATTGGGAAAAATCTTAAATATTTGGTCAACGACAACAGGAGATAACATAGCATTAAATTCAGGTGTTACAGCAGATGGTGATAATTGGAAATGCTATACATATCACGGAGGAGAAGTAACACTTGTGATGAAGGATAATGTCCTGACATCTATCGAGATTTCTGGAGAAACAGGTAGCTATACAAGCATTAACGGCACATACACTGCACCGGCGACAGAATAATCCCTTGTAATCTCACAGATTTTCTAAACCTCAGGGCGGTGAGGGCATTGCCCCTCACCGCCTGTTTCTTTACCTATCCCATCGACAAAAAAGGATATATACTTATGAATTACAGGCGATTGCGACCACGTTTGCAAAACAGAATATCGCCCTGGGATGAAAGCGCCCGATTTGAGACGAAAACCGCCTCGGATCGGGCGCTTTCCTTTTCTGTGCGAAAAAAGTTGCATCCCGCCGTTTCCTGTAGATTTTTGAAATACGGTGTCAACCTGTCAAAGCACCGAAAGAAAAGGAAAATACCTATTTTTATACCATTCGCCCGGTTTGAGCCTCGCACAGCTCAGACCGGGCGTTTTACTTATGAGTGCGAAAATCGTCAATCCCCGTCGAAGATCGTAAGACACATTCCCCGCTGCCGCTCTCCGCCGCTCCTATCGAGTTTTTCAAAAAATTCGATAGGAGGTACATAGGATGCAAGACAGAAAGAGCATCTATTCACTCAACAAGGCGGACAGCGATGCCATCGTTTACATAGATGCCGAGGGGCATACTATCCGCCTGACCCGGCAGGATTTTGCCACGGCGGAGGAATTTGAAAAATGGAAAGCATGGTCGGATGAAAACTTCCATACGGAGGAAAAGAACGACCATGTTTACCGCAACCATACGCTGCGTTTAAGCGGGCTTCCCGAAGCCGCGCTCTCCGATACCGCCGAGCAGGAAAAAGCGCGAGAGCGCCGGCGCAGACGGCAGCAGGAGCAATTCAGCGCCGCCTTTGTGCTGGAGATCAGGACACGGCTGACCGAGATACAGTTCCGCCGCCTGTGGCTCTACTACATCGACAACAGAACGGTCTATGAGATCGCGGAGCTGGACGGCGTGGCACATCAGAATGTTTCCAAGGCAATCAAAGCCGCCAAGAAAAAAATTCTGAAAATTTTTCAAAAACAGGGTGCCAAACAGCCCTCAAAACGGCGATAGGTGAAGGG
>CALCRH010000260.1 GCA_937894515.1 uncultured Clostridia bacterium | reverse complement strand
CATCTGTGACGGGTCGCCCTCGCGGATCCGCAGGACGCGGCGGATTTCCTTGGGGATGACCACGCGGCCGAGGTCGTCTCGACGTGTCAAGAGAGAAGCAAAAAAATAATTTATAGTGGCCAAAACCCTGTAATATCAATGGTTTCGACCATTTTCTGCTGCTTTCGATAAACCGAGAAAAATGGATACCCCTCGTGTAATAATAGGAGCAAAAGACGTTTTTGCGCCATTTACGGCTCGGCAGCAAACAAATCCGGGAATGTCCATTCGATGTCGATCTGCGTGTTTGCAGAGACGATGATCCGGCTGACAGCTTCATATAGGTGTGCTTTCATCCCGGAATCGTAGTCATCCAGAATACGTGTTGCCTCTTCTACTTCGTATTCCTTGGCGGATTGTGCTTGCTGAGATGACAGGTATCTTTGATACTGCTCTTCGAGGGATTTCTTTTTTTCAGTCAGGCAATTAGTCTGTGCTGTGATCTGTTCCTTGACTGCAAGAAAATCATCCCGGCTGATCTGCCCGCTTCGGTACGCCTCATACTGCTCAAGTTTCTTCTTTTGAATTTGCGCCATCTCTTTCTCAACCCGTTGAATATCTCGAAAGCAGTCCATACTATCCTTTTGCTGTTTCTGCTGCGATGCTTTTGTGGAGTGTTCAAAGAGGTTGAGTTGGATTCGGAGGGTAGCGGCAACCGTATCCTCTACTTCTCTTCTGTTTAGATGGAGTGCCTTACAAGGGCTGTCAGAATGGAACTTCGCTGACGGGCAATAATAATACGCATCCTGACCATTGCTTTTTTGCAGCTTTCTGCCGCAGTGAGCGCAGTAGAAAACCCGGTCAGCATGTTCTGCGGCTGTGCGTCCTTTATTGGTACGCGTGGAAAGCATCTTATTTGCCTTGTCCCACATTTCACGGGAGATGATTGCTTCGTGCATATTTTCCCGGACAATCCATTCTTCTCGTGGGACGCGGCGCTGGTTGTTATCACGAATATGTCGGCTTTCTCTTGTGTGGGTTGTCATGACGCCGGTGTACTTAATGTTTCGGATTATGCCGGTTATGCGGCTTCTTGTCCATTGCGGAGCCGTTTCGTTGCAGCGATGAACACCTTTATACTCCTGCGGCGTTGGAACACCGCGGTCGTTCAAGGTGGCTGCAATGTCACTGGTGCTTTTACCAGCAAGCACAGCCTCGAATATTTCGCGGATGATCTGCGCGGCAGGCGCGTCCACCACCATCCGGTGCTTGTTACTTTCGGAGCGTTTGTATCCGTATGGAAGGCATGAAAGGTATTCACCCTTTTCTTGCTTTGTTCTCATAGCCGTTCTGACCTTAGAGGACAGGTCTTTGCTGTAATAATCGTAGATCAGATTGCGGAAGGCAATGTCCATGCCGATGGTTTTTCCGTCATGGTTCTTGCTGTCGTAATGGTCGTTGATGGACTGAAAGCGGATACCGAGGAACGGGAATATATGCTCCAGATAATCGCCGACCTCAAGGTAGTCGCGTCCGAACCGAGACAGGTCTTTGACAATGATGCAGTTGATGCCGCCCTGCTTGGCAAGCTCAATCATCTGCTGGAAAGCGGGCCGTTCAAAGTTTGTGCCGGAATATCCGTCATCGCAGAACTCCAATCGGGGCATTTTGCAAAGCTCCGGGTTCTGCTCGATGTGCCGGAGGATGAGACCGCGCTGGGCGGCGATGCTGTTGCTTTCGTCCTTCGCGGTATTGCTTTTCAGGTCAATATCTTCGTCCGAAAGACGGAGATAATACGCAAGTGCCTGTTCCATTATGCGACCTCCTTTCTGATTCTCTCTGTCGTTGCAAGCAGTTCCTCAAATTCCTCCATGTAGTTGAAGGAGATTTCAAGGGAGCCGTCCGAATGAACCTTTATCAGATTGACGCAGGCTTTCAGCATCCCTTCGGATAATTCCTCCGCGCCCGCGTATTCTTCAACGATGGATGCCCATTTCTTTTCGCCGATCCGCGTTTCTTCCGTGTCGCTCTCGTCCTGAACGATAGTGGAAAGCTCTGCTTCGACTTCGGCAATCTCTGCCTGATACTTTTCCTTTTCCATTAGGTACTCACTATCTGTCAACAGCCCGTCTTTGAAATCGACGTACAGTGTAGCAATAGCAGAACGGACACTTTTGATTTTGCTTTCAAGTGAGGATTTATGCCTCTTACGGGAAGCGGTTTTGCTCATTGCCTGCTTACGCTCCAACAGATTTTTCAGAATATAAGCCGTATCCATGAAAACATCCATCTGAGCGCGGATCGCCTGAAATACTGCTTCGTCCAGCTCGGCTTTCCGCTTGACCTTGCTCACGCAGCCGTTCTTGCCGTGTTCGGAATAGGTCGGACAGTTAAAGGTGAAATATACCTTGTCCTTTTTCGTGCTGAAGCTCCGATGAAGTTTCATCCTTGCTCCGCAGTCCGCGCAGATGAGCTTTTCGCCGTAGATGTTCTGAGCCTTCGGGAGATTGTCGTATTTCCCGTGGTTTGCCTTGGCGGTTTCCAAAGTGGCGCGGTTGATTTCTTGAACCTTGTCAAACAGCTCCTTCGTAATAATCGCTTCATGAGTATTCTCCGCGACAATCCAGCGCTGTTCATCAAGATGGGCAAACGGAACTCCGGCATACAGGCATTGACCGCTTTTGTGCTGTGCCAGTTGACCAAGATATACTGTATCGGAGAGGATACAGGTAATCATATGTTTGTTCCAAAGGATTTTGCGTCCCTTCTGATTGTTGTTCGTAACGATGCCGCGATCCGCTTTATACTGTCCGGGAGACGGGATGCCCATTTCATTGAGCTTCCGGTTGATTCCCATGTAGCTCATGCCGGTGCTTCTCCACTCAAAGATCATGCGTACAACCGGGGCCGTTTCCGGGTTCACAACGAGGTGATTTTTATTTTCCGGATCTTTGAGATATCCGTATTTTTCCCATTTCCCGATATATTCACCATTCTCCATCTTTGTGCGGAGTGCCGTGGAAACCTTGCGCGAAATATCTCTGGCGTAAAAATCATTTACGATATTAGCCAGGGACGCAGAAAGCTGTGCATTGCTCGACGGTGAGGCAGAGTCGTAATTGTCATTGACCGCAATAAAACGAAGCCCAAGAAACGGGCAAACCTTTTCCAGAAACTCGCCGGTCTCGACATAGTTTCTACCAAGACGCGAGAGGTCTTTCACAATAACGCAGTTAATATCGCCACGACGGACAGCATCTATCATCCGGCTGAATTCAGGGCGCATAAAGTTTGTACCGGTATAGCCGTTGTCTTTGAAAATGGCGATCTTTCGTAAGTCAGACCGAGAAGAAATATATTCCTCCAAATACTCAATTTGACTTTCAAGGCTATCGGAATTTTTGCCGTTATCCTCTACAGAAAGACGGGCGTATATTGCGGTGTCAAACCTCACGTTCAGAAAGCGGCTGACTGAGCGACGGTTTTTGCTGTTTGCGGGATGTTCTTGCCATTCCAGCCAACCTCCTTTAACGATACGACTTTACTTTGGTGTGTATGCTGCTCCTTCAAATACTCAAGTGCCGCGTCAAATTGATCTGCGTGTCGGAATGTGACGTAAATCTCTTTGTTGTTGTCAATTTCAATCCGCTCGATCAGATTTACAATTGTCATTCGCGTCAGTTTTTCAATATTCGCATACTGCCGAAACTGAGCGAACCAGCCTTGCTTGTCTGTCAAACCGCCTTGAATTGCATTACGCTGTCCAATGAGCTTTGAAACCTGATTCTTGGCATCAGCAATGCGAAGATCGTAGTCACCCTTAAAGGACTGGTACTCGCTTTTTGTAATCAAGCCAGATTTCAAATCCTCATACATATCCAGCTTCAGACGGCTGAATTTCTCTACGTCCGCTTCAAGCGCCGCGAGTTGGGCATCTAACCTCCGAACCT
>CALCRH010000259.1 GCA_937894515.1 uncultured Clostridia bacterium | reverse complement strand
TGAAAACAAAAGAACAAAAAGCATTGCTGAAAAAATGCCGCCACAAAGCGGAGATACCGGTCACGATACAATGAGCCTGTCCGTTCTCAAACGTTTCTGAGCGGGTCGGCAACAGGCTTAGAAAGGTGTGTATATTGATATGAAAAAAGTAGTTACTCTTGATGCAATAATGGTATCCTTTATCAGTGCAATGGGCTATGGTTTCGGCTATGCCGTCCCAAGCGCTTTCAATTTTCACCCGATTGTCAGCATCATCATCTGTTTTGCGCTGGGAATAACAGCTGAAACCATTGCAGAGAAAATCATTTTCAGCAGTTATGTGCAAAAAAGCGAAAAAAAGAGATATGCTGTATTTGCTTGCGTAATACTGATGTTCCTTGCCGGATACAGCTTACTTTCCAAATACTTTGCTTACTCACTTTGGGAAGATGTCGGTGAAGAACTGACCTTTTCCGTCGTAATTCCGGTTGCAACTTTCCTTGCTACTATGGCGATCAACGCAATAAAACGGAAAAAGCTGCTTGAGAAATACGGTACGGGAGAATCTGGCTTTATCGTTGATAAAGAATCAGAACAAGTGCTGCAGCCGTTTATGGATGATAACAAGGAGATCACTAATTATAGCGGCAAAGATCCTGCCGTCAAAACCTATGGTGGAACCTTCATCGGCAAAAAAAGTAAGAACGGCGTGAGTTTTCTCGGCATTCCTTACGCGAAAGCGCCTGTTGGGGAAAATCGGTGGAAAAGGCCGTTACCCGTAGACGCCACAGACAAGACCTTTGAGGCGTATTATTTCGGTGCTTCCGAAATTCAACCGGACAGCACGCATAACATCCTTGCCAAAGCTAAGCAGGACGAAGACTGCCTGAATCTGAACATCTGGACCGCGAAGCTGGAGCCAAATGTCTCAAAACCTGTATTCGTCTATATTCACGGCGGAGACGGTCGTTGCGGTGGCAGTGTACATCCGTTGTATCATTTAGATAATCTCGCCAAGAACATTCCTGATGCAGTATTTGTCAGCATCAATTATCGTTTCGGTGTATTTGGTACTGTTGCCTTCAATTCATCAGTCTGCTCGGATGCAGATATGTATGAAGAAAGCACAACACTGTCTTTGCTTGACCAGATTGAAGCACTGAAATGGATCAAAGCAAACATATCTGCATTTGGCGGCAATCCTGAAAATATCACTGTGGCCGGTGACAGTGCCGGAGGTAGCTGCATCGAGATGCTTGCTGCGGTGAAGGAAGCCAAGGGCCTGTTCAGACGGGCTTTGATCATATGCTCTTCCTTGAATGACACGCCAATCGGCAATGTGAAAGCCTCCCTGCTCGGGAAATTGCTTCTGGAAGAATTTCATGCGAAGAGTGTATCTGAAATGAAAGCGGTCCAATCTGAGCAGCTCAAAAATTTCAGTAACAACCATTACGACCTGTTGGAGCTTCCTCCAAGGGACGGAAGACTTGTTCCGCAGGATGTCGATTCTGAGTACCAAAAGGGCGCGGCGTCCGATGTCGAGTTCATTTTCGGTATTGCAGCGGATGACATCAGTACCTGGCAGGCAATGCTGGCTGGGGACGTTTCCCTGGATGATTTGGTTGAAATGTATTATGCTGAGCTTGCAGACTTCGTCGGTGCGAAGAAAGCAGACAAGCTGGATGCGCTGCTCCTGAAATATCAGCAGTCCGGCTTGAGTGTTTCAGAGGCGAAAAGATCCCTTCTGGCGGATTTCCAGTATAAAGCCAGTGTGCTTCACGACTGCAGAACTCTGGCGAAGAGTGGCAGCAAAGTCAGATGTTTCTATTGGGATGTGAAAGGCAATATTGATAAGCTGACGGCGAATACGGTTTCTATCGTTACCACTATACTGGGAAATGATAGAATTGCAGAGCAGATGGGATACCTGAATGACCAGAACCTTACGGAGATAATGCAGGCATTCGTTGGAAAATTCATCAATGGAAAGCCGATGGAGTTTTTTAAGAACGAATTGAAGGGCGTTCAGAAAATTGACTGGCAGGAATTCAATACCAATAAGGATAGCATCCTGCTCATAAACGGAAAAGAAATTAAAATGACAGAAAACGCATTTACAGATGATATCCGTGAGTTGGAAAAAATTTTGTTTGAGGAATAGATATACGTTATGCGTAGGACTTATGCGGGATAAAGAATTATAATTTTGGAAAAGAGCATACCGCAGAAGTGAAGATATACGCGGCAAAAAAACGAATGAGGAAGTATTGGCATGCAACAGTTAGAATTTTCTATTCTTTATGCCATCCAGAATATCCACACTGGTTTTCTGGATAGGTTTATTCTTGCGGTCATGAATATCACGGGGTCATACGGGCAGCTGTGGGTTATATTGGCTGTATTGCTCCTATTCTTCAAAAAGACACGCAAAACAGGTTTTACCATTCTAATTTCCTACGCGATAGTTTTTGTGGTTGGTCAGTATGGGCTAAAGGATTTGATCGCACGACCGCGCCCCTGTCACATTGACGAAACAGTTGCGCTTTTGGTATCGCGTCCATCGAGTTTCTCATGCCCGTCCACCCATTCTGCATGGGCCTTTGCCGCAGCGGCATCAGTCTTCTCGTGGCATAAAAAGTTCGGCATAGTGGTCGGCGTCATTGCGCTCATCGTTGCCTTCGGAAGGCTCTATCTCTTCGTTCATTTCCCAACGGATGTACTCTTCGGCATTGCACTGGGTATTCTCTTTGCGTTTGTTGCTTACAGCATTGTGAAAGCAGCTGACAGAAAAATCAAGAAGACAGTGTTGAGATAGAGTAGCCGTTGTCCGGTTCTCGCCATGCAATTTTTATCATACCGACTTCTTCATGTAGACTGCGAGGTCCCACTTGTATAGGTACCTGTGGATACACCCGGCCTATTCAAGTCAAGTAGGTGTGGTGTATAGTTAGCGTTTTTTGCAACTTTTTTGCCCATTTTCGGTAAATCTAAAAAATTTTTTAAAAATTTTTTAGAAAACTTTTTCTCGCTTTTTTCACATCATATTCACACATCATATGATACAAATAATTTCCCCCTTCTGGACTGAGAAGGGGGAAATTTCTTATTCTGGCTTATAAGCCTTGTATGTTCCTGTTACGGCATGCTTGGAGATTGTGTCAACTCTCCCGTCGGGTTGAACAACAAGTTGAATGTGCGCATGGATGGTTTCACCGGTAGACTTGGGATACCGGGTCTCTACAATCTTATTCCGTTTTACCTCCCGCTTATCTGACTTTTTGATAGGTTCAGACGGCCGTTGGCGGTCAAATAACATCTTTTGATATTGTATTTAGGAGAGTATCTTATGCATTTATTCTATCAGGCCGTATTTCACCTTGATGCGGTCTAATTTTTCCAGCATTGGTTCTGCACCAAACCACAAGAACAGTACGGTTGCGGCGGCATGTACGGCATCCATTGGAAACCCTGTCACGTAATATCCGAGAATGATTTTTAAGTTCAACGTTTCGCTGCCCCAAATCAGTGCTGAAGCGGGGTTCATAATTCCACCGTAAATCAGGAACGTACAAATGCCTCCGAATACGCACAAGGCTGCTTTGGTGCGGACAAGAAATCCCTTCCGGTAGAGAACACCTGCCAGAAAGCCGATGATTCCCATGGCGAACATTTGCCACGGGGTCCACGGTCCTTGCGAAAACAGGACATTGGAAACCAACATAGTGACAGCCCCCACAAGGAATCCGGTTTCACCGCCGAAGGCTACACCGGCGATGATGGTCATCGCCATCACCGGTTTAAATTGCGGTAGCATAAAAAACGCGGCACGCCCGGCAATCGCCATGGCGCAGAGCGTTGCAATGATGACAAGTTCTCGGGCTTTTGGTTTTCGTCCCTCAAAAATCAGGAAAAACGGCAGCATGCACTCCAACAAAACCGCCAACGCAGTGATATAGTACTGTTTCTTTTCCATATAAACTACACCGATAAAAAGGGTAACGGGAATCAAAAGCAAAATCATCACAGAGGCCAAAATGGTTCGTTTTGATAGTTTCCTTTTTTCTGTCGGCGTTTGGACAAGTATTGGCGGCTTAGACCGTTTGCCGAGAAATAGCGCAGTCAGCACAAGGAATCCGATAAAAACCGCATATAAGGCGAACTGTTTCGCGCCAATCGCTGTCATACCGTCGCGATTGACAAATTCGCTGAGTTTCTCAGCCTTTGCACAGTAAAAAAACATCACCAAAGCCGCTAACGTGCAAAGCCCTGCTCCCAGCTTCCGCCATAGCGGCAGCTTTTTTTCTTCTTTCCCTGTATCCTCCGCCCGTACGAAAGACGGTGCCTTCTCGCGAATAGTCTGTCTGGCCGGTACGTGACCGCCGATAACCGTGATAACATCCTCAGCGGTAACAGCACGCGGCTCAAATTCCCGCGCCATACGGTTTGCCGCAGTGGTATAGAAGCTATTTCCTGCAAAAAATCTGTCAGGTTCCGATACTGTTACCAAATGGCCATCGAAGAACATCCCGCACCGATTGGCGTTAGCCGCACAAAATTCAAGGTCATGGCTTACCATTATGACGCAAACGCCGCTGTTGCAAAGCTTTCGTATAATTCCTGCAAGAGTCTCCTTGAACGGTATATCCAGACCTTTTGTCGGCTCATCCAGCAAAAGAATATCCGGCGAACTCAAAAGAACTTTGCAAAGCGCCGCGCGCTGCTGTTCACCGCCAGAAAGATCATAAGGATGCCGCCATAGCAGTTCGGTGATTTCGCACAGCTCGGCAGCCTTAAGGATTTCCGTTTCCTGCTGCTTTGCCGATATTCCCTGTAATCGCAGCATATCTGCCAAGTCTTCGTAGACCGTTTTCTTCAAAAATACCGTCTGCGGATCCTGCGGCAGAAAACCGACCCGGCCCGTGGTATGTATCTCGCCGCGGTAAGGCTTTTTCAATCCGCTTAAAAGCTTCAGTGTAGTGGTCTTTCCGCTGCCATTTCCGCCGAGGATGCAGGACAGTTCGCCTGCATATGCCCGAAAGGTAAGTCCTTTCACCACATCCGGCAGTTCTTTTTCGTAGCGGAACCACGCCTCCGACGCGCAGACTCGCTCTTCGCCTACTTCGCAAACCGTTTTTGTTTGCGGAAGTGGCTGCGCCGGATGCTCCTGTAAATAGGTGGAAAGGAACTTACGTCCATCGTTTACCGTGACCGGACAGGATGCGTCACATACTACACTGCCCCAAACCCGCATCGCACACGGCATTGCCGAAAACATAGCATTCTCATGGGTCTTCAAATAACCGCCGATTTTCTCCACCGTACCGGTGCAGAGGATGGAACCGTGTTCCATGACAGCCGCTTGATTGGCAAGCGCCAACGCTTCTTCCAGTCTATGTTCCGATAAAATGATCGTGGTGCCGAGTTCACGGTTGATCTTCCCCAGTGTGCTGAGAAATTCCGAGGCTGCAATGGGGTCCAACTGGGCGGTGGGTTCATCCAGAACCAACACCTCCGGCTGCAAAGTCATCACAGAAGCCAGACACAATAGCTGTTTTTGCCCACCGGATAATTCTGACACATTTTTATAGTACCAGTTTTCAATGCCGAAAAAAGCAGCCATTTCCGCACAGCGGCGGCGAATCGTTGGCGTGTCACAGCCGATACTTTCCAAGCCAAAGGCCAACTCATGCCACACCTTGTCCGTGACAATCTGCGTTTCCGGTGACTGCATCACAAAGCCTATTTTTGCGGCGGCAGTCACCGGATCCATATCCTGTAGAGATTCCCCGTGAAAAAGGATTTCTCCGGAGGAGATGCCGTGAGGAGCAATAGATGGTTTTAGCTGCCGAAGAAGTGTGGATTTGCCACAACCAGAGTGACCGCACAGCACAAAAAAGTCACCTTTCCGGATGGTCAGGCTTATATCGCAAATGGCCGGTTCTGTCCGCTCGGGATAGGAAAACGTCAGATGCTTGATCGAAAATAATTCCATGTGCGTCTCTCCTTTCTCTCAAGATAGACCGGCATCACACACAGTGCCAAAAAGGTAAGCTCCAGCAAAAGCGTGATCGGATCGGTAAGCAGCCCGCGAATATTGGGATAATACCGCCAGAACAGCTTTCCGGCCAGCCCACCGGATAGCAGGAATAACCCGCAAAACAGGAGGAACAATAAGGCGGTCAAATCTCTGTCCTCCCAGCGATAAATCGAATAAGCTGTTCTCTTTTTACTGCCGTAGCCTCTGGCCTTCATGCTGTCTGCCGTTTCAATGGCGTTTTCCATACTCCATGTGACAACAATGGAAAAGCAGGCAACCGCGTTTTTGATCCGCGCCGGAAGTTTGCCATCCGCTGTATCCCGCCCCATCATTTTCTGAACCTCTTTCACGGTATCAAACTGCGCGATAAATCGCGGTATAAATCGCAGCGTCATAGAGAGGAGCAGGGAAAGTGCCGGTATGATACGCCCAAACAGATAGACAAATTTATCTGATGTGACGACTTCGGAAAAACAGGCAAACCAAAGCAAAATACCGGAGAGCATCAGGGCCGCAGCCAAGCCGTAAAGGATGCTTTCCAGCGTCAGCGGATTTCCGTTGGGAAAATAACACAAGGTCGTTTCTCCGCCATGGGAAAACGCCGGATTGATGATAACAGTCAGCAAAAACACCGGAATAACGCCGCGGAGCAAAAGCCTTACCGCTTTTGCTCCTTTCAGCGTGATATAGTATAGCGCTGCACATACAGCCGATATCAGCAGACATACCGGCTGCATAGACAGCATGGAAAAGGTCAGTAGAATCCCAAAATAGAGAAAATTGACCAACGGATGATAACTGCCAAAGGCGTCTTTATTCTGCATCGTCTTTTTCACCCGCCAATGGCATAGCCGCCGCCAATGTCTGCACCCAGATCACAGGTGTACCGCCATTCCACATTGTCGCCCTGTGCCAGCTGATAACGGGAACAGCCGTAGTTGGGATACCAACCGTTGACGCGGTACATCCAGCCTGAACCGGTGCCGCAGTCGAACTCATAGAGGTTGTGGATACCCTCCACATAGGCGCTGTTGTAGATCGGTGTCCATGATGCCTCCATATGTATGTTATTTTCTCTGCACACCCGCTGCAGCACATCATAAACGGATTCACCCTCGTAGAACGTTACGGTTGTTTTTGGGAGGATCACACCATTGCTGGGAACAGCATCCAGTTTATCTGTATTAAGATCGTCCAGATTATTTAGAATTGTGGCGCACTCAATAGAAAACGTGCAGGTGTAGCTTCTTCCTTGATCTATCGTTTGATCCTCCGGTTCCACCGGCATCGGTTTTCCCTGAGGGACAGGATCTGTCAGATACCGGTCTTGTCCGGTCTGCTTGCCATCAGATAAAACGCGCCCCCCGCCGCTCTTTGATTCGGAGAGGTAGGGATCTACCTCCGTGGTTTTCTTTGGCGCATCCGTTGTCTGCATCTTTTTCTCTGTTGTTCCGGTCGTTGCCTTCTCAGTCTGAGATGTACTCTCTGTCGTTGCTTTCTCAGCCTGAGATGTATTCTCTGTCGTTGCAGAAACCGGTTCCTCGCCCTGCGAAGTTTCTTCGGCCACTACCGTAAACGAGCCGGCTTGCGACAGGGTAAAATTCAGGACAGAGGTCTTGCTTCCCGTAACAGATGCTGAGCAAATGGCATCCTGCGTTTCGCCGTTGCCACGGTATACGACAGCGCTGTCCGCGTTCCAAAGCTGTGTGGCGTGCAGAGAAAGCACCGGAGCAAAGCTGAAATCTTCCTCTGTACAAAGCCGGAATGCCAGCCTGCTTTCCATATTCTCTGTTACTTCCAGTTTCAGGTTGGTATCTTTCGGTGTCTCAATGTCACTGCCGAACACCGTCCATTCGTAAATCACATCGCCGCTTTGGCCGCAAAATGTAATGACCCCGTTGTCTTTTTTCAGCTCTTCCAAAACCCTGGCCGTAATGATGCCGTCATCCGGTATCTCCATGCTTTGCTCAAGAGAACGCGGCGTAATGTCAAGGCTACAACCGCAAAGCATCGTCAGGCTTAGAAAGGCAGCAAGGAAAAAGCAAGTGATTCGTTTCATATTTATCCTCCAATGACGATTCGACCGTTTGCGGTTTTCAAGGTGCCGGAAATGCTGGCAAGGCTCTTTGTTTCGTCTGTTGCCGCAAAAACCGCATCATCAAGACTCAGCTCCAAAATATCTCCCTTTCTGACGCTGCCACGCAGACGGAAATTCAGCAGGAGAATGACATTGTCTTTTTCCTGCAAAAGTTCCTTGGAAAACGCGTACCGTCCTCCAGTCATGTCAAGATACAGAATATTGATAACGCCGACTTCGTTGGATTGCCCCACATTCACGCTCCACGCCGGCAGAGCTGTTCCGGAGGAGCTTTCACTGTTGTTGATCAAAACGTTTCCTTCTCCAATGCCCAAAAATTCCAATTTGGCGGGGTCGAAACTGATGCTGAAGCTTGCCGCGGGGTATCGTTCTTTTTTCAGGGTGGAAAGCTGTAATTCCAACGAAAACGGTTCATGATCGTTTGCTGCCATTTTATCCGGTGTTTCGATAGTTACCGCAGGAGTCAAAGCACTTGCTCCTCTGTTCCACAAAATCAGGAACAAGACAAGGCCGATGATCATAGCAGCGAGAATCAGGGCAATCGGTAGAACCAACTTTTTCTCTTTCAGGGATTTCATCCAACTAATAATTACTTTTTTCATAATGTTTAAGTGGCGGTACTCTCTGGAGCTGCCGGAACAGCCGTAGCTGCCAGATTGACAACAGCGAAATCACTGCCATCAACGAAATTCTCAATCAGGCCCAGTACATCGCAGGTATTGATTCTGCTGTCCCCGGTAACGTTAGCCGCGAGAATATCCTTGTCTGTCTTGATCTCTTTCTGCCGAAGCCACAGATTGACATCGTTCAATGCATCCTGCGCGTTGATTACGCCATTGTTATCTGTATCACCGAAAGTCAGCGTATCAGTAGCGTTGCCGGCTCCAACGGAATAGTTATCTCCATTGACAAATCCGGTCAAGTCTCTGGTCGAGTCAACCATAGCGATATAGGTAGGAATCTTTGTCTTTTCCGAAACAGCCTTGTTATAGTAGAGCGTTACCGTACCAGTCTCATCTTCATAAGTCATTTGAACTCCGTCATCAATGCCGGTTACAGCGATGGCGATTGCTTTTTTCGTAGAAGGGATCAAATCTACATCATCACCAGTATATAGTTCCATAACGGTATAGGAACTTCCCGTGGCAAGAGTGGTACTTGCTGTAGCGTTGGTAGTGTCTACAACAGTCTGTCCTGTTGTTGCATCGGATGTCTTTTTCATGCTCATTCCGGAAATAGACAGAGAAATCTGCGAATTGGTAAGAGTCTCGTCCAGTTTCAGGCCAATCGTCATCAGTTCCAGAGGATAAGTTGTACCGCTGTCCGTTATCGGCTTGCCACCCGTTGGATCGCAGTAAACAACGCGGAGTTTTCCGGCAGTCGAATCAAGATGATAGGATACCACGCCGCCGCCAATACGGGAGCCCATAGTTACATCAGTAACACTTACGCCGCCGGGGACATTGATAATGCAATCCATAAGGCGGCAATCCTTGATAAAACCGGTTAAATTGACAACCGCATTGAATGCAGAACCTGCCTTGTTCTCAACTTTTTCGGGAAGTGTCAAGGTTGCGGTCAATTCGCCGATTTCAGAAGAACCGCCCACATCGCTCATATCATAGAGTGCTGTCTTTCCGTTCACGAAACGATCATAGGCAACCAGTGCATAAGAAGCCTGATCGGTCGCCATTCCGTTTACTTCGCCGCCGGTATATCCGGCTCCGCTTGTCAGAACATGGGCAAAGCCCTTGCCTTCGGGAATGTAGAATGTGAGTAAAGCGTCAAGCGCAGAACCATTTTCTTTGACGAAACGGCTGTCTTTGTCAGCGTCGATGCCCCATGCGGAACAAGCAGTAATGACCTGCGCAATACTTTCAGAGTTTACGCTGCCCCAGGAAGCAAAACCGCCGTTATCCTGCTGCATATTGGAAAGCGCGGTAAATGCGCGGCCAGCCGCTTCGGCAACTTCCTTCTGATCCTTGTATTTCACAAGGGCCTGCAGCGCCATAGAGGTGATATCCGGGTCAGCCTCCGTGCCGTTAAGTGCCCAGCCGCCGTTTGCCAGTTCCTTACTGAGGATGAAATCCACGCACTGCTGACGCAGGGTCGTGTCGGTCGTCGGATAATTTCTGGTGTCTAATGCAATTAGGGCAAAGATCGGGCCGTTGATGCCCTGTTTCTTGATCCATGTGAATCCGTTCGTATCATAAGCGCCCAGTACGTTGACGCCGCCCACGTTAGTGGGGTCTTTGTCGATAGCGGCGAGTGCCAGAATCAGGCGGGAGTTTTCCGTGGACTTATTTTTGTCAAGTCCACCCTCTTTCACACCTTTTCCGGCAGCGGTTTTTGCCAAACCGGGCACAGTTTTCTCAACGTTAGAATAGTACGTCTCAAAATACGGATCGTCGATAGCGAAGTATCCGCCGCGAGCCAGTGACAGCACAGACCATTCACCGCCGCCGGTGCCGAAAGTCGGATTGCTGACAGTCACGGCAAGCTGCGCCAAAGTGTTGTTCAGAATGGGTTGATACGCTGCACTATCTTCCGAATCATCCGTGTCTCCCGAGACGATTACGGCGGCACTGGCAGGGGAGGATACGATATCGCCCACGCCGGCGTCTATACCTTCCGCCCCGTCACACCAAACATAATAGATACCTGCATTATCGAACGTAATGGAAGCTGACCCACTTTCTCCGGTCGTAACTGTGCCCAGCTCAGTACCAATACTCTTGCCATACTTTATTGGGTATCCGGATTCAAATGTAACCGTATCTCCATCGCCGAACATACCGCCGCCCGCGCGTTCAAGCTTGATTGAAGTCGGTGCGCCCGCCTGCGCAGTATATTGATGAGTTACATTATTACTGCTGTCTACAAAATAGTGGAAACCGGCAGCAGAATCCGCATAAAAGCTCCAGCTGCTGTAATGAGCTACGTCAAAAAAATCTCCGTCAGAAAGAACAATCTGATCGGCCGTTGCGCCCCAGCCCGGTTCAATTTCCGGATACGCGCCGTTATAATAATACATCAGGTTTTCATCTTCAAAGCCGAAAAGCCCGCCCGCAAAGTAAATGCTTCCGGCAGACCCGCTGATGCTCACATCATCCCAGGATTCGCCCATAATGTTCTCATGAACATAGATGAACAGATGAAGAGCGGTAATATCTGCCGTGCCGTCACTGTCTCCATCGTAGCTATATTTATCAAGGCCATAGGATGACAGGTCGACGGATGCCACATCAGCCAGGGATACCTCTCTGTATGCCACCGGCTTGTCATCATTGTCGGAATAAAACTGGCCGTCTTCGCTGATCGTTATATATACGCTTTTCTCCTCTGCGGCAAGAACCGTAAATGCCGACAGAGGAATCAGCCCTATGACCAGCAAGAGCGATAATAGAATACTGATAGTACGCTTTTTCATATTGTCTCCTCCTATAAAAATAATAAATCTTATTTAACCTGCTCTTTTCGTTTGCTGCACTCCTGCCGTTGTCGATTCCGTGCCGCCGTGCTGTTTTTCTGCTGTTCTCGTGAATAGCCTATCACTTCGCGCTGTCCCTCGGGCTTTGGTAAGCCGGCCAACTCCAATGCGATTAACCATCCGCCAAGCCGTTTCCCGATCCAATCACCGCCGGGTACATCCACCTTAAAAAGAGCTTGGTTTGGGTGTTCTGCGGCAAATTGCTTCAAGTATGAAAGCAGTTGTTCGTCCGTATCTTTTTCGTGCGCGGCAGCAAACTCTTTTTCTCTGTGGCGCACTTCCCGTTCTGCCGCCGCCTGCACTTTAGTTTTGATGCGGTAGTTTTGTTTGAAACTGCTCATAAACTATCCTCCTCGCATACACAAAAGAGGTACGGCGGGAGCGGCACGGCTTGAATGCCGCCCCCGCCACACACTATGGAAAAGCAAAAATAAAAAAACGGCTGTGCAGCGAAAATGCTGCCACAGCCGTTTATCCGTGGAACAAAATAATCAGCCACCCCATACGCGAAGGATGCCCAATTCAAGCATTTCAAGCAGGTCTCCTGACTTGCGCTTCACCGGTCATGCACAACCTTCCGGATCACTCCGCGGTTGAATTTCTTCTGGTGCATAACCTCCACGCTTACAGTGGCGGTACCGTCCGGGACTTTCACCCGGTTCCCTATTCTCCGTCAGTTCCTGTTACCGGAACTGCGGCACTTGAGATGTTATTGACTTTTCGCATTTATTGTATCGCGGCGATTAAATCTTGTCAAGAGGAGGAAGTGGTAGGTTCTTTCATTTTAATGCGGGATTTTTCATTTTTCGCAGCATCTTAGCATATCTTCTTTTTTCAGTATGCTAATTCGTGCATAATTGAGGAAAAAAGTGCCTTTTTGCATCCTTCAAAAACAGCGTTTTTTGCAACTTTTTCGCCCATTTTCGGTAAATCCAAAAAAATTTTTAAAAAATTTTTAGAAAACTTTTTCTCGCTTTTTTCACATCATATTCACACATCATATGATACAAAAAATTTTCCCCTTCTGGACTGAGAAGGGGAAAATTTTTTAATCCGGCTTATTGGCCTTGTAGGGGCCGGTTATGGCGTGCTTGGAAGTAACTACAAATGGTTCTCTTGAGATAAAAGGAATAAGATTTGTCTTGATTATTATTGCCAATTTCTTTTTAGCACTTCACTTTTCAGGTACAGGGTATTTCGCTCAGAAGTCTTAATAGGGTGTAGCTTACCGCGTTTTGTTAGTTCCATTACATTCTGACGAGAGCAGTTCAAAAGCCCTGCTGCTTCTGTGGCGTTAATGACCCGCTGAACCACGAAGTTTTTGAAATCAGACATGCTCAGCGGCACTTTTTTACCGACCCGATAAAGCATGGTATCGGTGACGGTCATATTTACGTCCCAGAAAACGCCATAGCCGCCGGTCAGCATCTGCACCGAAGCAAAATACTCCGGCTTTTTCAACAAAATATTGAACGCAGCAGTCTTTTCAAAGTGAGTTTTCAAATCACACTTTTTCACTGTGCCATCCCGGAAGAATACCAGCAGACAATAGTCATCCAGAGGCAGCACATCTTCTATTCTGGTTTCAAACCGTTTCACAATTTCCGTGGGAAGATCGGCCTCGATTAGTGGAACAAGATAGAAATCGTCCTGCGCGCAGCGGCCCTTGGCAAGCATCAGCAATTCAAATTCATCATATTCTTTCAGACCATTATCTCGGAGGATCTGGCCTAAGTTCTGCCGATCTGCTGGGATAATTCGCTGCTGGACCCAGATCTGGCTCCAGTAGGAGTTTACAGTCTTTTCGCCGCGCTTGGCAAAGGAATCCAGGAGCAGCGGGGTTTCCCAAGGGTCTGCGTTATCTGGAAGCTCAATATAAAAACGCTTTTCCAGCTCGTAATAGAGCAGGTAGGCAAGGTCTTTCTGAATTTGCGCGGATTCATCTCGAATGGCAAAAATCTTCATAAGCACACCATCTTTTCCAAATCATTTCCCAGATCTTGTCCTGAAACACTTGGGGGATGACACCCTCTAAACCTTCCATAATGGTATCACGGTCATTTTCCTGTAGCGGATTCAGCCTCGGCAGTTTTTCTGTGGGAATCAACTTCAGGTTCTCCCAAGCTGACCGGGAGCCGATATAGTTATTACATGGCAAATCCTGCATTACATCAAAGGTTGCAAACTGCTCCTGCGTGGAACGGCAGAGAAAAGACAGCCCGTGATCAAACAAAGGCGCTAAGCGAATGGTTCTTCTGCGGCTGTTCTTCAGAACTTCAATGTTCGCACCGTGACGGTCTCGATTCAAAGTCAGAAAGTCAACCACAAGCATCTGATAAATATAGTCTTCCCAACCGTTGCGGATACAAAAATCAAGAGCAGATTCCTTGGCGTTTCCCTCGGCCTTCTGGTAGGCATCCAATGCGGTTTTGCTTTCACCAGGGGCTTTGAAATCCGCAGAGGCGCACAAATAAACATCATGGATTTTGCCATCCACCAGCACATCTGCATGAATCAGCTGATACTCAAGATGCGGAATGCCAAGAATCGTCATCAGTCGATCTACAATTAGTTCATTGACGCACTCATGACCAATCACGCCGTTGACCTTATCGAAGTTGGAAAGCTTGTAGTATGTTTTCTTGCCACCCAACTCAGAATATGCTTTCAGAAAGGAACCGGCTGTTCCGGATGAGCTGCGATATATAGACCAGGACAGATGAGTCAGATCCTGCTTTTCTTTGATCAGTTGGTTGCGCATAGTCTTTCACCTCGCCCATATCGTAGCAAACTACTTGTCGTATGTCAAGTAGTTTGCTACACTTTAGCTTGTCATACATCAAGTATACCGCTTTGAAATGTCGAAATTAATGCTTTGTTGGAAAGCAATGGGCTCCTTCTGTCAGATTTGAGTGTAGCAACTATATTCTAACAGATTTCCATCGCTGTGTATTTCTTTTATGTTTCAATTTCATTTTACAATTTACCAATCAAAAAAAGAAAAACCTCTGCCGAAATCGCAGAGGATGAAAAGCCGTTTGATATTCCGGAGAACCGGAAGTGCTGTCGGTTAGTTGAACTGGGTAGTTTTTCAGATTTGTCCATTTCCGAATATACTTTTCTATATCCTCTTTGTTACCAAACGGTATCCTGATAGGGTGTATTGGCCACCCCTTCGGCATTCAATGCTGCCACCATGCGATCCAGGGGTTTACGCCATAGGGCCTTAAACCAATCGGCCTGACCAAACCATTTCACCAAAGTGGGGCTGACGGCGTAATAGGTATGGACAAAGGCTCTGCCATACCAGGTTTTTGCCAATGTCTCATCGCGATACCGTCTAAGAGTCCAGACCTCCGGGCAATCGTAAGAGCCGTAGACTGCTGTGGCAACATAGCAACCGCCGGAAACATCATCATCTGTGGTGCTGTCCCAGGGAATTGTTTTTACGGCAGTGTCCTTTGTCCCATTGGCTACGTTGATTTGGGGCAAGTCAAGGCGCATCGGCGTGCTGTCCGTTTCGCCGTTGGATATTTTCAGGTTTTGCAAAGTCACGGAAACAGGGCTTCCTGCCAATGCCGAAGAAGACACATAAAAGGCGAGCTGCAACACCTCCGTCTCGCTTTCCAGCGGAGATGTTCCGTAGGTGCAAAAGATGTCACCATTCCGTTCAAATGTCCACCCGTTGTAGCCCGTTCCCAATAAGAGCGACAACTCATCGGAATAGAGTAATTCGCCGGAAATACCGTAGATTTTATCTCCGGATAACTTCAGCCGGACATAGAGTGTATTTTTGGCTATGTATGTTTTGTCGCTTTCCAGCGTGACCGTCAGGGACCCGTCCTTTGCCTCGGCACGAGTCGGAGCGGCAAAGAAAGGTATTGCTCCCAGAACAAGGAGTAGCGTCAAAACGATTACAATAATTTTCGCAGGTGTTTTCATGTGCAGCCTTTCGTTTTATCTGTAAATGAAATCGGTTTTCCCGGTAATGCGAGAACCGATCGAACACTTTTATCATAGCAACTGCTGCCATAAGTGTCAAGAAAAGGAGACACAGTTTCTGCTGAAATATAGATCCTGTTCTGCGAATTTCTTCCAGGGAGAAAGCGAAACAAACTTGACATTTCCCAAACGGTAAACCTATAATAAAGCCAGTTTGAAAGCGGGGATATCGAATGAACGATTACTTTGAAATCACACTTTCCCCTGATGAAATTCGGGGGATCAGCACGATAGGCCTTGCCCATTTGGGTGATGCGGTATACGAACTGCTGGTACGCACCTATCTCTGTGCCAATGGGAAAGCCACCGGCAAAGGTCTGCATCGCGCCACCGTTGAACGGGTTTGCGCGCCGAAACAGGCAGCGCTCAGCGAGAAGATCCTGCCGCTGCTCAATGAAGAGGAGAGCGCCGTATTCAAGCGTGGCCGCAACGCCAATGTGAACTCCATTCCCGCCCATGCCAGCCGCAGCGAGTATCAGCAGGCTACCGCATTGGAGACTCTGTTCGGCTGGCTGTATCTACGGGGGGAGAAAGAGCGGATCAACACCCTATTTTGCGTAATGATGGAGGAATAACACCATGCCGCTGGATGCCATCTGCCTGCAGGCAGTCGTCCAAGAGATCGCACCACTGGTCGAGGGAAGCCGGATCGAGAAGATCCAGCAGCCCGCCCGGGATCAGGTGGTGCTTTTGCTGCGTGGCAACAAGCGCCTTTTGCTGTGTGCCAGTCCCAATCAGCCCCGTCTGCACCTGACGGAGATTCTGCGGGACAATCCCTCCCAGCCCCCCATGTTCTGCATGCTTTTACGGAAATATTTGGCGTCTGGCCGTATTGTCAGCATGGAGCAGACTCCTCTGGAACGTGTGGTGACCATTACCATCGAAGCTACCGATGAACTGGGGGAACAGAGCCGCTTTTCTCTGATTCTGGAACTGATGGGACGGCACGCCAACCTGATCCTGTGCGGCAGGGATGGACGGATCATCGACTGTATGCGCCGGGTGGATTTTGAAATGTCCGAGGAACGGCAGGTCATGCCGGGACTCTACTACCATCTGCCGCCTGCCCGGGGACAAAAGAACCCGCTGACGATTGAGAAAGAGGACTTTTTATCCCTGTTGACCGAGCAGACACCGGAAAAGTGGCTGCTGGATACCTTTACAGCCATTTCTCCGCTGGTAGCCCGGGAGATCGTCTATCGCGCCTATAGAACGGTAGAGGTACAGCGCGGTGATGTGCGGCTTTGGGACAGCTTTGCCGTCTGGCAAAAGCAGGTAAGGGAAAACCAGTTTGTCCCGGTCCTTTTAGAGCGAAACGGAAAGCCCATAGACTTCTCTTACGAAGCGCTGGAGCAGTATGAACAGTATGCACAAGGAAAGATCTGCGACAGCTTTTCGGCTATGCTGGACCGTTTCTATGCAGAGCGGGAACAGGCCGAGAGGGTCAGACAAAAGGGACAGGATCTGCTGAAAACGGCGACCAACGCGGTAAACCGCGTGCGGCGCCGGCTTGCCATGCAGGAAAAGGAGTATGCACAGACCCAAAACCGCGAGAAGTACCGAATCTGCGGCGAACTGCTGACGGCAAATTTCTATCGCATGGAGCGGGGTCAGTCCCGGGTGACGGTAGAAAACTACTACGAAGAGGGGTGTCCCCAGGTGGAGATCCCCTTGGATGTACGGCTTTCTCCTCAAGAGAATGCGGCGCGGTATTTCAAGCAGTACACCAAAGCAAAAACCGCCGAGAAGATCCTGACCGAGCAGATGGTAAAGGGCAGGGCGGAATTGACCTATCTGGAAAGCGTGGTGCAGGAAATTGCCCAGGCGGAAAGTGAGCAGGATTTTAACGACATTCGCGCCGAGCTGACCGAGGGCGGATATCTCCGCCGGAGCGGAAAAAAGCAGGCGGGATTTCAGCGGCAGTCCAAACCCCGGGAGTTTCGCTCCACAGCGGGACTACGGATCCTGGTGGGCCGGAACAACGCACAAAACGACAAGCTGACCACCAAGACAGCACAGAAGTGGGATATCTGGCTCCATACCCAGAAGATACACGGCTCCCATGTAATTCTCTGTACCGAGGGCACCCAGCCGGATCAGCAGAGCCTATATGAGGCGGCAGCTTTGGCGGCGTGGTATTCCCAGGGAAAAGAGGGGAGTAAAGTGCCGGTGGACTACACACCGGTGAAGTATGTGAAAAAGCCTGCCGGCAGCCGTCCGGGCATGGTGGTTTATACCGTGTATCAAACCATATTGGCTGAGCCGGACGAGGAACTGGTCAAGCGTCTGAAAGCATAAGAAAAGACACCCGGGAGGGTGTCTTTTCTTATGCTTTATTCATATTCGATGGTGGCGGGTCCCTTGGGGGTCAGGTCGTACAGGCAGCGGTTAACGCCCTTGACCTCGGCGGTGATGCGCATGGTGATATGCTGCAGCAGCTCGAAGGGGACGTTTTCCACGGTGGCGGTCATGGCATCCACGGTGTTCACCGCACGGATGATGACGGGCCAGGCATCGGTGCGCTTTCCATCGGTAATGCCGGTGGACTTGAAGTCGGGCACTACGGTGAAGTACTGCCAGACCTTGCCCTGCAGGCCGTTCTTAGCGAACTCTTCCCGGAGAATGGCATCGCTTTCCCGGACAGCTTCCAGACGGTCACGGGTGATGGCGCCCACGCAGCGGACACCCAGACCGGGACCGGGGAAGGGCTGACGGTAGACCATGCTGTCGGGCAGACCCAACGCGGTACCCACCACGCGGACCTCGTCCTTATAGAGGAACTTCACCGGCTCCACCAGCTCAAAGTTCAGATCCTCCGGCAGACCGCCTACATTGTGGTGGCTCTTGATGCCGTTGGATTCCAGAATATCGGGATAGATGGTACCCTGTGCCAGAAATGCTACGCCCTGCAGCTTCTTGGCCTCCTCAGCAAAGACATCAATGAACTCCTTGCCGATGATCTTGCGCTTGCTCTCGGGATCGCTGACACCGGCCAGCTTGTCCAGGAAACGGTCGGCAGCATCTACATAGATCAGCTCGGCGCCCATCTGGTTGCGGAACACCTCGATGACCTGCTCGGGCTCCCCCTTACGCAAAAGACCGTGGTTGACGTGGACGCAGACCAGCTGCTTGCCGATGGCCTTGATCAGCAGAGCGGCCACTACACTGGAGTCTACACCGCCGGAAAGAGCCAGCAGAACTTTCTTGTCGCCGACTTGGGAACGGATCGCCGCGATCTGCTCGGTGATAAACGCCTCCGCCAAAGCGGGGGTATTGATACGTGCCATGGATTCGGGTCTTTTCTCCATTTTAGTCATCCTCCCTGAAAATAATACCGTTTTCGTCTGCTTTTTCGATAACAGCCAAAGCCTGATAATTGACATCGGGCATGGCGCGGAACTTGTCGCCGCCGCCCTGGAAGCCCTTTTCCACTGCCACGCCGATACCGACCAGCTCAGCACCGGCGGCCTTAACAATGTCCACCAGACCCTGCATGGCGTAACCGTTGGCCATGAAATCGTCTATGATGAGGACTTTATCATTGGGCCCCAGCCACTCGTTGGAGACCAGAAGGGTCACCTTCTTCTTGTATGTATAAGAGAATACCTCGCTCTGGTACAAGCCGCTTTCGATGTTGTCGCTCTTAGCCTTCTTGGCAAACAGCATGGGTACGCCGAAGGTATCGGCGCAGATGGTGGCCAAAGCGATGCCGCTGGCCTCTGCGGTGAGGACGCGGGTCACCTGGGAAAGGTCGAACCGCCGGGCAAATTCCCGGGCAATATTTCGCATCAGGTCGGTATCCACCAGATGGTTCATAAAGCCGTCAATTTTTACGATATTGCCGGGCAGGACTTTCCCTTCGCGGGCAATGCGGTCTTTTAACTCTTGCATAGCGAGACTCCTCCTGATGATGCTTTTAAATTTTAAATTAAAATACTATTTTGTATAATATGCGCCAAAAAAGAAAAATCGGCAACAGGCAAAAACGGAAAACTTTTTTGCCGTTTTTTTCCCGGATTTGTCCAATTTGCCGATTGGGAGAAGAAAACCGGCAAATGGCGGAAAACTTTGGGAAAGTTTTACAGTTTTTTCGATTTTACGAAATCCACAAATCGCTGGGCAGCGGCGGACTGGGGGACCCCCTTGAGAATACACATATCCACACTGCGCCGGGGAATATCAAAAGTGGTTTTCAGCTTACGCAGACGGCCGTCTGCCAGCTCTTTCTGCACGAATTCCTCGGTAACACCCGCCACACCGAAGCCAATGGTGGCCAGATCCACCAGAAGACTCCGGGCACCCAATTCGATTTCCGGCTTGAGATGCTGACCGTTCTGCAAAAAGAACTTTTCCAAATAGATGCGGGAGGAGGCCTTCCGCTCCAGCAGGATCAGGGGGAATGCCGCGATCTCCTCCAGGGTATAGACATGCTCAAAATCGCAGGGATACTTGGCACCTGCCACAAAGATCGAGTGGGTAGCAAAGCAGGAACAGGTCTCGAATCCCTCTTCGTTGGGGGTGCTGGCAAAGGCAATATCCACCTTACCGGACTGCAGCAGGCTCAGCACTTTGCCGCTGCGGCCGGAGATAATGCGGATATGAATGGCGGGATACTGGTGGTGAAACGCATCCAAAAAGGGGAGAAGGAACTGACTGGTGACAGTATCGCTGGCGCCGATGGTCAGCTGGCCCATCTGCAGTTCACGGGTCTGGCTCAGCTTGGCCTCGCCGGTTTCCAGAAGACCCATGGCGTTGCGGACATACTCATAGAGCATCTTTCCCTCACCGGTCAGAGAAACACCGCGGCTGTTGCGGGAGAACAGACGGGTCTGCAGCTCACTTTCCAACTGCTTGATGCTCTGACTGACGGCGGATTGGCTGATATACAAGGCCTGAGCAGCGGCGGTGATATTGCCTGCCTCAGCCACCTCCTTGAAAACTTTGTATAATTCCAACTTAACAGACATAGAAATACCTCATATAAGAACAACTAATATCTTTTTCTCCTACCATTGAAAATAATTATATCAGATATTTTGAGAAATGCAAGGCTGAATTTGACCTTTTTTACGGGATATGGTATGATACTTCCAAAAATATGAGGCAGAGGTGTGCTATGGAGAAATTAAAGAGTTTCTGGCGCAGCCAGGATTGGGTGAACCGTATCATCTTGATCACCGGCATTATTCTGGCTGTTGTGTGCTTGATAAAGGGCGAAGGGCTTTATGGCGCGGTGGTGATCGTGGTCATGGCGGTATTCTGTATTGCCCATCAGGGCTCCCGTATCAAGAGACTGAGCTTTTTATATGGTTCTCTCTATTTTCACGCGCCGGACGGCGAGATCGTGCCCATGGCGTTTGAACAGGTCAAAACGGAATATATCAAAGGCGTGGGCAGAAAGTATATGGATCGCCGGCTGACGGTTCGGTTTCCTTATTGGCGCATGAATGAGCAGGGTCGTCTGGACACCGGTTTCGGCCTGTGTATCGATGTGTCAGACTTCGATGATCGGGAGGAGATCCTGAGGAACATCAAGAGCGGCGACTTTGTCTCGGTGACCGGTGTACTGATACCGGAGGGACGGGATTATTTTTATTTAGGTAAGATCGAAGAACTGCGGCGGATTTCATCCAAAGAAGTCCATCTGGTGTAAGCGCGGCAGAAAAAAACAGTGGAAAGGGGGACAAAGCGATGAAACACAATCGGGACGTCTGGTCATTTATCCACGGTATTGTCAACCTGGTATGGCCGATTTTTGCCTACGATATTGCGGCGCTGGCCTCCCTGAGCATCTGGGGCTATGGCTGGACAGCCTTTTTACCCATGAACATTATGCTGATTTTACCCATTCTCTCCTCTGTGGTGGGTGCGGCTGTGGCATGCGTACGGTATTATCGCAGACAGAACATGATGACCTTGCTGGGGCTGATGTTCGACATAGTAGCTCTGGCATTGTATTGGTTTTTACGCATTCAGCTCCACTTTAGTCTGGGCTGGATTTCGTGAGGTGAAGGATGAAACAGAAATGGATCGAGGTTGGCACCATTGTCAATGCCCACGGTGTGCGTGGGGAAGTAAAACTGAATCCGGACGGATTCGACCCGGCATTTATTGCGGCGTTTGACCGCCTTTTTATTGCCGGCAAGGAGACGAAAGTAAAAGCTGCCAGGGTGCATAAAAGCACGGTGCTGCTGACCCTGCCGGGCGTTGAGGACATGGATGCGGCGCTGGCTATGAAGGGCAAGCGGGTTTCCATCTGCCGCGATGACGCGTCTTTGCCGGCGGGAGAATACTTTGATGCAGAGCTGGAGGGCTGTGGGGTGGAAGATGCGGCAACCGGTGCGATGCTGGGAAAGATCACCCGGGTGCTGACCTATCCTGCCCATAAGGTCTACGAGGTAAAAGGGGAGCGGGAATACCTGATCCCTGCTGTGCCCGGCGTGTTTATTGACGGCGTGGATCTCGAAGCGGGGATCGTCCGCGTTAAGATGATGAAAGGACTGGCAGTGGATGAGGATTGACATTATGACCCTGTTCCCCGATGCGATCCATGCCATGATGGACCAGTCCATTATCGGCAGAGCGCAGGCGGCAGGCCATGTTTCCATTGTGACCCATCAGATCCGGGAGTACACCACCAACAAGCAGATGCAGGTGGACGACTACCCCTATGGCGGCGGTCGGGGTGCGGTGATGCAATGCGACCCGCTGTACCGCTGCTGGGAACATATCTGCAACGAGGCAGGGAAACGGCTGCATACGATCTACATGTCTCCCTGCGGACGGGTGTTTGACCAGCAGGTGGCCAAGGAACTGGTAGCACAGTATGACAGACTGATCCTGGTATGCGGCCACTATGAGGGTATCGACCAGCGATTTTTGGACGAGTGCGTGGATGAGGAGCTGTCCATCGGGGATTTCGTACTGACCGGCGGCGAGATCCCGGCTATGGCGGTGGCCGACTGCCTGTGCCGTATGATCCCCGGCGTGCTGCCGGAGGAGAGCTGCTATACCGATGAGAGCCATTGGAACGGTTTGCTGGAATATCCCCAGTACAGCCGTCCGGAGGAATGGCACGGGCGCAAGGTGCCGGCGGTACTGCTCAGCGGAAACCACGGCGCGGTGGACGACTGGCGGCGGAAGGAGAGCTATAAGCGGACGATTTTGCGGCGGCCCGACATGTGGGAGAAATTCGACAAGTCCGTGATCCACTCCCGCCATGAAAAAAAGGTATTCAACGAAGCAATGGCGGAACTGGAAACGGAAAAAACAGAATAAATCGGTTAGGGGGCAGCACAAAAAAGCTGCCCCTATTAAAAAAAGGCCTTGTCGAGTTCTTTCCTTGAGTTAAGTACCTCGATTGCAATATGAGGCAAACTATGATAAAATGTTTGTAATTATTTTATAAACGGATTTCGGGTAGTCTCATCTGTTTTATCCGCCCTGCGCAAATCGTTCTGCCGCAGCATCGGCTTTCCGCGAACCGTTACCCGATCCATAATCATGCAAAAAAGCAAACCAAGAAAGGTCGTATTGAGGTTACAGCCATGATTTCCTATCCCTATCATACCGTATTTGAAAGCATCGAGCACTATGCACTTGAAACACCGGAAAAGCAGGCGCTGATCTATGAGGACAGCGTGATTTCCTACGATACGCTCTGTTCCCGCGCCAGAACTGTGGCGCTTCGGTTCCTGAAACTCGGCGTCAGGAAGGGTGACCGCATTGTGTATGCCATGCGGGGCATTCCGGAATTCTTTTACGTCTATCTGGCGTCCAGCATGATCGGCGCGGTCTGCGCCGGTGTGGCTTTTCGCAGCAAGCCGGAGGCGATATCTGCCGTTTTCCGCGAGCTGACGCCGAAAATCGCCGTTTGCGAAGACAGTCTGTATGCGACATACCGCCCGATAGCAGCGGAAAATTCCGCGCTGTTGATACCGAGCAGTGAGCTGCTGCCCGCCCTGCCGGATCGGGAGATGCTGCCGCTTTTGGCACAGACCCGGGAGCAGGTGCAGCTGGACGATCCGTTCCTGATCCTCTATACATCGGGAACGACGAAAAAGCCAAAGGGCGCCGTACTCACCCACAGAAATGCGCTGGCTTCTGCGTGGATGCAGGATACGCATCTTTTCAGCCCATCGGGTTTTTCCCCGGATGACGTGATACAGCACTGTTTCCCGGTTAACCATGTCAGCGGATTTGTGGAGTGTGGCTATGCGCCACTCTATGGCGGTGGATCACTGATTTTGCAGCCGGACTTCCACCCGCAGCGTGTGCTGGAGAACACAGAGAAATACCGCGCCACCGTATTGTGCGGCGTCCCCGCCATGTGGGCAAAGATCGTTGAGGCGCTTGCGGGACATACCTATGATCTTTCCAGCGTGCGTGTTGGAATAACCGGTGCCTCGGTACTGAGAAGACAGTTGGCAGACCAGATGGCGCAGATCTGCCCGGTTCTGGAAAATCCGTTGGGAATGACAGAGACCAGCGGCTTTTGCTCCTATTCATCATCTGCTTTCGGTGCGGATCAGCACGAAACGGTGGGACGGGTCATGCCGGAATTGCAGTACAAAATTGCTGACGCGCAGGGTATGCCGGTGAAACCGGGTGAGATCGGCCAGCTCTGTTACAAAGGGGACAGCGTGATCGGCGGTTATGTGTCCCAGATCCTTCCCCGGGACAGCGATGGCTATTTTCTTGCCGGAGACATGGCCTATGAGGATGAAAACAGATGCCTGCATCTGTGCGGACGCAACGATGATATGTTTACGGTGGGCGGCTATAACGTCTATCCGCAGGAGATCGAAGATGTGCTCTTGCGCTATCCGGGCGTAACCGGTGCGGCAGTTCTGCCGATCCCGCACCACAGCATGGGAAATGTTTGCCGCGCCTATCTTACGGTGCAGCGCGATATTGACGTGCAGGCGCTGGAGCGTTTTGCCGCAGATGAGCTGATCCATTATAAAGTACCCAGAAACTATGTGATTCTGGACAGCTTTCCTGTCAATGCATTGGGCAAAATCGCCAAGACGGTATTGGCAGGGCAGATCAAAGAAGAATTCGACATTTGAGGTGTATAAAAATGACAACTCCATTAGAAAAACGGGAACGGATCGCCTGCATTGACCGTATGCGCGGTTTGGCGGTTTTCAGTATGATTTTTTTCCAGTTGATGGAACGATTCGACAGTCTGGCGTTCTTGAGCCGTATCGCAGATCACGATCTGGAACACGGTATTATCCTGATGCCGGGTCTTGCTCTGGCGGATATCGGCGCACCGGCGTTCTTCTTTGTGATCGCCATGAACTATATCCCCTCGTTTCGCAGCCGCATGGAAAAGGATGGACGCCGTGCCGCCTATGCCCATTTCGTGCTTCGCTATTTAGCCATTCTGGGCTTTGGCTGCTGCATTCGTACCATCGAGATCGTCTTTGACGGGGCAAGAGATGCGCTGCCGATGATCTGTCTGGCCGGCACCATTGTGGCTCTGCTCACCGCTATCGGTACGCTTCTGCCCAAGCTGCGGATCGGTTCAAAATCCGTAAGCGCGGTAAGCAAGGTAGCTCTGCGTTACATCCTGGCGATACTGGGTCTGACCAATCTCCTTGTGTCCATCTGGAATCTCCGCAACCTATTCTGGCTGGGAACAAACAGCAACTATTGGGGCGTATTACAGTCTATTGGCGGCGCGGGATTACTGATGCTTCTGTTCGCCGAGGCCGGTACGACCGTCCGGGCATTTGCATCGGCGGTCACCTTTGGGCTATTCACCTTTATTCATCAGCTCCCCGGTGGGTTTATGGAGAAGATAGACGAAGAAATACAAGGCGGCGTGATCGGCATTTTAGCCTGGGGCAGTATGATGATGGCTTTTACCGTCATGGCAGATCTCTATTACCGTGATCGGGCACAAAAGCAGCAGGGAAAACGCGGCCTTGCCGCCAACAGCTATCTGATCGGTCTTGCTGTTACAATCCTTTTGGGCGTTTTCGGTTTTGCGAACTTCGTTATCAATAAGGGCAGCGTCAGCCCCGGCTATGTATTGGTCAATCTGCCGATCAGCGCCCTTATCTTCTGGCTGTGCAGTCTGACCGACCAATGGCAGCCGAAGTCCCATTTCCTCCTCTGGTGGGGCAGCAGCCCGATCATTATGTATCTGCTGCAATATATCTTCCACGATGTTATCCTGTCCGTCATCGGCGGGATCCGGGAGATCTCCTTTGTCCCGGCGCTGCTCTATGTGCTGGTCGCTACCGCTATTATCTCGTGGATCGCCTGGCTGCTTTACAAGAACAAACGAATGGTAAGGGTTTAAGCATTTATGTCCATTATTCTCAAGCATATCCTGCGGAATATTCGGAAGAACTATTTTTCAGGCCTGCTGATCGTTATTTCGCTGGTTTTGTCCACCGCGGTGATCTATCTGAATTTGAATATCAATCGCGATATGCTGTCTATTTCGCGGCAGATGTTTTCCGGCTTTTTTGGCGGTTACGATATCTGCGTTGCCGCGGAGGAGGGCGAAACGCTGTCTCTTGAGGACAGTACCTTTGCCGATGGGGACAAGCTTGCCGTCTGCTATGACAGCGGCGTCTGCGAGGAATTGAAGCACTCTGCTGCCGCGTGCATGGCGTCCGACTGGAAGTTTGCCGCACAGCGCGGCATCGTCGCCGTATCGGAGGGTGATGCGCCGCAGGGCATGGCGGAGGTCGGCATCACGGCGAAAAAGGCGGCTTATTACCACCTGCGCCTCGGTGACAAGATCACTGTTTCCACGGCGGACGGTGAGCGGACGTATCGAATTTCGGCCATTTACGATTCCATCGGTATGTTTGTCAATGAGAACCGTGAGTGCATAGAGCTCCTTTGCCCGCTTGGCACAGCAGTTGAAGCAGACAGCGTTTTTCTGGATGTAGAGGGCGATGTATCGGAACGCGCTGCCGCCATGCAGGAGGCTCACCCCTCTTGGGACGTACAGGCTCTGAACGGCTCTTTGGACGCGGACGCACAGGTGAAGTCCATCCGGCAGATCCTTTATATGATGCTGGCATTGGCGATGATCATGAGCTACTATGTGATCGCCTCTGTGACGACTTTGATGCTGGACGGGCGGCTGCCGGTTATCGGGACATTCCGCAGCATCGGTGCCAGCAACCGGAAGATGAACCTGCTGCTATTGGCGGAAAACGCTATTTACGGTCTGATGGGCGGGACGCTGGGGATCCTGGTGGGTGAGCTGCTGCGCTACCTGCTGGCGCTGCTGTACTACAATGCCGGCGGTGCAGAGCACGTTCTGGATCTGCGCTATATCGCTTTGAGTATCGGCTTTGCGGTACTTCTGCAAACGAGTATCACGTTTATCACCGTGCTTCGCGCCGGAAAGCACTCCATTCGGGAGAGCATTTTCCGCACCTCTGCCGTTGCGGCAGAGATCTCCGGCTATACCGGCATGATCGGCGGTGCGCTGCTGCTGCTTGGGGCGGTTTTGCACCTGACGAATCGCACCTATGGTTTTTACCGGAACGTGGGAGCGCTGGCACTCGTTATCGTGGGCAGCGCGCTGATGATCCCGCTTTTGCTGAAATATATTTCGCGCCTTTTTGCAAAACTCTCCATGGCCTGTGGTCACGGTCCGCTCTACCTCGCCTTTCGGAATCTGGCAGCCAGCCGGATCAACATTTCCAGCGTGATCCTCTCTACCATGGTCATCGCTCTGGCGTTGGTGATCCTGCTGTGTACCTCGTCCGTCAGCGGCTATTTTGACGCCTATCAGAACAACTACCCCTACGACATTTTTGTGAAGGGTCTGGAGCTTACCGGCGAGGAGTATGATTTTGTCGCAGATCTGGAGGGCGTGGATCATACGACCACGGAGTACTGGAATTATGAGGAAGCGGAATTGAACGGAACGACCGCACGGGTCTGCTTTGTGGAGTGCGGCGGTTATTCCAACGGCATCACGATCCTCTCCGGTACAGAGGCGGAGTTGACGGACGGCCATGCCATCATGGATGAATTGCTTGCCGCACAGCACGGTATCCATATTGGAGATCGCGTGCAGTTTACCGATCCGGATGACGGCAGCAGCTTTTACGAAGTAATTGACGGCTTTTGCGACTCCGGCGTGTTTAACTCCAAGCGCAGCTCGATCCTTTTGGCGCAAAACGACTATGAAGCCCACGTGGAGCGCTGCCCAGCTCTCCTTGGCGTATATCTTTCCGGCGATGCAGACATAGACGAAGTCCTTTCGGCGCTGCCGACTGCTGTTTTCGGACAAACCGGCGAGAATGCGGACGTCCATTCCAAAGAAACCTATATCGCGCGGGAACTGGAGAACACACAGGACGCGCTGTCCGTTTTTTCCGTGGTGCCTGTTTTGGCGGCAGTTCTTGCCGTGTTGGGTCTGGTGAACAATCAGATCATCTCCTACAACAGAAAACGGCGGGAATATGCAGTGCTTTATTCGGTTGCCATGAATCGCCGGCAGCTCAGCCGAATGGTATTTGAGGAATTGGCATTGGTGTTTTTGACCGGTACGGTATGCGGCACGCTGTTGAGCCTGTGGCTGATCCGCATTGTGCGGGACATCATTTTCGGGCTGATTGCCTATGTGGATATCCGATTTGATGTTCTGAAGATCCTGTTGATCCTTCTGGGCGCATTCGCCATTTTGTGCGTCTCGGCGCTGATTCCCCGGAGAATGGTCTCCAAAATGAATGTAATCGAGGAAATCAAATATGACTGATGTGGTTATATCGGCAGAAAATGTCTGCAAAGAATTCGGGATCGGCGAGGCTCGGAACAGCGTATTGGAAAATGTGAGCTTTCAGGTATCCCGCGGGGAATTCGTAGCTGTCATGGGTCCGTCCGGCTGCGGAAAGAGTACCTTGCTGTATTTGCTGGGTGGGCTGGAACGCCCGACTTCCGGCCGTATTCTGACTTGCGGACACGATCTGGCAAAGCTGAACGACAGGGAGCAGAGCAAGGTTCGCTGCCGGGAGATCGGCTTCGTGTTCCAGTTCTACAATCTGGTACAGAATCTGAACGTGGAAGAGAATATCCTGCTGCCGATCGTTATGGCCGGCAAGCCTGTTGCCCAGTATCAGGATCGTTTGAACGATCTGCTGGAGATGATGGGGATCGCGGAAAAACGGCGGGAGATCCCGTCGAAGCTCTCCGGCGGACAGCAGCAGCGCGTTTCCATCGCCCGCGCCGTGATCTCGGAGCCTAAGCTGATTCTGGCGGATGAGCCGACCGGCAATCTGGACAGCCGTTCCGGCGAGGAAGTGATGAAAAACTTCAAACGGATCAACGAGGAGCTCGGCATATCCATCATCATGGTGACCCATTCGGAGCAGTCTGCGGCTTACGCCAGCCGTATGATCCACATGAAGGACGGCCGTATTCTTGCGGACGTCCCGTGCACGAAAGAGGTGTTCGCATGACAGAACAAATGACTATACCATCCACCTCACGAGTCGTGAGCATTGACCGATTCCGCGGGCTGATCGTCTTTTGCATGATGTTTTTTATTGCCGCGGCAGATTTTCCCTGTTTGGGAATTTTTGCCCGCATTGCCAACAACAGCACTACGGGGCGCATCATGCTTTTTAAGGGAATGTCGCTGGCAGATCTGGCCGATCCGATTTTCCTTTTCCTGATCAGTCTTTCCTACCGCGGCTCTTTCCTGCGGCGCAGCCAAAAAAGCGGCAAACGCGCCTATCTGCATTTCCTGATGCGCTATCTCTGCTTTATGGGCGTGGGCAGCATCATCGTCTCGGCGGAATATCTGCTTGTGGGAAACGGGAAAGACCCGTATTTCATCCAAACACTGCTGATGTTCCTCGTCGCCGTGCTTTTCGTCGTCTATGCGGTGGTGAAACCGATAAAGCGCGTTTCGGGCAAAACAAAAGGCGGCGTCAAAACGGCGATGGTCGCCGCGCTTGTGCTGATGGGGCTGATCGGGATCGTGCTGGGCATACGGGATGATATTCTGATCTTCATTCAGCACAACAATGAAAATCTCTATAAGCATTGGAGTATTCTGCATGAGATTGGCATGACCGGACTGCTGGTGCTGCCGTTCATCCGCCTGAACCTGAAGGGACGGATCGTTTCCTGGTTTGCAGTCGGCATTTGCTATACGCTGCTGCAAATGCTGCCCGGCGTGATCGAGATGTTTGACGTCGTGGTTCTGGGCGGCCTGCTGGGCACGGTGGGCTGGTTTTTGCTGATGTTTGGCGGAACGATCCTGATGGAGTTCTACCAGCGGGAGACAAATCACAAGTCTTATTACTTCGCCCTGCTGGTATTGGGCGTTCTGGCGGCTGTTACCTGCGTTTTCCTCCCCATGAATACCAGCGCCGTTACGGTGAACTATGTGCTGTTTGCCCTTTTTGCGGCAGCGGTGCTGTTTGGGCTGATCAATCTGCTCAATGCATGGGATCCGAAAGTGAAATATCTGGTCTGGTGGGGACGCAATCCCATGCCGCTGTTTTTGATCGGCCTTGTCCTGCGTGTGATCCAGAAAATGTGGCATCCGCCAGCGGATACGCCGCTGTCTATCGCCCTGCTTTTCACTCTGGGCGGTATGGCGTTTCTCTCTGCCATTGCCTGGTATTTCTATAAAAAAGATATCATCCTCCGATTTTAAGCCGCCGCACTCTCCTATAAAAGTGCAATCAAGGTAAGCAGCATTTTATCAACATTTTGAAAGAGGACACAGATGAATCATGCAACAACGAAAAAGTGGCTTTTATATGCGGTACTTGTCTCCATCCTTTTGATCGGCTTGGCGAAAGTGTGCTTTGCAGATGAGATCAGCGTACAAATCAACGCGGAGTCTCCGGCTGCCGGTGTGCCGCTGAAAGCGGAGCTGAGCGGTATCGAGGAAGAGCGGATCGTTTACCGCTGGTATGTCGCAAATGAGGACACGGGGGTAACGGCATCTCTCTATACTCCCACCGCTACGGACTATGAAGCGTGGATCGAGGTCGCTGTTTTTGACGGTGACAGCGGGGAAAGGCTCGGGAGTGACCGAATTTATTTCAGCCCCCTGCCTGTTGTATATATCCGGACAGAGGACGAGCAGGCCGTTGCGAGCCGTGCAGAGTATATCGGCGGCGAGATGTTCATTCAGGGGAACGGTGCAGTAGACGCACAGTATGACGGCAAGATCCAAATCAAAGGGCGGGGATCGAAAACCTGGGATTATGATAAAAAGCCATATAAGCTGAAGCTGGATAAAAAGAGCAACTTGTTCGGCTTCGGAAAAAGCAAGCACTATGTTCTTTTGGCGAACTATCTGGATCCCAGCCTGATGCGGAATTCGTTGGGATATCGCCTTTCCGCACAGTTGGGGCTGATCGCTGTGGATACGACATGGGTAGATGTGGTATTCAACGGAGAATATGTGGGAAACTATCAGCTCTGTGAACATATCCGTATCGGTAAACAGCTTGTGGATATTACCGATTGGGAGTCCGTTGCCGATGATGTAGCAGAGGCGATCTGCGAGACCTATCCGGAGGATTTCTCAAAAAGTGATGCTTCGGCTCTGGAAAAGCAGATGGAGGACGATCTTTCGTGGGTGACCGACAACGAAGTCGTCTATCACGGAAAGACTTATGTGATTTCAGAGGTTTATGACCGGCCTTTTGACATCAGCGGCGGCTACCTGTTCGAAATGGGCTCTGATTATGATGAAGATGTGACGCATTTTATAACAAACAGAGGAATTAAGACGGCGGTCTCCAAGCCGGAATTCCTGTATACAAATCCGGAAATGCTGGAATATGCGCAATCATATTTACAGAGCCTTGAAGATGCGCTGGCTGCTGCTGACGGGTATAATGCAGACGGGGTACATTATTCGGAGCTGGCGGATATAGATTCCATGGTGGCATACTGGTTAACGATGGAGCTGCTGGGGAATGAAGATGCCGCATCGAGAAGCCGTTTTTGCTATAAACCGGTAGGGGAAAAACTGGTATTCGGTCCGGCGTGGGATTTTGACATCGGCGGCGGTTCCTATCGCTCGTTTTTCGGGGCGAAGCTATGGAGCGTTACCGGCACGGTCGTCGGCTGGTACACCGGGCAGGATTTTTGGAAAGAATTTGTGGATGATCCCTATTTCCAGATCAAGGCCCAGGAAAAGTATTGGGAGATCCGCCCCTATTTGAGCGAGCTCATCGCGGATGGCGGGATCATTGACACCTATTGTGACGAATTGTATGAGTCCGCGGTGGCAAACGAGATGCTTTGGACCGGAGAAAACTATGTGCGGCGTTCCTTTACCGGTAACGCCGGTGACGTGGTCATTCTGAAAGAATTTTTGACCAGCCGGTTTCGGTGGTTTGATTCCGTCTTTTATTCAGAGAACAGCACGACATTCTGGCTCTACAATTTCCTTTCATCAAATCCCTATAAAAGAAGCAGCCAGATTCGTTTTCAGATGGAAAATGCCGCAGCAGACCGCGAAAAACATGGCGCACAGTATCAAATGAGCGCGGATACAGATGCGGTATTAAAAGTTTTCGTTCCCTCCGGCAGCGAGACAAGCCTTTACATAAACGGTATTTTCTACGGAACATTCGCTTCGGACGAATTGGCGTCTGGAATTATCATTCCGGGAGAAAAATTCAGTGAAGAGCCGGGACGCAAAAACGTGATCTCTGCCATCTCACTCACCGGCAGCCTGCGGGAGACGAACTACACGACTGTGCGTATCGGAGAAGCCTGTCAGGCAGCGGAGGAAGAAGCAGATCAGCCGATATGCCAGCACGATTTAAACCATATCGAAGCGCGTGATGCCACGGCGCAGCGATATGGATTGCAGGAGAGCTGGTATTGCAATACCTGCCGCAACTATTTTGCCGATTGCGACGGAAATGAACCGCTTGGCAAGAGTGAAGTCGTTATTTCCCCGGCAACCGCTGTGATACGCAACGGTGTCCGTCAGCAAATCGAGCGAGTCGCTTCTATCATTTTGGCTTGCTGCGTGAATCTGGCAAATCATATATGTGGCGCATAAAAAGGCGAAGGCAAGGACGGCTCGGCGCTTACGTTTCAGCCATTAAAAATCACGGGTTCTCATTAAGGAGACCCGTGATTTTTTGCGCTTTTCTGCCGCCTTTATCGGGGGCTGATCATATGATAGATCACCGCAAGAGGATCGACACGCTTTTTTTGCATAGCCGCTATGAGCAGGGGCGCTTCCGCATTATGTCCCGCCGGAGTCGGATGCATATAGATGCCTTTGAGTATACCGACCAGAGCAACATGAGCGCAGAACTGCTCCATATAGGTGGCGGTGATATTGCCGTTTTCATCATAGACGGCGAGCTTTTCAAGGGCTTTTTCGCTGATGTCAAGAGAACCTTTGCTTTCGACAAGACCGGCAATCAATTTACCGAGATCGACCGGATTTGTGTTTTTTAACATCTGCATAACGCCAGAGGCCTGTGCCGCCGCCTTGGCATATGCTGCGGCATTTTTCCGGGTTTCATATCCGCCACGGTCTTCGTCATTGTACAGCGTATAGAGGATCCTTCGGGTGAGATCCTCGTCTTTGACCATTGCCTCGGAATAGACCTCAGCGTGATGAACATTCTCCACGAAGTAATACCGGTCAGAGTACGGAGAGCAGATCCGGTAATAGTTGTTCAGTATATCGAAAAAGCCGTCCACCAGCGCACCGGCAGAAATGGAAAAGTCGATACCGTTCAGGTCAAAGCCAACGCGAAGCGGCATCAGGGGATTCATCAGTCCCATCACGTACAGATCGACATCCGGGTTCAGCTCGTAGATTCTTGAGACAAGCGTATCAAAATGGACGATCGCAGAGACGATGGTATAGGTAAAAGCATCCTTTATCGTATCGGCAGTTGCATGGATCCCGCTTAACAGGTCGAATGCCTTTTGGCCGATCAGGGTGATCAGCGCTTCCTTTTCGAGCGCGGAAAGCCCGGAAAGGAACAGAGAAAAGGCGAGCTGGACACCGTCGGGAATCAGGCTGTCAATGAGGTCCATGCTTTTGGCGACGAAGGGCATGATCTTCTCCAATTCCGTTGGAGAAAAGACCTGAGACAGATCGCAGCTGTACTTCAGCTCACCGGTTTCCAGATAGGTTGAAAGATTACTGCCGAGAAACCTTGTAAGCTCAGAGTAGCCGACTTGGAGGGAGATGGCCTTTGCGTCAATCACTGCCTGCTTGAAGCGAGCGGCGTTGGGGTCATTGATATAATTTTCCATCGCAGTCTGGGCATAATCATCGCCGGGATAATCGGAGATGGCTGCGTATGCGTCGGTAGATCTGCCGCCGGGGAACTTGCCGTAATCATCGGTGGAGTAGCCCATGGCTCTTGCCGCCTGCCAGGGGTAAATGTCGGTGGAGGGAAGGTAATTGTTGTGACTTCCGACAAAGTCAAAGGTCATGGAATCACCTATGTAAACATACAGGCGTTGTCTCCGCTTACCTCGTAAGCCATAACGGGAAGCACACAGGTGCTTGCCACCATAACAAAGACCAAAAGTATTGATAATGCAGATTTTGCCCACTTTTTCATAAATCAGCGCTCTCCTTTCCCAATACGCAAATATAATTTGCTTCATATATTTTACCGCAAATTCCACAAAAAGACAATAGCCGCTTTGATTGGCTTGTGACGCTGCCACGGAAGCACAATACGCAAAAACGCAGTTCACTCTTCCTGCGTATTTCGTTTGGGATCGTTCTGACCGCCCCGCCGGCGCCTTTGGCCTTCTTCCCTCCGGAACGGAGATACGCCGTCTATCGGCTGCGCATTGACCGCAGGGATGCTGCTCCCCAAAGCCCCGAGATACAAATGCAGATCCGGCGTGGTAGAAATCGCGGAACTCGATCTGGTTGACGCGGCGACACGTCACGTGGAACCGAAACACTTGATAGGGCATACGGCTACCTCCTTAAATGGGGTGACTATTTTGTAGTACAGCTTATTATTCCCAAAAATCAACGGCTGCTTTCGACAAAAATTCGCAATTTGAAAGAACCGAGTTCTTTACACGGTTGACAAGCTGCGGGAGTGTCATATATAATAATTAACAATTACGGAAAAATTGTGTACCGTTTGCGGAATGCGAGGGAAGCAACAATGGAACAGTATTTGATCGGCGGCGTGATCGGTGCGGTATTCGGCTTTGCTGTGGCGATAGTCGGCACGGTTTTGACACGGCGGAATATGAAGAAAAATGATGCCAACGCGGTGATGGCAGGGAGTATGCTGCGAACTCTGTTGGATATTTTGGCGCTTTTGGCGGTATATCTGCTGCGAAATGCTTTGCCGTTCCCGTTTTACGGTGTGATCATCGGGACGGCGGTGGGACTGTCCGCAGGGAACATCATACAGGCACTGCGAATCGGCAAGCAGATCAGAGAGGAAGAACAAAAGAAAATTGAGATAGATGACGAGGTGAAATGATGGAAGAGACGACAAACGTATTGTTCTCGATCGGACCGTTGGAGGTCACGCGGGCAGTGGTCACCATGTGGGTGATAATTGCGGTGCTGGGCGTGTTTTCATGGCTTGCAACACGAAACCTGAAAGAGGTACCGGGGCCGTTGCAGAATCTGTTGGAAATGGCTATCACCAAGATGCGGAATTTCTTCGCCGAGAATATGGGCGAGAGCAACACACGGCGCTATTTCCCCGTGATGGCAACGTTCTTCATCTTTATAATTGTCAGTAACTACTCCGGCCTGTTGCCCGGTGCAGGAAAAGGATTTGCCGTACCGACAGCCAGCCTTTCCACAACACTGGGACTTGGTGTGGTCTCATTTTTGACCACGCAGATGGTGGGAATGAAGAGTCGTGGTGTGAAGGGGTATCTGAAAACGTTTTTGACCCCATTTGCCCTGATGCTTCCGCTGAATCTGCTGGAACAGATCACGCGGCCCTTCTCATTGGCTCTGCGTTTGTATGGTAACCTGTACGGCGAGGAAATGGTCACGGAGCAGCTTACCCATATACTGCCCCTTGTCCTGCCCCTTTTGATGCAGGTGATGAGTCTGCTGTTCTGTCTGCTCCAGGCGGTTGTCTTTACGATGCTGCTGTCCATCTATCTGGAAGAAGCCATCGGCGAAGAAGAACTCCCTGCATTAAAGTAAAAAAGCAAAACATTAAAATAAACAAAACAATTTTTAGGAGGAAAAAAACATGACTGCATCCGCTATTATCGCATTAGCTGCCGCATTGGCAATCTCTGTGTGCGCCGCCTTTACCGCTATTTCTCAGGGTAAGACCGCCACCAAGGCAATGGAGTCTATTGCCCGCCAGCCGGAATGTGCCGGTGACATCCGCTCCAGCCTGATCATCTCCATGGCACTGATGGAAGCTCTGACCATTTATGGTCTGCTGATCGCTTTCATGCTGGTCGCCAAGGTGTAATTTCCGTATAAGACAGGAATTAAAGGAGGCACACGCTTTGAGCATTAACGTATCAGAAGTAATCTGGACGGTCATTTGCTTTTTTGCGCTGCTGTTCATTTTGAAGAAATTTCTTTTTGGCCCGCTGATCAGCTTTATGGACGAGCGTCAAACCAGGATTGACGCCGGCAAGGCGGCAAACCGGGAGGCTGAGGAGAGCAAGCAGAAGAATGCTGCTGCGTTGGAGGAGAGTTGGAAAACTCGCAACGAAGAGGCAAAAAATCTTCTTGCCCAGGCAAAGACTGCGGCTGAGGCTGGACGCGCCAAGACGGTAGCACAGGCGCATGCCGATGCCCATGAGGCAGAAAAGGCAGCACGTTCCAATATCCAAACGGAGCGTGAGGATACTTTGGTGCAGGCAGAGAAGAAAATGCCTGAGCTGGTCGATGCATTGGCTGACCAGCTTTTGCAAAATGCTGTAAAGAAGCAGTAAATGACCAAGAAACTGAGAAGAGAGGAGTGATGAAACGGATATGACGTTCAAAGAATTCTTATTCGCGGTAATCAACTTCGCCATACTGGCCGGCGGTCTGGGTTTCATCCTGCGTAAAATGGTTGCGCGGATGCTGAAGGAACGCAAGGACCAAATTGCAGAGGAATTAAAAGCGGCGGATCAGGCAGAGGATATCGCTGTACAGGCTGCCGTTGAAATGGAAAAGGCACAGCGCGTGGCTTTTGAACGGGAAAACGTGCTGCTGTTGGATACCCAGCATCAGATAGAGGTTGACACTGCTGCAACGGAAAAACTGGCAAAAGAAGAAGCTGCTGCCGTGAAAGCAAACGCCGTTCTGACTGAGAATCAACTGCGCCACACCATGCAGACGCAGGTGGAACAGGAACTGCTGCACCGTGTGGTGGAAAAGACCGGCGAGGCATTGAAGCAGGATCATTATGCCCAGAAGCGTAAGGCGCTGAACAAACAGTTTGTTCAGGAAATCAAGGCGCTTGTATCCGCTATGCCCAGCGATGTGCTGGCTATGAATGCGGGCGAGGCGGTAAACGTTACTGTGACTTCTGCTGAGGCGCTGAGTGCCGCTGAGAAAAAAGAACTGACTGCATTTTTGCAGGAGATTTTTCCCGCCGCAGATATCTCTACGGCAGTAGACGCCGATTTGATCGGCGGCGTTCGTCTGCGGATCGGGGATACCGTTTACGACGGTACGCTGGCGCATCGCCTGGAGCAGCTTTCCCAAAAGCAGACGGAGAACACTGCGTGCGGAGAAAGAACCGTCATGGAGGAACTCCAAGCGCATCTGGCAGAAGTGGACAGCGCCATTGATGTTTATCAGACCGGTGAGGTCATCAGTCTGGGCGATGGTATCTGCCGTGTGTCCGGCCTTTCCGATGTGATGGCCGGTGAGATGCTGGCATTTGAAGGCGACCTGCGCGGCATGGTCATGGATCTGGACAAGGACAACGTGGGTGTTGTTCTGCTGGGCGACTACGGCCACCTGCAGGAGGGCGACAGCGCCCGCCGTACCGGACACATTATCGAAGTGCCGGTTGGCAACGCCATGTGCGGCCGCGTGGTGGATGCATTGGGTCGTCCCGTAGACGGCAAAGGCACCATCCGCGCCGATGGTTATCGTGCCATTGAAAGCCCGGCGCCCAGTGTCCTGCACCGTCAGGGCGTTAATGTGCCTTTGCAGACCGGTATCAAGGCGATTGACGCGCTGGTACCCATCGGCCGCGGTCAGCGCGAGCTGATCATCGGTGACCGCCAGACCGGCAAGACTGCCATCGCGCTGGACGCCATCATCAACCAGAAGGGCAAGAACGTGCTGTGCATCTATGTGGCCATCGGTCAGAAGGAGTCTACCGTTGCCAACGTGGTGAAGAAGCTGACCGACTGCGGCGCGATGGAGTACACCACCGTGGTGTGCGCCCACGCCTCTGAGCCGGCTCCCATGCTGTATATCGCACCTTATGCCGGCGCAGCGATCGGTGAATATTTCATGTATCAGGGCAAGGACGTCCTGATCGTGTACGATGACCTTTCCAAGCAGGCCGCCGCTTATCGTGAGATCTCTCTGCTGCTGCATCGTCCGCCAGGACGTGAGGCCTATCCCGGCGACGTGTTCTATCTGCACTCCCGTCTTTTGGAGCGCGCAGCGCGTCTGGACGAGGCTTCCGGCGGCGGCAGCATGACCGCATTACCCATTATTGAAACCCAGGCAGGCGATATCGCCGCCTATATCCCCACCAACGTCATCTCCATTACCGATGGTCAGATCTTCCTGGAGACCGGCTTGTTCCACTCCGGCATTCGTCCGGCGATCAACGTGGGCTTGTCCGTATCCCGTGTGGGTGGTGCGGCACAGGTACCCGCCATGAAGCAGGTGGCAGGCCGTCTGCGTACCGATTTGGCACAGTACCGCGAACTGGCGTCCTTTGCCCAGTTCGGCTCGGATCTGGATAAGGCAACTCAGGCCACGCTGCTGCGGGGTGAGCGCATGACGGAGCTGCTGAAGCAGAAGCAGTATGCGGCCATGCCGGTGGAGGACCAGGTCATTGCCATCTTTGCCGCCAACGAGGGTTTTGCCGATGACGTGGCACTTGGCGATATGGCGCGGTTTGAAAGCGAAGTCGTTGCATACGTCAAGCACGAAATGCCGGAGCTGGTGGAGACCATTTGTGAGCGCAAGAAGATTCCGGCAGAAATGCTGGAGGAGCTGCGCGGTACCATTCGTACCTTTAAGGAAACCTTTTGATCCCGATTGATCCATCCCGGAAAGGAGGGCGGGAATCATGTCGAATATGCGCGAGATCCGGGCACGGATCAAGAGCGTAAAGAGTACACAGCAGATCACAAAAGCCATGAAGATGGTGTCTGCGGCCAAGCTGCGCCGCAGCGAGAGCGGATTGGCAGGCGTGCGGAATTTTGCCGAGCAAAGCCAAGCCATCCTGGATGAGTTGTTGTCCGGCAATGGTAAAGTCTATACCAACCGGTTCCTTGTCCCCCGTGAGGAGATCAGGCGGGTCTGCTATGTGCTGTTCGTGGGAAGCCGCGGCCTCTGCGGCAACTATAACCACGCCATTGTGCGCTATGCCCAAGAGGTGCTGGCAGCGGAGACCCGACCCTATTCTCTGGTAGTCTGCGGACGCTGGGGACGTGACGTAATTGCCCATGAAGGCTTAGAAGTGGAATGCACTTTTGCCGATATGAGCGATACGCCGACTCTGGACGATTCCCTGAGCCTGCCCGACTATCTGAAGGAGAAATACCTGAACGAAGAGGTGGACGAGATCCATCTCATCTATCAGCACTATCAATCTGTTTTACAGCAGATCCCCGCCACACTCCAGCTTCTGCCTGCCAAGGCGGAGGTCAAGCAGCGCGAGACGGAAAATGATTACATTTTCGAGCCGGACGGCGAAAGCCTGCTGGAAAATCTGATGCAGCTTTATTTGAACAACACCATATATTCGATTCTTTTGGAGGCAAAGGTCGGCGAGCAGGCTGCCCGCATGACGGCCATGAGTACCGCCACCGATGCCACCACGGAGCTGATCGACGACTTGAGTCTCCAGCTCAACCGCGTCCGTCAGGCCGCGATCACCACCGAGATCGCTGAGATCGTTGGTGGTGCAAGCGCCCTGCAAACGGCGAACAATTAACGTAGGAGTGCATTATGAAAGGTATCGTCAAAAGGGTCACCGGCCCTGTGGTAGATGTACTGTTTCCCGCCGGACATCTGCCTGAGATCAACAATGCAATCGAAATTCAATTAGCGGACCGCAAGGTGGTTATGGAGGCAACCCAGCAGTTGGGTGACAACACCGTGCGCTGTATTGCCCTGTTTTCCACAGACGGCATTGCCCGGGGTTATGAGGCTGTGGATACGGGTTCTCCTGTGACTATGCCTGTTGGTGAGGCGACCTTGGGCCGTATGTTTAACGTGGTAGGTGAGCCTATTGATGGCAAGGGCCCGGTGGAAGCCGAGCGCCTGCCCATTCACCGGGCGCCTCCCAGCTTTACCGAGGTCACACCGTCTACCGAGATTTTGGAGACCGGTATCAAGGTCGTTGATCTGCTGGCACCCTATTCCAAGGGCGGTAAGATCGGCCTGTTTGGCGGTGCCGGTGTGGGTAAGACTGTCCTCATTCAGGAGTTGATCCGCAACGTGGCTTATGAGCACGGCGGCTATTCCGTGTTTGCCGGCGTGGGTGAGCGTTCCCGCGAGGGCAACGATCTTTGGAATGAGATGACCGAGTCCGGCGTTATCAACAAGACCGCGCTGGTGTTCGGCCAGATGAATGAACCGCCCGGAGCCCGTCTGCGTGTGCCTCTGTCCGGCTTGACCATTGCGGAGAACTTCCGTGATGCCAGCGGCCAGGACGTGCTGCTGTTTATCGACAACATCTTCCGTTTCACCCAGGCCGGCTCTGAGGTTTCCGCTCTGCTGGGACGTATGCCCTCCGCCGTGGGTTATCAGCCGACTCTGGCTACGGAGATGGGTATGCTGCAGGAGCGTATCACCTCCACAAGAAGCGGTTCCGTTACCTCTGTACAGGCCATCTACGTCCCCGCCGATGACCTGACCGATCCTGCCCCGGCTACGGCCTTTGCCCATTTGGATGCCACCACCGTGTTGGATCGTGCCATCTCTGAGTTGGGCATCTATCCCGCTGTGGATCCCCTGGGTTCCACCTCCCGTATTCTGGAGCCGGGCGTACTGGGCCAGCGTCACTACGATACGGCCCGGGCAGTGCAGAGCGTACTGCAGAAGTACAAGGAATTGCAGGATATTATCGCTGTGCTGGGCATGGATGAATTGAGCCTGGAGGATAAGGCAGCCGTGAACCGCGCCCGCCGTATCCAGCGTTTCCTGTCCCAACCCTTCCATGTGGCAGAGAACTTTACCGGCATGAGCGGCAAGTACGTGCCGCTGGAAGAGACCATTCGCAGCTTCGAGATCATTCTCGGCGGCGAATGCGATGATATTCCCGAGCAGGCTTTCCTGATGTGCGGCAGCATTGACGATGTGATCGCCAAGCGCGGACAATACTAAGGAGTGCCTATGAAAGAGCTGATCCATATACAGATCGTTACAGCGAGCGAAACCGTCTGCGATGCGATGACGTCCTATGTGGAGATCCCGCTGGAGAACGGCCCTGTCGGTGTGCTGGCTAACCATGCCCCGCTGATCGGCGCGGTGACAGAGGGCACCGTGAAGATTCGGAACGAGAACGGTGGAGAGAAATACACCGTGGGAATCGGCGTGGTCAACATTACACACAATGAAATCAGAATTCTGGTGCGCAGTGCAAAACGATTGGAAGAGTAAAAAAAGCAGATGCCGTAAGGCATCTGCTTTTGGTTTTGTGGGGATTACTTGGTGCCGAAGATACGGTCGCCGGCGTCTCCCAGACCGGGAACAATGTAGCCGTTTTCGTTCAGGTGTTCGTCCAGAGCGGCACAATAGATCTGCACATCGGGGTGCTTCTTGGCAATGAGCTCCACACCCTCGGGAGCGGCAACCAGGATCATCAGCTTGATGCTCTTGCAGCCCAGCTCCTTCATCTTGGTAATGGCCATATCAGCGCTGCCGCCGGTGGCCAGCATGGGATCCACCACCAGAACATTGCGATCGGCAATGTCTTTGGGGTACTTCAGGAAATAGAAGTGGGGCTCCAGGGTCTCTTCATCGCGGTACATACCAATATGTGCCACACGGGCAGAGGGCATCAGGGTCAAAATACCGTCTTCAAAGCCCAGACCGGCACGGAGGATGGGAACAATAGCCATTTTCTTACCGGCAAGGGTGGGTGCCTCCATGGGGCACAGGGGGGTCTCGATATGGGTAGTGGTCAGAGGCAGGTCACGGGTTGCCTCATAGGTCAGCAGCATGGCGATTTCGCCGACCAAAGCACGAAACTCCTTGACGCTGGTGTTCTTATCACGCATGATGCTCAGCTTGTGCTGAACCAGGGGATGATCCACAACATGCAGGGTAGGATACTTTTCGCTCATAATAATTTCCTCCGTATATAAAAGTTGTTAATTCAATGTAATGGGCAGACCCTTGGCAAGGCGTTCCCGCTCTGCCTGAGAGAGCCGAAGATAGACCGGAACCAGATCGCTGGGGGATATGAACGCATCTCGGGCGGCCATTTCGCAGGCGACAAGCCCAACGCCCATGGCGTTTTGCATGACGCTGCCGCCTTGTGCCACACGACAATCAATGCCCTGTTCTAACAGATAAGTATAGCACAATTTGGCGCCATCGCCAACAATAATTTTATTTTTCTGACAATTTTTTAATTCTGCGGCGACCTCCTCCAATCCAATGGCTCGATCCGGACACAGCCGGGTCAGGACACCATCCTTTGCGTCAAAGAGGGCGTTATAGATTTGATTGCGCCGAGCGTCCATGGCACAAATGACAAGGCCATTAAAATCTCGCTGATTTTGCGCCATAGCTTCCAGGGTAGAAACACCGCAGCAGGGAAGCTCCTGAGCCCAAGCAAGGCCCTTGGCGGCGCTGACACCGATGCGAAGGCCTGTAAAGCTGCCCGGACCGTTGGCCACGGCAATGCACCCCATATCGCCAAGAGAAAGTCCTGCATTTTTCAACATGCTGTCCAAAAGCGGCATCAGCGTAACGCTGTGGGTCAGCCCCACGTTCTGATAGGCAGAGGCGAGAATACAGCCATCTTCCACGACAGCAACAGATACGGCCTTTGCCGAGGTTTCCAAAGACAGAATTTTCACAGGGAAACACTCCCTTCGATCGTGATAATGCGGTCCGTTTCGCCGGGACCTCGCGCGATGGTCACATAAATGGTATCTTCCGGCAGTGCATCGGCCACGTTTTCGCTCCATTCTACTGCACAGACGCCATTTCGCTCCAGATAATCCTCCCAACCAATGTCGAACAGGGCATCACTGCTGTCCAGTCGGTACATATCAAAGTGGAACAGAGGCGTTTTGCCGCTGTATTCATTGACGATAGTGAATGTGGGACTGGTGACGCGTCCCCGGCATCCCAGACCGCGGGCGAGCCCTCGGGTGAATGCGGTTTTGCCCATACCGAGACCACCCCGGTAGGCAACAACAGCGCCGCCGGGCAGTTTTTTTCCAAGCATTTCGCCAATTGCTTCCGTTTCTTCTGCTGAATGGGACAGGCAGACCAAGACACCTCACCTCGTTTCGCCATAATTTTTCCCATTGTAGCACAGAAAAGAGGAAAAGAAAAGGGGAGATTGGTTTACACCGGGAACTTCTTGTGGTAAACTATAAAAAGATTTTTACAAAGGAGGCGAGAATACGGTGCAGCGGATCAAAGATGCTATTACCGATGTGCTTCGGCAATGTGATATGGTGCTGCTTTTCCTCTGCGTTATCGCCTCCGGCTTTGGCCTGCTGATGATCGCCAGTGCTACCCACTATCTGGATACCTGGCGCTATGTGCTGATCCAGGGTGTTGCCACGATACTGGGTATTTTTATGTATATTCTGGTCTCCATGCTGGATCTGGCGGAGATTACCAAAAAAGGCTGGAAGTGGATGCTCCTTTTTAATCTGGTATTTATCTGCCTGCTGGTAACACCATTTGGCGTGGCAGATGATACGGGAAACCGGGCCTGGCTGAAATTCCCGTTTTTACCGGTGAGTGTTCAGCCGGCGGAATTTGTAAAGCTGACGTTTATTCTGGTTCTTGCCAAACAGCTGGAATGGCTGAAAGAAGAGAAAAATGATCTGAAATCCGTTAAGGCCATCCTGTTTCTCGGGGCAAACCTCATGCTGCTCTTTGGCCCCTATTATATCATTTCCTCGGATATGGGCAGCTGCCTGGTATTCCTCTTCATCTTTGTCGCCGTCTGTTTCGTGGCGGGAGTGGCTCTGCGGTGGTTTATTCTGGGACTGCTGGGCGGCGGGATCGCGTTCTACCTCCTATGGGAGCTGGAGAAGATCCCAACGTACATGATGAAACGGTTTATTGTGCTATTTGACCACAGCTATGATGCGCTAGATACCGGTTGGCAGCAGACCCGCAGCCTGCTGGCTCTGGGTGGCGGAAAGCTGACGGGGCAGGGTCTGTTTCATGGTCTGCAGACCCAGAGCAGTCTGAGCGCCAGCTTACCCAACAGACGTACGGACTTCATCTTTTCCGTGGTAGGCGAGGAACTGGGAATGCTGGGCTGCATAGCGGTGCTTTTGCTTCTGACGGCAATTATTGTGCGTTGTGCCGTTACAGCAAAGCATGCCAGAAGCTGTATGGAGAAGATGACCTGCATCGGTGTGGCCGGCATGCTTTTGTTCCAGATGGTGGCCAACGTGGGTATGTGCCTGTTTGTACTGCCGGTCATCGGCCTGACTCTGCCCTTTTTCTCCTATGGCGGCTCCTCGGTGCTGGCTCTGTATATGTCCGTAGGCATGGTATCCAGCGTGTATAAGCACTCACGGCCGGGTTGGCTGCAATAAGAAATATTAAACCGCTGTTTCTGCAGAAACAGCGGTTTTCTTTTGGTTGTAATTGGCATAGGATCGTGCTATAATACAATGCTGATAAAATAGGTAGATTATTTGTATTTTCTTTTTTTCAGAAAAGAGGGAATTTTATGAAAATCGTGGTTTTGGCGGGCGGCTTCAATACCGAGCGCAATGTGGGTCTGACCAGCGGCAGCGGGATCTGCCGTGCGCTGCGGGAAAAGGGGCATCAGGCCATCTTTGTGGATATGTTCCTGGGTTTGGAAAACTATACCGGCGAACTGGCGGATATCTTTGACGCGCCGGACGGCCTGTGTCCGGAGAACCATGTGGGCAGTATCGCCCCGGATCTGGCGGCAGTACGGGCCAGCCGGAAAGACCAGAGTCCGTCCGTTATCGGGAAGGACGTTTTGGCCGTATGTGCCATGGCGGACATCGTGTTTATCGCCATGCACGGAAAAAACGGAGAGGACGGCCGAATCCAGGCGGCGTTGGATCTGATGGGTGTACCTTATACCGGCAGCGGCTATCTGGGTGCTGCCATGGCCATGGATAAGGCGGTGACGAAGCGCTTTATGGATGCCGAGGGCATCCGCACCGCACCCTGGCGGGATGTATGGTACAGCGAGGCAGATATCCCCCAACTGGTGGAGGAGCTGGAAGTACCCTGCGCGGTGAAAATCGTGGATGGCGGCAGCTCTATCGGCGTGGAACTGCCCGATACCAAGGAACAACTGGAAGCAGCTTTGCAGCACATGCTGAAGATGGGCAACCACGTGGTGGTGGAAAAGAAGATCATGGGGCGAGAGATCAACATCGGCGTATTGGGTGATACCTATCTGCCGGCGGTGGAGATCATTCCCAAGGGCGAATATTTTGATTATCAGTGCAAGTATCAGGCAGGCGGCGCCACGGAACTCTGCCCGGCGCCGATTACCGAGGCGGAGTGGAAGCAGATCGGTGATATGGCTGTAAAGCTCCACAAGGCGCTGGGACTGGCTGTCTATTCCCGCAGCGACTTTATTCTGGATGCCCAGGGAAAGGCCTGGTGCCTGGAGGTCAATACGCTGCCGGGTATGACACCTACCAGTCTGGTGCCGCAGGAGGCGGCATGTATCGGATTGAGCTATGCCGACCTGTGCGAAAAGATCGTGATGGATTCTTTGGAAGCAAGAAAGGCGGAGCGGAAATGATTTCCTGTACAGCCAAAGAGGTATGTGCTGCTGTTGGCGGTACGCTATTACAGGACGGTAACGCGGTGATCGGTGTTTCTACCGACAGCCGCAGCGTGTCGGCAGGGCAGATGTTTATCCCCCTGGTGGGTGAAAAATTTGACGGCCATACCTATCTGAACAACGCCCTGCTGGGCGGTGCAGAGGGCTGTCTGACGGCAAAAAAACCGAAAACGCTGCTGCCCGGTAAGTTTTATATTCAGGTAGCGGATACTCTCCTGGCGCTGAAAGCTTTGGCATCCTGGTATCGCGGCATATTTGAGATCCCCATGGTACAGGTCACCGGCAGCGCCGGCAAGACCACCACCAAGGAGATGATCGCCTGCGTGCTGGCGCAAAAGTTCCATACGCTGCGTACCGAGGCAAACTTCAACAACCATGTGGGTACGCCGCAGATGCTGCTGCGCCTGATGCCGGAACACGAGGCGGCAGTGATCGAGACCGGCATGAACCACTTCGGCGAGATCCGCTATCTGGGTGAAATGGTGCGGCCCGATTTTGCAGTGATCACCAACGTGGGAGACGCCCACATTGAAAATCTGGGTGGTACCCGACTGGGGACGCTGAAAGCCAAGAGCGAGATTTTTGAGAACCTGCAAAAGGATGGCACTGCCGTCCTCAACGGGGACGATGCACTGCTGCGTAAATTGGAACTGCCCTTTGAGACTATCCTGTGCGGCCTGGGTGAAAACTGCGATGTCCGCGTCAGCAACGTCTGCGAAAACGGTATCCGTGGCATTACCTGTACCGTCACCACACCCCGGGATGTGTACGACCTGACCATTCCCAGTCCCGGGGCGTATATGATCTACCCCGCCTCTATGGCTATCGCCATCGGGGAGAAGCTGGGACTGTCGAAAGAGGAAATTGTGCAGGGCATCGCTTCCTATGTGCCGGTGGGCAGCCGGATGCACATTATCCACAAAAGCGGAGAGCGCATCATTATTGACGACTGCTACAATGCCAATCCGCAGGCTATGGCAGAAGCATTGAAGATTTTGGCGCAGACTGATGTAAAACGCCGTGTGGCGGTATTGGGCGATATGGGCGAGCTGGGTGATCTGACGGAGAAGGCTCACCGGGAGCTGGGTGAACTGACAAAGTTCTTGAAGCTGGACGCGGTGATCGCCATCGGCACAAAGGCAAAAGCCATTATTGAGACCAACCCCTCTGCGGCGTGGTTTGCCACCATTGAAGAAGCTTTGCCCGCCATTCGTTTTGCCTTTTCCGAAGGTACGGCGGTGTTGGTGAAGGCATCCCATGCCATGGAGTTTGGAAAAATTGTAAAGGAACTGGAAAAAATAAGTGATTGATGTCAGCGTACGGGATCTGGTAAAGTCCTTCGATTTGGAAAAGAGAATATTGGATGGCTTGACGTTCCAGATCAACACCGGCGAGCGGGTAGGCCTTTTGGGCCGAAACGGCGCCGGGAAAACCACGCTGTTTAAGATTTTGACCGGCGAACTGGACTACGACAGCGGAGAGATCGTAATTGCCTCCGGCTGCCGTTTGGGCTTGATTTCACAGATTCCGGTCTATCCGGCGGGCTATACCGTGGAGGACGTGCTGTGCAGTGCTTTTGCCCGAATGGATACTCTGCGCAATGAGATGGAGCGGCTGGCCGGAAAAATGGCGCAGGGTGACACCGAGGAAGAGACTCTCAAGCGTTATGGCGATTTGGCAGCGCGATTTGAGGGCTTGGGCGGCTACGATACCGACACCGCGGTGAACAAGGTGGCCAACGGCCTGAATATCAGTTCTGCCATGCGGCAGCAGATGTTTGACAGCCTGTCCGGCGGAGAAAAGACGCGGGTCAATCTGGGCAGACTGATTTTGGAAGACACGGATATTTTGCTGCTGGACGAGCCGACCAACCACCTGGATTTACAGGCAACGGAGTGGCTGGAGTCCTATTTGGAAAAGTTCCGCGGTACCATCATTGCCATTTCCCATGACCGCTATTTCCTGGATCGCACCGTGAATCGCATCATTGAGATCGCAGATGGAAAGGCGGCATTTTATGCCGGGAATTACAGCTTTTATGCCATCGAAAAGGAACGGCGCTATCAGGAACAGCTGAAGCAGTACGAAAAGGAACAGGCTAAGATCTCTCAGCTGGAGAAGTCTGCCGAACAACTGCGGATGTTCGCCTTTAAAGGCTTGGACAAGACCTATCGCCGTGCCATCTCCATGGAGCGGCGAATTGAGCGGATGCGTAAGACGGAAAAGCCAACCAAAGCAAAGAAGATGGATGCGCGATTTGCCAGCCGGGAGTTTCGGGGCGATGAGGTATTACAGATCAAGGGCGTCAGCAAGTCCTTTGATACGCGAAAACTGTTTGATGAGGTCTATCTCCGGATTGAGCCGGGAGAACGGATTGCCCTGCTGGGAGAAAACGGAACCGGAAAGACCACACTTCTGAACATGATCATGGGCTGCGAGACCTTGGACAGCGGTTCGATCCGCAAGGGACCCAGCATCCGCACAGCCTACTTACAGCAGATCATTGATTTTGCCCACCCGGAGCGCAGTATGGTGGACACCATGTGCTACGAAAAGAAGGGTATGACTGCCACCTCAGCGCGGAACCGTCTGGCGGCCTACGACTTTACCGGGGAGGACGTGTTCAAGAGCGTCAGCGTGCTGTCCGGCGGTGAGCTCAGCCGCCTGCGGCTGTGTATGCTGATGGATGAGGAGATCAATTTTCTCATTCTCGATGAGCCCACCAACCATTTGGACATTGACAGCCGGGAATGGATCGAAGAAGCGGTGGAGGCATTTGACGGAACGCTGCTCTTTGTCAGCCATGACCGCTATTTTATCCAACGCTTTGCCACCCGGATATGGGAACTGGAGAACGGGACGATTACCGACTACCCCATGGGCTTTGACCAGTATCGCAGGGTAAAAGCGGCAGAAACGACAGAGCAGACGACTGTAAATACGCCGGCAAAAAAGGGCGATACCCGTACCGGCCGCGGCAATCGTATGCAGCAGGCAGCACGAAAGAAGCTGACGATTTGCGAGAGTGCGATTGCCTCACTGGAAGCGGAAATTGCCAAACTCAACGATGCCATGGCGGACTGTGGCAGCGATGCGGATCAAGTAGGAGAGATTTACAGTAAGATTACACGGTTAGAGGAACAACTGACTGTGGAAATGGAACGCTGGGAAGTCCTTTGCCAACAAGTTGAAGAACAGGAGACGATAGTATGAGCGATATTCTTTGCCTTTATTATTCCAGAACCGGGAATACACGCCGCGCCATGAAAGAGATTGCATTTGCGTTAGATGCCGAGGTGGTGGCCATCAGCGATGAGCAGAACCGTGACGGCTGGCGCGGTTATATCCACTGCGGTATGGATGCCATGCGAAAATCCACCCATCCGCTGCGTCCCTTTGAAACGCAGAAGCCCATCGAGGAGTATAAGCTGGTGATTGTGGGTACGCCTGTTTGGGCAGGACGCTGCGCAAGTCCCATACGGGGGCTTCTCAAACGCCGCGGGCTGGAAATGCACAAGGTGGCCTATGTTCTGACAAGAAGCGGCAACCGCCGCTGTGATGCGGTCTATACCCAGATGGATCTCTACACAAAGGAAAAGCACATCCTCGGCGTGTCACTGAAGCCGGAAAGCGAGGGCTATGATTTCTGGCGGGATCAGTTTGTGGGCGATGTGCAGCGCTATATGGAGCAGAACGATGCTGGATAAGCTTGCCAAAATTGAGCAGCGATATGCGGAGATCTGCGAACGGCTGAATGATCCGAAAGCCTATGCAGACCACAGGGAGTTAACGCGATTACAGCAACAGCAGCGAGAGCTTGCAGAGGTGTCGGAGACCTACCGCGCCTATCTTGCCGCCCAACAGGCAGAAGAGGACGCCAAAGCACTGATGAACGATGCTGAAATGCGTGCCCTGGCTCAGGAGGAACTGTCCGCGGCAAAGGCCCAGCAGACCGCACTCTGGGAACGATTACAGCTGTTGCTGCTGCCCAAGGATCCCGATGACGAGCGCTCTGCCGTGCTGGAGATCCGTGCCGGTGTAGGCGGAGAAGAAGGCGCCTTGTTTGCCTCCGATCTTCTGCGAATGTACCGTATGTATGCCCAAAAGCGGGGCTTTGCGTTTGACGTGGTCAGCGCAAGCTTGACGGAGCTGGGCGGCGTAAAAGAAGCGGTGGCCATAGTCGAGGGAATCGGCGTATGGTCGCGCTTGAAATTTGAAGCCGGCACCCATTGTGTCAAACGGGTGCCGGAGACCGAGAGCGCCGGACGGATCCACACCTCCACCGCTACCGTTGCGGTGATGCCGGAGGTGGAGGAAGTGGAGTTTGTCATCGACCCCAAGGACTTGAAGATTGACACCTACCATTCCTCCGGCGCCGGCGGCCAGCACGTGAACAAGACGGAGTCCGCCATTCGCATTACCCACCTGCCCACGGGCATGGTGGTAGAATGTCAGGATGAGCGCAGCCAGTATAAGAACAAGGATCGCGCTATGAAAATCCTGCGCAGTCGACTGAATGAAGCGGAACGGGCCAGACAGGATGCGGAATATGCCCGGCGCCGAAAGCTGCAGATCGGCGGCGGTGAACGATCCGAAAAAATCCGCACCTATCGATTTCAGGAGAAGATCGTGGTGGATCACCGTTTGAGCGGCGAGAACAAATCCATGGCCGTTACTTCTTTTTTAGACGGTGATATGGATAGCATTATTGATGCGCTGACGCTTGCCGAACAAGCGCAGCTTTTGGACAACGAAAACAAATAAAGGAGGAGCATAGCTATGTTGGAATGGACAAAGAAAATGTATGATAAGGCGGGACCAAAAGTGGCAGAGGCCATTCGCCGCCGCCGTATGGAAGCCTACTACTGCTCTACGGCAGAGGAAGCTGCCCAAAAGGTACTGGAACTGATCCCGCCGGAGGACACCGTGTCCTGGGGCGGTACCATGACCGTCAATCAGCTTGGCATCAAGGAATTGCTGAAAAAGCGCGGCCAGAAGCTTGTCGACCGCGACACCGCCAAAACGCCGGAAGAGCGCGATGCGATCATGCGTCAGTCCCTGTTCTGCGGTACTTTTTTGATGTCTGCCAATGCCATTGCCGAAACCGGCGAGCTGGTGAATATTGACGGCGCAGCAAATCGCGTAGCCGCTCTGTGCTATGGCCCCAAGAGCGTCGTGGTGGTGGCCGGTATGAACAAGGTGGCACCCGATCTGGATGCTGCGATCTCGCGGGCACGGCATATTGCTGCCCCCATGAACGCCCAGCGCTTTGACGGCAAGACGCCTTGCAGCGTGACCGGACAATGTGCCGACTGTGTCAGCCCCGACTGTATCTGTAATCAGATCGTTATCACCCGGGGCGTCCGCCCTGCCGGCCGGATCAAGGTCGTGCTGGTGGGCGAGGATTTAGGCTTTTAAGAAAGAAGACCTGAAATTGCAAACCAAAATTTTTTATCCGGAAAAAGAAAAATATGCGATCCAAGAGGCTGCCGCGATCATCAAACGCGGCGGTCTTCTCGGCATACCCACGGAGACGGTGTACGGTCTGGGTGCAAACGCTTTGGACGAAGAGGCAGTACGGCATATTTTTGAGGCCAAAGGCCGTCCCCAGGACAACCCGCTGATTATCCATGTGCCAAACGACATTGCCTGGATCGACAGATACTGCCGTGATGTGCCGGAAACGGCCTATCTTCTGGCCTCTATGTTCTGGCCGGGGCCGCTGACCATGATCCTGCCGCGGCGGGAGATCGTGCCGCTGCGTACCACAGGGGGATTGGAGACGGTTGGCATCCGCTGCCCGGACCACCCGATGACCCAGGCCATTATTGCCGCTGCCGGTGTACCCATTGCCGCACCCAGCGGCAATCTTTCAGGGCGCCCCAGCCCCACCAATGCTGCCGACATGAAAGAGGACATGGACGGCAGGATCGATGGCATTGTGGATGGTGGTGCTTGCCGCGTAGGCGTGGAGAGTACCATCATTGACCTGACTGTGACTCCGCCCCGCCTGCTCCGTCCCGGCGGACTGGCGCTGGAGGAACTGGAGAGCGTTTTGGGCGAAGTAGCCGTGGACAAGGCGGTAACGGAAAAACTGGCCGAGGGAGAAAAACCCCATGCGCCCGGTATGGCCTATCGCCATTACGCACCGAAAGCGCCGCTTACCGTGGTAACAGGCAATCCCATGCGCTCTGCCAGCTATATTGCCGGCCGGCTGGACAGCAAGACCGGCGTGATTTGCTTTGATGAATTTGCGCCTTTGTTTCAGGGATTTGTTGTCCAATGTCTGGGATCCATGCAGGATAAAACTGCCCAGGCGCGGAACGTGTTCTATGCGCTGCGAGCCTTTGACAGCACCGATGCGGAAAAGATCTATTCCCAATGCCCCGATAGTTTGGGACTGGGACTGGCGATAGGCAATCGGCTGAAAAAAGCGGCCGGCTTCCATGTGATTGACATGGGCGAGCCGTTGATCGTGGGGATTACCGGTCCTACCGGTGCGGGGAAAACCAGTGCCCTCAATGCGGTGAAAAAATTGGGCGGCGCCGTACTGGACTGCGATGCCATTTACCACGAACTGCTGAAAACCGATCCCGAATTGCGGCAGGCGCTGATGGATACCTTTGGAGATGTGTTTGATGAAAACGGCCTCAACCGCCAGAAGCTGGGGCAGATCGTATTCGGTGATCCGATGCAGCTTCAAAAGCTGAACGGCATTATCTATGAATTTTTGCCACGGGAGCTTGAGCGCCGCATGACGGCATACGGTATGGCCCCCATTATCGCTGTGGACGCTATCAACCTGATCGAGTCAGGTCTTTATAAGCTGTGCAAGCGCACGGTTGCCGTGCTGGCACCGAAAGAGGATCGAATCAAGCGCATCATGGCCCGGGACAAGATCCCGGAGGAATATGCGCGGCTTCGGGTAGAGGCACAGAAAGATGACAGTTTTTATCGGGAGAACTGCACGGATACTTTGGTCAACAATGCCGGGACGCTCTCGGCTTTCGAGGAGGTGGCCTACGCCACGCTTCTGATGCTATGCAAGGAGGAGAATTCCCTATGAATGAAGAACTGAAAGCGCGCAAGGAAAAAGTCTTTGCTTCCAACAAGAACGGCTATGACCGTATGCCCGCCGCCGAAGAAATGGCTATGGCAGATTACTGCGCCAAATACATGGATTTTCTGCAAAAGGGCAAGACCGAACGGCTCTGTGCGGCTTTGACCGTGGAACTGGCGGAAAAGCACGGCTTTGTGCCGTATAAGCGCGGCATGGCGCTCCAAAGCGGCGATAAGGTGTATTCCTGCAACCGGGGCAAGAGCGTGATGCTGGCGGTGATCGGCAAGCGCCCCCTGTCCGAGGGCTGCCAGATCGCTGCGGCACATATCGATTCTCCGCGCCTTGACCTCAAGCCCAATCCCCTGTATGAAGACAACGAGCTGGCGTATTTTAAGACCCATTACTACGGCGGTATCCGCAAGTACCAGTGGGTGACCCTGCCCCTGGCGCTGTACGGCGTGGTGGCGCTGAAGGACGGCACCGTGGTGAACGTGGCGTTGGGCGAGGGAAGCGAACCCAAGTTTGTCATCACCGATCTGCTGCCCCATCTGGGTGCCGAGCAGGGCAAGAAGCCCCTGTCCGAGGCCATTCCCGCCGAGAGTCTGAATATCCTGCTGGGTTCCCGCCCTGTCTGCGGCGAGGACAGCGACCGGGTAAAGCTGACCGTGATGGAAAAGCTGAATGAGAAGTACGGCATCACCGAGGACGACTTTACCTCCGCAGAGCTGGAATGTGTCCCGGCGCTGGATGTGACCGACATCGGCATTGACGGCAGCATGATCGGCGCTTACGGCCACGACGACCGGGTGTGCGGCTATGCGGCGTTACAGGCCATTCTGGATATCGGTACGCCGGAAAAGACCGCCGTGTGCATGCTGGCAGACAAAGAGGAGATCGGCTCCATGGGTGTTACCGGTATGCAGAGCGCCGGCTTTGATACCTTCATAAACGACCTGTGCGATGGGCAGAACGTCCTGCTGCGGGAGTGCTATGAAAATGCGTTCTGTCTCAGTGCCGATGTGACGGCGGCATTTGACCCCAACTTTGCAGAGGTATTTGAAAAGAAGAACGCCGCCTATCTCAACCACGGCATCGGCTTTTGCAAATACACCGGCGCCCGGGGCAAATCCGGCGCCAGCGATGCCGGCGCCGAAACCGTGGCTTATGTTCGCCGTGTGATGGACGATGCCGCTGTGATCTGGCAGATCGCGGAGCTGGGCAAGGTGGACATCGGCGGCGGCGGCACGGTGGCTCAGTATATGGCCAACCGCAACATCGCCACGCTGGACGCGGGTGTGCCGGTTTTGAGTATGCACGCACCCTTTGAGGTGGTGTCCAAGCTGGACTGCTACATGACATACAAGGGCTGTAAGGCTGTCTTTGAAGCGGAATAAAAAAATCGGAGCATTTGCTCCGATTTTTTTCAGACTGTCAAAAAACTTGAAGCAAAAAGCGAAAGCTTACGAATGATAGAGTAGCGGGGGAGCTCGAGGGGGCAAAAGCCCGCCTCGAATGAAATAGTAGCACAAAAAACGGCTGAAATCAGCCGTTTTTCGCATTTTGCAGAATGCAAAATGCTGTGCTTTTTCAGCTTGTCAAAAAAGCCAGAGGCTTTTTTGACAAGCTGAAAAAAATCGGAGCATTTGCTCCGATTTTTTTATTTCAGATTTCTTGCCGCGGCGTTGGCGTTGGCACAGAAGGTTTCCACCTCCAACGTCACATCATCGCCGCTGCCTAACCGCTGCAACAATTCATACCACTCGGTGCGGGCAACGGCGAAGCCGGGGGTATAGAGGTCATAGCTGCCCATCATGGGGATAAAAGAGGCATAGTCGTCTGCTTCTATTCCTGCAAGCGGCCTTACCGGATAGTGGCCGCAGAGTGCTACCAGCTTGTTGTAGGCATCATCTGTTTCACTCAAAGCAGCCAGAAGTACTTTTGCAGTCTCCCGCTTATCCATGTCGCCGTTATCAAAGCAGGCGAAGCCCCAAATCTCACCGGGCATTTTTGCCGCACCGTCCTCGGTGGGATAGGCCATGGGAAAGGCGGTAAACTTTTCCGGCAGTTCCTTCTGTGCATTCCAGCACAGGCTCATGGCCAGCTGTTCCTGAGCAAAAAGAACAGCTTCATCGTCAGCTGTAATATCTTTGTCAAAAATGACGCCGCGCAGCCCCTGTAAAGTGGTGAGTGCCCGAATATTCTCTTCGCTGTTTAACGTATAGCGGGTATGATTATCATCGGTAAAGCGTCCGCCGTAGAGATTGCTGACCAAGGCGCGGGTCCCCTGGTCTCCATTTTGCCCGCCGCAATACAAAGCCAACACGTCCGGGACCTGATTCAGCACCCGCAAGGCCTCGACCGCTTGCAAAAAACCTTCCGTGGTCCAACTGTGGTGTACCTCATCGATATACTGCAGGGCATTGGCATCGCGGAACATCTCGTAGTTGATGGCCATGCAGGTCACGTCCATGACAACAGGGAGCGCATAGACAGAACCGTTACGTTCTGTACAGGCATCTTTTACCACGCGGTAGGTGTTTCCCTTGCACAACGGAGCAAGATCGACAGCCTTACCGCCGCGGCGCTGGGCATGCTGCAACTGACTCAGACTGCCAAAGAGCAGATCCGGACATTCGCCGCATTCGATGGCGTTGCTGACATCTAAGTCGGCGTTTTCTTCGCTGAGGTAACGAATGTCCAACGTCACAGAGGGATATTCGCTGCGAAAGTCTTTCAGCATCAAGTCAACTGCTGTTTGATTTTCACAGTTTCCCATGGGATAGACCCATATAGTCAGGGAAACAGTCTCTTTTTCATCTGCCAGTTTTTCTGCCGGTGTCTTACCGCAGCCAACAGTGGCAAGCAGCAGGTACAGCAGCAGAAGGATAGACAGAATTCGTTTACAATTCATAGGTTTCCTCCGCTTATTTAAAAGTCGAGCCGGTGGCTCGAAACAAAAATTTCCAAGATAGTATATCACAGATCTGCCGCCCTGTCACGAAAAACTTGCATGAAAAGACTCCGCCTTGCACAAGCTACCGTAAAAGGGAGGGCTGCATGTGTATCAGGACGAAGAGCGGGTTGAAAACAAGGATACACCACAACAGCAAATCATCGAGATGGGAAGTACTGTGGTAAAGAATTACCGCGGTACCATACACTGTCTGACGATTATCGGGCAGATCGAAGGGCATATGCTGTTGTCAAATACTACAAAAACAACGAAATACGAACATGTGATGCCGCTGCTTGCCGGGATTGAGGCATCAGATGAGGTAGATGGACTGTTGTTGCTGCTCAATACGGTAGGCGGTGATATAGAAGCTGGATTGGGGATTGCCGAGCTGGTAGCGGGAATGCGTAAACCCACGGCAACGCTGGTGCTGGGCGGCAGTCATTCCATCGGTGTGCCCCTGGCGGTATCCGGCAAGCATACGTTTATTGTGCCCAGCGCCAGTATGACCATTCACCCGGTACGCATGTCCGGCACGGTCATTGCCGCACCGGCGACCTATCATTATTTTGAACGTATGCAGGAACGGATCATCGACTTCGTGGCGCGGAATTCCCGCATCAGTACGGAAAAATTCCGGGAGCTGATGTTGTCGGTAGGGGATATGTCAAACGATGTGGGCAGCGTGATCTATGGCAAGGAAGCCGTAGCCCTTGGTATCGTAGAAAAAATCGGGGGACTGGGCGATGCACTGGAGAGTCTGTACCGCCAGATAGAAGAAAAAAACAAGCCGCAGATCTTTTGACCTGCGGTTTGTTCTTTTAGACTTTCCCAACGGGGATTTCGGTATGCCGACGAATTTCGTTCAGCAGAAGGTTGACGTGCTCCTCGTGTTTGAAACGGAAAGCTTTTTCTTTCCCGTTGTCATACCGTACAACAAGATAGGAGAGTGTTCCGAAAACGCCGCCGCTGAAGTAGCCCTTTGAAACAGCAAGACGCTTAAAAACACGATCAATATGATCCAGAGGGACATAGCTGGTGCGGAACGGGCCAACGCTGCTGATGAAAAGAACCTTTTTCCCCAGAGCACATTGGCCGAAGGTTTGAGCAACCTTTCGATCCTGCCTCAGCTCCTCGTAAGATAATGTGGCAGAACTAACTGCTTTCGGCGGAATCAACATAGCATACCTCGAATCATTTTATTTTTGCAGCAGAACAGCAGAAGCTTTCTTTGCCTTGACCAGGAAGAAGCACAGGAAAGCAGCGGCCAGAACGATACCGGCAATATAGCCGACCATATTGGCGCTTGCACCGAAGAGCTTGCCCAGATACAGGTTGCTGCTGAACACGCAGGTCATGGTAACAGCGCTCATAAAGGTGGCGGGAACAACGGCGATCCAGGGCTGCTTGCCGTTCTTGACCAGATACATAGCGGCAGTCCACAGGACGATCATAGCCAGGATCTGGTTGGTGGATGCGAAATAGTTCCAAACGGTGTTGTAGTCCAGCTGGCAGACGATATAGCCCAAGACCAGCAGAGGAGCCGCCAGAGCCAGACGCTTTTTCCAGCTGCTCTGGTCGATCTTGAACCAGTCAGCAATGGTCAGACGGGCAGAACGGAATGCGGTATCACCGGAGGTGATGGGGCAGGCGATAACGCCCAGCATGGCCAGAACCACACCGACCTTGCCCATGGTGGTTTCGCAGATGTTATAGACGCAGGCAGACTGGCCCAGACCCATAGCCTCCTGCAGACCGGTCATCTTGCCGTCCACAATGGGGAACAGGGCGCAGCTGGCAGCAGCCCAAACCAGAGCGATGATGCCCTCGCTGACCATGGCGCCGTAGAACACGCGGCGAGCCTGCTTTTCAGACTTGCAGCAGCGGGCCATAATGGGGGACTGGGTGGAGTGGAAACCGGAGATAGCGCCGCAGGCCACGGAGATGAACATCATGGGCCAGATGCCGGTGCCATTGGGATGCATATTGCTGCCCAGAGCATTCCACAGCTCGGGAATGTTGGAAGCGGTGCCGTTGATGAAGATACCGGCGCCGACACCCACGGCCATGGCAATCAGGCAGAAGCCGAAGATGGGGTAGATCTTGCCGATAATGGCATCAATAGGAACAAAAGTGGCAACAAAGTAGTAAACGATGATGATGATCAGCCAAATGCTGGCGTTGGTGAAGATGCCGCTGTTGGTGCCGGCAGGATTGCACAGATAGCTCAAAAGACCGGCAGGACCCTTGGCAAATACGACACCGACCATGAACAGAAGCACGGTGGAGAACACACGCATCAGGTTTCTCATGCCGTTGCCCATGTAGTCACCGGTGACCTCAGAGATGCTCTTGCCCTGATTACGCATGGACATAAAGCCGGAAGAGAAGTCATGCACAGCACCGGCAAAGATGGTACCGAAGGTGATCCACAGGAACACGGTGGGACCCCACATAGCGCCGCCCACAGCGCCCCAGATGGGACCCAGACCGGCAATGTTCAAAAGCTGGATCAGGAAAATGCGCCACTCAGGAAGAACAACATAGTCAACGCCGTCTTCCATGGTAACAGCGGGTGTCTCGCGATCATCAGGACCAAAGGTCTTTTCGACAACTTTACTATAAGTAAAGTAGCCAATGATAAGAATCGCCAGACAAATCAGGAAACTAATCATTTTTCTACCTCCTAAAATTTTCAAATCCATGCGAGATAGGAATGACGTATGGGTTTGTTGCTTCATATTATGAGATATTTCTCAAAAAATGTCAAATTTTGGCAATGACAGAATCATGAAGTTTTTTTGGCACATTTTAGAATAAATTTACAGTTTTTTAAAAATTACCCGATAATTAAAGCAAAAACGAGAAAAAATGCAGCCATGCTGTTTTTCGGGGAAATTTATAAAAGAATTGGATGAACCGATTGAAATAGAGCGGAGAAAGCAGTATAATTCACAATACATCGAAGAAAAGAATCCAATCATTTCTATTTTGTAAAAAGAGAGAAGGCATTTTTATGACATACCAGGAAGTAATGGCCGCAGCGCGGGAGTGTAACGGCCCGTATTGCAGGGGCTGTGAAGTGTGCAACGGTTTGGGATGCCGCAACACGATTCCGGGTCCCGGTGCAAAAGGTACCGGTACCGGCTTTATCCGCAATTATCAGAAGTGGCAGGAGCTCTGCCTGAATATGGACACCATCTGTGAGAACAAACCGGTGGACACGTCCTTCGACTTTTTCGGAACCAAGCTGAGCCTGCCGGTATTTGCTGCCCCTGTGGGCGCTATGAAGCTGCACTACGGGGATAAGTACGACGACCTTGCCTATAATGATATTCTGGTTTCCGCCTGTGCAGAAGCAGGAATTGCCGCCTTTACCGGTGACGGCACCGACCCCAAGGTGATGGAGGGTGCGCTGAAAGCCATTGCCGGCAGCCGCGGTGTGCCCACCGTCAAGCCCTGGAACCGTGGTACGGTATTTGCCAAGCTGGACGCGGCAAAACAGGCAAAGCCTATGGCGATCGCCATGGATATTGATGCTGCCGGCCTGCCGTTTTTGAAGAACATGACCCCGCCCGCCGGCAGCAAGACGGTGGAGGAGCTGCGGGAGATCATTGAATACGCGGATGCCCCGTTTATCGTCAAGGGGATCATGACCGTTCGCGGCGCAAAGAAAGCGCTGGAAGCCGGCGCAAAGGCCATTGTGGTCAGCAACCACGGCGGTCGTGTGCTGGACAACTGCCCGGCTACCGCCGAGGTACTGCCGGAGATTGCGGCGGCTGTTGGCGGCAAGCTGATGATTCTGGTGGACGGCGGTATCCGCACGGGCATAGACGTGTTCAAGGCGCTGGCACTGGGTGCTGATGCGGTATTGATCGGGCGTCCCTTTGTCAACATGGTCTATGGCGGCGGTGCCGAGGGCGTGGCGGTTTATGCGGAGAAGCTGAAAGCGGAACTGTGCGACGCTATGGCCATGTGCGGCGCGCATTCTCTGGCGGAAATCAACCGGGACATGGTGCGCTGAAACAATACATAATGATTACGAAGAAGATCCGGCGTTTAGGTTGTGCAGATGCCGGATCTTTTTCTATGACAGACTCAGAAATATTTAATTGACGGACCCAATAGATTGATATATAATGAACATAAGCGAACAAATGTGAAAAATACCGTTATATATAAGGGAGTATTGAATATGGAAAACAAAAAAGTTTCGCTGAGCGATAGCGAACTCGAAAAGGTGGTCGGCGGATATGCGCTTCCGGGGACGCCGTGCGAAAAAGGTTTGACACGCCCTTCCTTGTCCGAGTGTCCCTATAAAGGCTGCTCATGTTACCAGACTAACTACCAAGATATGAATTGCCGTACGGTACCCCACTTCTGTGATTTCTTCTGTGTTAGCATTACATGATCGGATATCCAGTTTTGAGCATCAAACTGCTCGGAAGCATTGAACCGCTCGCCGTCAAGAGGATAATGAAATAATATAGAATTTTTCTCAGCTGGCTGCAATAGTTGCCAGCTGCTTTTTTGTGGCTGTTTTTTGATACAGGATCTTTTTCTTGGTTTTTTGCTTGAAAAACCACGATTTTCCTGTTATACTATCATAGATTAAGTATGAACATCAATCGAGGTGGATCTATGTATCTCAAGCAACTGGAAATACAGGGATTTAAGAGCTTTCCGGAAAAGACCGTGCTGAACTTCGGCGAGGATATCACCGCCATTGTCGGCCCCAACGGATCCGGTAAATCCAATATCTCCGATGCCATCCGCTGGGTGATGGGCGAGCAGAACTCCCGTCAGCTTCGCGGCGGTAAGATGGAGGACGTGATCTTCGGCGGTACGGAGAAGCGTAACCAGATGGGGTTTGCCCAGGTGACGCTGGTCATTGACAATACCGAGCATATCTTCCCCGGCCGGGAGGAGAGCGAGGTCGCCGTGACCCGCCGGTATTACCGCAGCGGGGAAAGCGAATACTACATCAATAAGCAATCCGTACGCCTGAAGGACGTGAACGAGCTGTTCATGGATACCGGTATGGGCCGTGAGGGCTATTCCATCATCGGCCAGGGCAAGATTGACGAAATTTTGTCCGTCAAATCCGGGGAACGCCGGGAAATCTTTGAGGAGGCGGCGGGAATCTCCAAGTTCCGCCACCGCAAAGAGGAGTCTGAGCGCAAGTTGGAGCGTACCGAGGAAAACCTGGTGCGTATCAATGACAAGATCGCAGAGCTGGAGCTGCAGGTGGAACCTCTGCGCAAGCAGTCGGAGGTAGCCAAGCGTTATCTTGTGCTTCGTGACGAACTGCGCGTGTTGGAGATCAGCGTCTGGCTGGAGAATCTGGCGGCCTTGAAGTCTGCCAAGATCAAATTGGAAACCGACATGGAGACTGCCCGCGCCGACAAGATCCGTGCCGAATCCGCCTTGAACGACAGTTATGCCGAGGCAGAGGCCCTGAGTGAACAGGTACGGCAGAACGACATGGAGGCTGAAGCCCTTCGTGTCCAGATGGCCTCCTTTGACGGCGATATCGCCCGGCAGGAGAACGACATGGCGGTGCTGCGTACCACCGTGGAGCACAACAACGAGAACATTGCGCGAATTCGAGAGGAAGTAAGTGCCACCGACAGCCGCAAAGACAATTTGCAAGCGCAGATGGACGAACTGCTGGCGCGTATTACTGCCATTGATGATGAGAGTACTGTCCTGGAAGCAGAGGTCAACGAATTGTTGGAGCAGACTCGCGCCATGACGGAAAATGCGGCGGGTGCTGCCAAAACTGCGGAAAATCTCCGGGCGGAAGAGGCTTTGGCCTTGGCAGAAGCTGCCGACAGCCGGGCAAAACTCAGCGCCCTGCAGTCCGGTATCCGGGAGGTTACTGAGCGCCGGGAGACGGTGGAACGCGACCTGGCTGAAGCGCGGGAAAAGCTAAGACAAAGCGAGCAGGAGTCCCGGGAAAACCGGAAGCTGCTGAGTGATGCCAAAGAGGAAGCGGAGGCTGTTTCCAATATCATCAGCGGCCACAGCCTGAAGATGGACAGCCGCCGCAAAAAAGCGGAAGAAGCTGCCGCCAAAAAGCTTCAGCTTACCATGGATTTGGGTGCGCTGGAAAACCGGATCCGTCTGCTGACGGAGATGGAAAAGGAGTACGAGGGCTTTTCCAAAGCGGTCAAGGTCTGTATGCAGGCGGCGGAGAAGAATACACTCCGTGGTATTCGCGGTCCGGTGGCCAGCCTGATGAAGACCCGTGACAAGTACACCGTGGCGCTGGAGATCGCGCTGGGTGCAGGCCTGCAGAACATCGTGGTGGATCGGGAAGAGGACGCCAAGAGCGCCATCAACTTCCTGAAAAATCGGGACGGCGGCCGCGCCACTTTCCTGCCCCTGACGGCGATCCATGGGGATATTCTCCGTGAGAATGTGCAGAATGAGACCGGTTTTGTGGGCATCGCCGCGGAACTGGTGGAATACGACAAGCAGTATGACGGCATTTTCAAGAATTTGCTGGGCCGTACCGTGGTGGTGGAGGATATCGACTGCGGTATTGCCATGGCACGGAAGTTCCGCAACAGCTTCCGTATCGTGACTCTGGACGGTCAGGTGATGAACAAGGGCGGTTCTATGACCGGCGGCTCTGTGAGCCGTAGTGCCGGCGTTTTGAGCCGTGCCAACGAGCTTGCCAAACTGGGCGAAAAGCTGACCGCTGCACAGGAGAGCCTTGCCGTCTCCATTGCCGCTGCCGATGAGGCAAAGCGGGAACTGGATAAGGCGGAGTACGAGCTGAATGTGGCCAAAGAGCAGCAGCGTAAGGCTGAGGACGGCGTGCTGCTGTACCAGGGCAAGCAGGATCACTATGATATTCTGACGGACACCCTGCAGCAGAGCTGTGAGGACATGGAAGCTGATCTGGCAGCCATTGCCGTGCGACTCAAGACGGATACCGAGAATTGTGCCGCTGCCCAGCAGGCCATTACGGCCGCTGAAGAAAAGGCCGGCGAACTGCATAACCGCGCATTGGCCAGCCAGTCCGGCCAGTCCGAGGCGTTGGAAAAAACCAACGTCATTGCCCGGCAGCTTTCCGAGCGAAAGGCAGATCAGGCGGCGCTGCAGACCGAGCGGGAGGAGAAGCTCCGCAGTATTGAAGATTTGAAACGCCTGCAGTCCGAGATGGTTACTGACCGTGAGGGCAGAGAAGCCCTGATCGCCGACTATCAGGCAAAGAACGATTCTGCGGCACAGGAGCTGGCTGCCCATCAGGCGCAGGCAGATGCCCTGCGTACCGAGAGCGGCGATCTGCGGCAAAAACTGAGCGATCTGTCCAACGCCAAACTGCAGTTGGAGGCACAGCGTGATGCCAAGACCCGTGCCAGCCGCGAATGCAACGATGCGGTGATTGCCACCTCCCAGGAGGTCAGCCGTCTGGAGCAGAAGCTGGAGACCAACGCCCTGCAGGAGAGCCAGATTTTGGACAAGCTCTGGGAGAACTACGAGCTGAGCCATTCCGATGCACTCCAGCAGCGGATCGAACTGGAGAGCGTTCCGAAAGCCACCCGCCGTATCGCGGAGCTGAACCGGGAGATCAAGGGTCTGGGCACCCCCAATATCGGTGCCATCGAGGAATTCGAGCGGGTCAACACCCGCTATACATACCTGTCCGAACAGCGTACTGACGTGGAAAAGGCGAAAGAGGAACTGCAGGGTGTCATTGATGAGATCACCAAGCAGATGACCGAAATCTTTGCCCAGCAGTTCAAACTGCTCAACGAGAGCTTCCAGCAGACGTTTTTGGAGCTGTTCGGCGGCGGTAAGGCCCAGTTGGAGCTGGAGGACGAAAACGATATTCTGGGCTGCGGCATCGAGATCAAGGTGCAGCCGCCCGGCAAGCAGCTCAAGACCATTACACTGCTCTCCGGCGGTGAAAAGGCCTTTGTGGCCATCGCTCTGTACTTTGCCATTTTGAAGGTCCACCCCACGCCATTCTGCGTCATGGACGAGATCGAGGCGGCGCTGGATGAGTCCAATGTGGTACGTTATGCCCGCTATATGCGCCGCATCTGCGGCAAGACCCAGTTCATCGTCATTACCCATCGCCGCGGCACCATGGAAGAGGCAGACGTGCTGTACGGCGTTACCATGCAGGAGCGTGGCGTCAGCCGCATTCTGACCATCAATATGAACGACATGGCGAAAGAACTGAACATCAAGTAAGGAGGCTCCACAATGGGATTTTTCGATAAGCTGAAAAAATCGTGGTTGGACAATGTCACATGGGAAAAACTGGACGATGCCTTCTATGACGACCTCACCGATGCCCTCATCATGGCAGATGTGGGCATGAGCCTGTCTCTGGATATTGTCAAGGAGCTGCAAAACGTGGCATACGCCAGAAAACTCCGTACGGAGGAGGAAGTCAAAGATGCCCTCCGTGATGTGCTGGCGCAGAAACTGGAAGTGGGCGATATGACTCTCAACTTGAGCAATAAGCCCGCCGTGGTGCTGTTTATCGGCGTCAACGGCGTGGGCAAGACCACGTCCATTGGCAAGATCGCCCACACCCTGAAGCAAGAGGGCAAGAAAGTTCTGCTCTGCGCCGGGGATACGTTCCGGGCTGCAGCGGCGGATCAGTTGGAAATCTGGTCACAACGTGCCGGTGTGGACATTGTTCGGCAAAGCGAGGGTGCCGATCCCGGCGCTGTGCTGTTTGACGCTTTGCAGTCCGCCAAAGCAAAAAATGTGGACGTGGTGCTGTGCGATACGGCAGGCCGCCTGCACAACAAGCAGAATTTGATGAATGAACTGGCGAAAATGCGGAAAATTATTGACCGTGAGTGTCCGGACAGCAGCGTAGAGACCCTGCTGGTGCTGGACGCCACCACCGGCCAGAACGGTTTGACCCAGGCCAAGCTCTTCAAAGAGACCGCGGGCCTTACCGGCGTTATCCTGACCAAGCTGGACGGCACCGCCAAGGGCGGCATCGTGTTTGCTATCGCCAAGGAGCTGGGCGTTCCTGTCAAATTCGCCGGCATGGGTGAGGGCATCGAGGATATGAAGCCTTTTGACGCCCGGGAATTCACCGGTGCATTAATATAACTCGTAGGGGCGACCCTATGTGGTCGCCCGAAAGGAGATTATTATGACAAGAGCAGACGGCAGAAAATGGAACGAGCTGCGGCCCGTGACCATTACCCCCAATTTTACCAAATTTGCCGAGGGCAGCGTTCTCATTCAATGCGGTGACACCATGGTGCTGTGCAACGCGTCCGTGGAGGAAAAGACCCCGCCCCATGTAAAGCCCGGTCACGGCTGGGTAACGGCAGAGTATTCCATGCTGCCTCGCGCCAATCGGGAGCGTTCCCGCCGTGATGTGGACAAGCTGAAGCTCTCCGGCAGAAGCGCGGAAATTCAGCGTCTCATTGGCCGCAGTCTCCGTGCTGCGGTGGATATGAAGCTGCTGGGCGAGCGTACCATTACTATTGACTGCGATGTATTGCAGGGAGACGGCGGCACCCGTACCGCGTCCGTTACCGGCGGCTTTATTGCGCTGGCTCTGGCCTGCCGGAAATTGGTGGACGATGGCTATATTGGACGTAATCCCATTATCCACTATGTCTCCGGCATCAGCGCCGGTATCGTGGACGATGATTTAATGCTTGACCTACAATACAGCGAGGACAGCCGGGCCCAGGTGGATCTGAACTGCATTATGAATGAGCGTGGCGAGATCATCGAATTGCAGGGTACCGGCGAGGGCCGTGCCTTTACCGCCCGGGAGCAGCAGGATCTGGTGGAGCTGTGTCTCAAGGGTAACCGGGAGCTGATCCGCAAGGAGAAGGATATTTTAGGGGAGATTTAAGATGAAATTCGTATTGGCGTCCCACAACAAGGGAAAGCTCACCGAAATGCAGAGCATTCTGGGTGATTTGGGCGTGGAAGTGATTTTACAGTCCGAAGTGGGCTTGAACTTGGAGCCGGAAGAGACCGGCGAGACCTTTTTGGAGAACGCAACCATTAAGGCAAAAGCGGTGATGGAAGCCAGCGGTTTGCCTGCCATCGCGGATGACAGCGGTCTGTGCGTGGACTGGCTCAACGGCGGCCCCGGCGTGTACTCCGCCCGTTTTGGCGGTTTCGATAATGATGCACAGCGAAACGCCCTGCTGCTGGAGATGATGCAGGGCTGTACAGATCGCCGCGCCCATTTCCACAGCGCCATCGTCTGTGCCTTCCCCAATGGTGACATGGTGACTGCCGAGGGAGAGTGCCAGGGCACCATCGGCTTTGCTCCCCGGGGGGAAAATGGCTTTGGTTATGATCCCCTGTTTTTTGTGCCGGAGCTGCGAAAAAGCTTTGCCCAGCTGACAGCAGAGGAGAAGAACGCCGTTTCTCATCGCGGCAACGCCCTGCGTGCCTTTGCAGTGGAATTAAAGAAATATTTGGAGAAATAAACCTATGGAATTGACAAGTAAACAGCGCGCACAGCTGCGCGGTATTGCCTCCACAGCGGAGACGATTTTGATGGTTGGCAAGGACGGCATCGGTGAAAACCTGATCAAGCAGGCAAACGATGCCCTGGAAGCCCGGGAACTGATCAAGGGTAAGGTGCTGGAAAACAGTTTGCTGACTGCCCGGGAAGCGGCAGAGGAGCTGGCGCCTGTCACCCGCAGCGAGGTGGTGCAGGTTATCGGCAACAAGTTCGTCCTCTACCGCCAGCAACCCCAAAAGGATAAGCGGAAAATTGAACTGGTCAAGGCGAAAAGAGCATGAAAATCGGAATTTATGGGGGAACCTTTAACCCGCCTCATAATGGTCACATCACTGCCGCCCGTGCGGCAGCAGCGAAGCTGGGGCTGGATAAACTTCTGTTGATCCCTGATAAAATACCGCCTCATAAGGAACTGCCGGCGGGAAGTGCCAATGAACACCAACGCTATGCGATGGTGAAGCTGGCGGCAGGAAGCATCGGCAAGCTGACAGAGGTCAGCAATATGGAACTGAAACGCCAGGGAAAAAGCTATACCAGCGATACCCTGCGCGATCTGCGGAAGCTGTATCCTGACGATGAATTGTATCTGCTGATGGGCAGCGATATGTTTCTGTCGTTCCAAACCTGGCACGAACCGGAGAGCATCTGCCAGCTGGCCCATATCTGTGCGTTCAGCCGCTTAAAAGACGGAGAACAAGAGTCCTTTGCGGCGCAAAAAGCCTTTTTGGAGCAGGAATACGGCGCAAAAGTGGATATTATCGTGAACGATCATGTGATCGAACTCTCGTCCACAGATGTGCGGGAAGCCTTCCGGACTGAAAAGGGAAAGGACCTTATCCCCCTTGCAGTTTGGGGATATATTCAGCGGGAACACCTCTATGGTACACATACTGATCTGAAGCAACTGACACCGGACGAGCTGCGGCCTATCGCGTTGAGTTATCTGAAGCCGAAACGGATGCCCCATGTGCTGGGAACCGAGCTGGAGGCGGTAAAGCTGGCGCGGATGTACGGCGTGGACGAGACCAAGGCCCGGGTGGCGGCACTACTCCACGACTGCACCAAAAAGCTGGAGATGGACGAACAGCTTGCCTTGTGCCGGGAGTACGGTATCGAACTAGACGAATTGGAGCAAAAGGCGCTGAAGCTGCTGCATAGCCGTACCGGTGCGGAACTGGCACGTCGGGTGTTCGGCGTGGATGACGAGGTGTACGACGCCATCCGTTGGCACACCACAGGCCGGGCCAATATGACAAAACTGGAAAAGATCCTCTATTTGGCGGATTATATCGAGCCAAGCAGAGACTTTGACGATGTGGAGCCGCTGCGGAAAGTGGTCTACGAGGATCTGGACAAGGGACTATTACTGGGATTGCAGATGACGGTAGACGAGATGAAAGCCATGGGCAATCCGGTACACCACAATACATTGGATGCAAGAAATTACCTGATAGAAACGGGGGTTACGCTATGAAAGAACCGAAAGAACTGGCCTTGATGGCCGCAAAGGCACTAAGTGATAAGAAAGGCAAGGAGATCCAGGTACTGGAAATCGCTGACCTGACCACGCTGGCGGATTACTTTGTCATCGCCACCGGCTCCAGCAATACCCAGATCAATGCGCTGATCGACAACGTAGAAAAGGTGCTGACCGAGGAGGCCGGCGAAGAGCCGCTGCACCGTGAGGGCTATCGCGGCGGCACATGGGTGTTGCTGGACTATGGGTGTATTGCAGTCCACGTTTTTAACGCCGAGGCCCGGGAATTTTACGACCTGGAAAGATTGTGGAGAGATGGCAAAAACATTGATTTAGCGGGAATTATTGACGAAAATGACATCAGAAAGTTAAGTATTTTGGAATAATTCGATTTTCAAACAGTGACCCGCCGGACATAAGTTCGGCGGGTTTTGCATACCCTACTTTCGGTGATGAATATGAAACAAAAAGGTGCATGGAAAACCTACGCATTCTGGATTCTGCTGACCGAAGCAGTAGGCGCACTATCCGGCTTTTTGACCCGTGAGGGGACGGAAATCTATAAGGAAACCATTGTCAAACCGCCTCTGTCGCCCCCGGCCATCGTATTTCCCATTGTCTGGGCAATCCTCTATGCGCTGATGGCGATAGCCGTTGCCAGAACGCAGTTGAAAAGAGAAAATGCGTTACGGGAAAGATGCCTGCTGATCTATATTTTGCAGTTGGCATTTAACTTCTGCTGGAGTATTTACTTCTTTAATTTACAGGCATTTGGGTTTGCTTTTCTCTGGCTGATGGTGCTGTGGGGGCTGATTATTTGGATGGCGCTGACATTTAGAAAGGTGGATCGCGCAGCGGCGTGGCTGATCGTGCCTTATCTTATATGGGTGACGTTTGCGGCGTATTTGAACGCGGGAGTATATCTTCTGAATTGAAAAAACTTGCCGAAGTGTGAAAATTGGGAAAAAATTCTTGCCAAAACGGAAAAAAATTTGGAAAAAACAAGAGACTGAAAAAATCGGGGAAAAAGTCAAAGTGTGCTGCCGCGGGTCATGATGGTCTGCCACAAAATGGGACCCACGGCGCCGGTCTGTTCCATGCCCAGCTGTCGCTGCATTGCCAAAACGGCGGCCTGGGTCGCCGGGCCGTAAATGCCATCGACTTCGATCAGCGGAATGTTGGGATCGGCTTGGGCAATGCGGCGCAGATTTTGTTGGAGCTGACGAATACTCTCCCCCCGGTCGCCCACTACCAGATAACGGCCGGGGTAGATCTGACTCAAATATTGCTGATATTGTGCAGGTAGGTTGTTCACTACCTGCGCATAATTATCTTGCAGGGCGTTCCAGGTGTCACGGCCAACGATACCATCTATGGGCAATCCGGCGTAAGACTGGAACGTATAGACCGCGTCTCGGGTGGCATCGTCAAAGACGCCGGTGACTTCGATGGGGGGGAGCTGGGGAAGGAAGAAGCCAAGAAAAGCAAGATAATATTGCACCACCTGTACGCCGCCGCCCCGATCGCCATAGCGCAGGATCTCAGGAAATACGCGCTGGGCTTCAGTGATGGTAAGCCCTTCGCTGGCCAGATCGCTGAGCTGCTTTACCCCAGTCCAGACCTGTTTGATCCGATACCAGGTGGCCTTGCCCACGATGCCGTCTACCGCCAGATTAAAAATCCCCTGAAAGGCACGGACGGCGTTTTCCGTTGCCTGATCGAAAATGCCGCTGGTAGGCGAGAGGGGAATGGCAGGGTAGTTGACGGCGATGCGGTTGAGCTGGCGCTGAATGATGCGGACGTCCTCGCCGGCACTGCCGCGGCGGAGCGGTCTGCCGGGGTAGGACGGCGTATTGCCGCCTACCGGGGCGTTATATACGATGTCAATGTCGTTGCCGTAGTAGTACTGCAGAATTTCGTAGGGGACAAGCCCGCGCTCCGCCAGTTCCACGCTGCCCCATTGGGAAAGACCGCGGCACTGGGTCTGTACACCGTCACAAAAGGCGGCGAAAAGCGGCTCAATATTGCCCCGGCGGACGATGTAGTTATTGAAGATCTCATCAGTGATGCGGCTGATATTTTCAAAGATGTCGCCGCCGGGGACATAGGATTGATCGAACTGAGTGGAGTTGGTGACATCAAAATCATAGCCGCGGCTGCGGTAGTATTCCGTATAAACGCGGTTGAGGGTGTAGGAGATCTGGGCCAGAATATTGGCACGGATCGCGCTCTCCGGCCAGGTGGGGTAGATCTCGTGAGAGGCCACGTTTTTGATATACTCCGCAAAAGGAACAATGACATTGGACGCTGCTTCATTGGGGCGTCCCAGATGGACCGTGATGGTTTCCGGAATCACAGGATTGACAGGCATGGGAAACGCTCCTTTCAGACTACAATAGGCTGTAGGGCGGCGGGAAAGATGGTTTCTACGCCGTCATAGATCACTACGCGCTTATCGGTAAGAGAACGAAAACCGGGATGGGAGACAGTGACGGTGTAAAGCGTGCCGCTATTGTGGGCGGTGGATTCCCGCTGAGAGGCAAGACGGGGCTTTGCCGGCAGAATGAGGTTATCCACAATGCCGCTTTGGTTGGTTTTGCGGCGGTAGAGTGGGAGAGCAGTACCGTCAATGACGGCGGAGACCTCCACGACAGCGTCTGACAGGGGAAAAGCGGCATCGGCGGTGGTGACCTGCACTCGCATAGTGCCGCGGCCGGGGTGCGAGGTGAGGAATGGACCCAGGTGATCCAGAGAAAAATCTTGATAGTTGGTTGGCATGATATCACTCCTACAATATAAATTACGGTTTAAGGCGCGGCAGCCAGCCGCGTCTTTTTCCA
>CALCRH010000258.1 GCA_937894515.1 uncultured Clostridia bacterium | reverse complement strand
TGATGCGTTCTGCCCGTTCGGCACCGGCATAGACCGCCGCCGCATTGATGACGGTTTCCAGTTCGGCGCATGAACGGCCGTCCATCATGCGGGCGATCAGCTTGACATCCAGATCAACCACAATATTCTTACCTGCCAGATAGTGTCGGATGATCTTCTCGGCATCGGCACCGTGGGGCGCCGTGATCTCCATTACCCGGTCAAAGCGTCCGGCACGGAGAAGGGAGCGGGGCAGCTTGCGCTTGTTATTGGCGGTTGCGAGGACAAAGACTTCACAGTCCGTCAGGTCGTCGATGCAGGACTGAACGGTTACGTATTCCTCGGCATCGGGCAAATCGATATCGCAGTTAGAAAACTTATCTAAATCGTCAAGGAACACGATGGACGGTGCATTCTCCTTAGCCTGTGCAAAAGTCTCCCGAATACTCTTGAGGAAGTCACCGCCGGACTGATCCTTGCGACAGGTAAACGAGGGACGCCCGCTGGCGGCAATGAGAGAGGTTGCCATCAGGGTCTTGCCCACGCCGGGCTCCCCGTGGAGGAGGAGCCCGTGGGGCGTAGACGCACCCAGCTTGGTGTAGGCGGTGGGGTGGCGCAGAACATCACAGATCTGTTCCAGATCTGCCTTGACGGCGGTATAGCCGATGATATTATCGAATTCGTTCATGCTGTCACCCTCCTCAAGCAGTCTTGTGGTTAAAAACACAATGATCCAATGCGCGGTTAAATTCGCTGAATTTACCGATAGGGGTCTTGCTGAACTCACTGCGATAGATTTCGAGGCGGCTGTCGAGACTGTCCAGCTGGTGGACGATTTCTGCCTCTACACTCTGGGGATAAACGGCGGCACCGTATTCAGGAGCGCCGTGATGAGACACGATAATATGCTTCAGCAGCTTGACCTTGTCAGGATCGGCATCAGGACAATACTTGTCGATAATTTCGTCCACCATCTTGACCCCCAGCGTAGGATGGCCAAACAGTTGACCGTCCTTGGAATAGTCTTTGACCAGATGCTGGTCCGTCAGTTCAAACTCGCGAATTTTACCAATATCGTGGAGAAAGGTACCGGCAATCAGCAGATCGTGGTCGATAGGGATAAGGTCCTTATACTGCAGATAGACCAATTCAGCAAGACACATCATGTGATAAGTATGCATCGTCAGGCCGCCGACAAAAGCGTGGTGGATGGACTTGGCAGCGGGGCAAACTTCCAGCTTCTCCGAAAACTCCATGTAGGCATAGAAAGCAATAGAGGAATAAATCGAGTCGGAAAGACTGGTCAGCATTTCTTCCATCTTCGTAACTGCCTTTTCAACATCGATGGGCGCACAGGGGACCAGATCCGACAGCTGGATAGTCTCCATATCGGCATCGGTGGCGAGACAGAGCATATCGACCTTGACCTGAGGGGCATCCCGATATTCCTGTACGATGCCGTCGACGTAGACGACCTTACCGACATCGTCGGCGGTAAAATCGGGCAGGTCGTCCCACATCACGAAGGGAATACGACCGCTGGCATCGGAGAGGACGCCGCTGAGATAGGGCTTACCACCCTGGGTCGTACGCAGAGACAGGGCGCTAAGGATATAAAAGTTTGCGATATTCAAGCAGTAGTTGAACTGCGAAATGGGCATGTGCGCAAAAAACATGATAAAATCCTCCTGTAATATCTTTTGTTAAACTTTCCACTTGATCTCGGCCAAGTGTTCGCCGACATCAATGCGTTCGATAAACTGGGCAGCAACGACCTTCTTTTCTTCAAAGCTCAACTGAGAGAATACCAGCTTGTCCGGCAATACCGGCCGATTCTGCTCACGCTTACGACTGTCCAAAAGTGCCTGACGTTCCTTTTCCAGACGACTCAGCGCACGCTTGAGATAGGTGTCAGACATATCGCTCTCGGCAAAGGCATCCAGCAGACGGTCAGCACGGCGGTCAATTTCAGCCAAGCGGTCCGCATAGTTGTCCTTCTCCGGTTCCACCGGCGTGGTGGGGCACTCTGCCAAAAGCCTTTCGATCTCCTGTGTCGCAATTTCCTCCAACTCCGTCAGACTGACGTGGATAGAGGCATCGCAGTGCGCCAGATTATACCGTCCGCTGCACAGCAGCCAGCGGTGATCGTTTTCAAAGCCGATCTTGATGCTGTAACCGCACTTGGAACACTTCAGCAGACCAGACAGCCAGGTATGCTTTCCCTTGCCGCTGTTACCGACCTGACGGTTGTGCGCCAGCTTTTCCTGGCACAGGAGCCACAGATCGGCGGGGACGATGCCGACGCTGTTGAGGACAGAAGCGGAGTGATTCCGCATATCGGTGTACTTCCGCTCGTTACTGGCCCGCGATCCGACCAGCAATACGCCGTGGACGCCATCGAAGTCTTCCTCGGGGGAGGTGACGTTGACGCCCTGCGACAGGAGATACAGCCGCACCTGCGGGTCGGCCATGACATATGCCGGATTGTGCAGGATGCGGGAGAGCATTACGTTATCCCACGTGCCGCGGTTGACGGCGTTGCCGGTACCGTCATTGAGAATCTTGGCCAGAGCGCCGAGGGTCATATCCTCCTGTGCATAGGTGCTGAAAATCGTTTGCACCACCGCGGCGTCGGCGTTGGGAATGATGGCGGGGATCTTGCATCCGTTGGCATCATTGACACGACCGTTGTTGTAGCCAAAGGGGGCGGTACCGCCGGGCCAGCGCCCCAATGCGGCACGGCGATAGTAATTATCCTTGACGCGCTCGGCAATGGTTTCCCGTTCCAACTGAGCAAATACCATGATGATATGAAGCATGGCACGGCCCATGGGGGTCTTGGTATCAAAGTTCTCGCTGACAGACACAAACTCTACGTGGTGCTCCTGGAGGATCTCCCACAGCTGACCGAAATCCGCTACGCTGCGGGAGAAACGATCCAGACGGTACACGTACAGGGTGCCGATGCGATCGGCTTTGATATCCTTCATCAGACGCTGAAAGTTCGGACGCTCCGTATTCTTGCCGGAGTAACCACTGTCCTTGTACTCCCGCAGGTGATCGACCCCTGCTGTGCGACAGCAGAGGTCGATCTGCCCGGAGATGGACAGGCTGTCCTTCTTTTCCACCGACTGACGGGCATAGACAGCATCTTCTCTCATGTCATGCAACCCTCACGGTCTGGGCCGGCTTAGCGGGTTTAGCACGCAGCCGTCCGATGGCAGCCAGACACACAGCGCGGGTGTCCTTCAACTTTTCCATACGCTGGTCGTCGGTGATGTACTGGGGGTGGGTGTGCTTGATCTCCATAGCCGAACCTCCTCGATTCAAGCTATGTCCGCTTCCAGCGGGGTATGCGGGGAACTGAATGGTTTTCATGGGGTTCCTACTCCTTTTCGTTTATTTGAAAACAAAAAAGCACTGTGTAGGTGTTGTCCTACACAGTGCCGGAGTCGTATTTCCCCTTGCAATACCGCACATATAAAGATATAATAATCCTGTCGGTGCGGGGATTCCCGTTGTGTAGGTGGTCACTTCACCTATGCAGGCGCTGGGGAGGTGGTGCTCCCCGGCGCTGCCGCGCTATTTTATTTTCTGATAATAGTATACAATACCTGCTAACAGGTATCAACTGTGACATCCTACAAATATCTGCTATCAGGTATGTTAAAATTGTACAATAGACATATTTCTTTCTTTTGGCTATACTATTCTTGCAGAGAGGAGAGGGTAGACAATGTCAACAGATGAGGCAAAGCGTAGGTCGAAAGCGAAATATCTTACTGAAAATGTAGACAATATTATGCTCCGTGTTCCAAAGGGAAATAAGGAACGCATACAAAATCATGCAAAGGCAAATGGAGAATCCACAAACGCATTTATTTATCGGGCAATTAACGAAACGATTGAAAGAGAAGCGAAGAAATAGAACACAATATAGCAAAAAATAAAGGCTCGTGTATCACTTGGATGATACACGAGCCTTTATTTTTTTGTTGTCAATCGCAGAAAAGACCTTTTTCATGCAATAGCGATTCCAACTGTTCAATAGGAATGCCGTTGCCAAAGTCTATATCTTTACGGATAGATCCATCTTCATTAAATAAAGAATCAATAGGATCATCCTTTAATGCAACAGCAACGGCAGCCTCATTAAAGAACAGCAAGCGCTGAATGGCAAGACTGGGATTCGTTTGGTAGAATTCGTCGCTACAGTCCTCACTCCAATTCTCTGCATCAGAAATCTCCGGGAGCTGGGAGAATTCCAGTTCAAGCTGCGTTTGAAGGTTAGTTATTGCCGGAAGATTGCCGATGTAATACCGCGTACGATAGAAAGTTTTATCGTTGGCGTGCCTTCCGAAACTGGCGACATATTCTAAAAAGCTTTGCCCTGCTTCTGTAAGGGCAGTCTGACCTGTAAATTGCCCGAATGCAAGAATATCCTCAGCCATCTTTTTGGTACAGGATAGGTTAAAAAAGTCTCCCGAGCTGAGCGAGTTTTTTAGCTCTCGCGTTAGGAGGAACTCCTGCAATTCTTGTTGAAATACTTGTGCGTTTTGCAGCATCAGACCGTAAGTGAAGACAAGCATTACCAAATGATACGCATAAGAATGGTCTAAGTGCGGATATTCCGCAGCGGAGAAATAGTGTGAAAAAACGATGAGATGATCGTGATCAAGATTAAGAAAAGCGGAAAAATTACCGCTCATCCAAGCACGGGCCACTCTAATCGTCTCGTCATCAAAAGCCATTTGCAATGTGACAGATGAAATGTTCGGCTCGGCATCGTCTTCTTCGACAGATGCACAGAAAAGCAAGCCGAGGGAGTAGTTTTTGGTAGTGACCATTTTACAGCAATAAGCGGAGCCTGTATCGAAACCAATCTGCATTTTGTGCTGATGCGATATTTGAGCTGCCAGATTTGAAAAATAGGTTTCTACCAATTCCTTTCGTTCAGCATTTAGATAAGCACTTAGCTTTTTACGATTGATACCATACCCCTCTGCGATGGCCTTCTCGGTATTCAAAGTAATTCCACCGGAGCGGGAAGAAATGCAGTTCTTATATATCTCCTGCAGCAGGCGTGAGGTTAATTGATAGCGCGGCGCAATTTCTATACCTGCAATCAGTTGCATCGGAATACGTTTGTTGCAATGCGGACATTTGTATTTCCAGCGGGTTATTTCAACTATTGTAGGACTGCCTTTGTAGAGAATATCGTGAAATTCCGGCGTGGTATATCCATCGGGAGTAATTGTGGTGACCTGTCGATAATTTTTACAGGAAGGGTCTGAACAAAATAGATCTTTTCGATAGGGAGTCTTTAGCCTGATGGTGACACTTCTTGTAAATTCGCTCTCCAATGGGCAGGTTGTGCCCTCTGTACGATCCGGTAAATGATAAGTATGATCAGACAGCGCAAGAACATGGAACGAGGAATGCCTGCAGTCCATACAAAGAGTTTGGCAAGCATCGCTAACACTGTAATTAATGCTTTCTTCAGGAAAAGGATCGGGTATATCTAAATCTGAATACTCTCGATAGAACGACAGAAATTCTTTGATTGAAGAGCAACTTGTTAATAGATGGCGGCTATGAAGAAAATCAGAATTAAAGTTAATAGAACATTTATGCCCCGCATATTCTTCACGAAAATTGAAATCCGGTATTTTCTCGAATTGCGATGCCATGAGTCCTTCACCTCGATTTTTGACCGTATTGTCTAAAACAAAAATAGCATAGCGTCGATAAGAAGTCAATTATGAGGTCAAAAATCGGCCCCATTTGTATTCTCCCCCCTGCAATCGGACACAGGTAAATTCAGACAGACTCCAAAAGGTGTAATCTACCCTTACAAGCAATAAAGCTTAGGAAAGAGGCAGAAGGAAACAAGCCAAATTGGATTTCCGACGAATGATATTGTAAAGGAGAAAATAACGTGAAAGTAATCATGCAGGGGAAATATTATGGGACACCGGTTTTCTTTCGGTTTGAAAATAGAGCGAAGAATCTGATGGTGATTTACTCCTACCGGGTGGATGGGAAAATCGTTTATGAACATACTCCGAAAGTAGTAACGGCAGCCATGAATGAGCAACTTAGCAGCGCTCAAAATACGGACGAAAAGGACAATGGCTGGCTTGAACACTTGGAGGATGTGGTCGATAAGCAAATGAAGGATTTCTTTTGGCGGATGCTAACAAGAGACGCATCGTTTTGCAAGAATGAAGAGGAAAAACTTCATCTGCGAGATGCAGGACTTCAAAGACGTTGTGATTTGCAGGATTTGACACTGGGAGCGATGATTGCAGCGGACTATAACGCGCTGCTCTATGGCGAAGAGGAGACGAAAAGAAGTCCCGAAACGATAGCGGATGATAAACGCACCATAGAGTTGCTGTTGAAGAAGGAGGGAAATACGCCGTGGCGGGAGGTAACGGCAGAGCGGTGCGGGAAATGGCTCATAAAGGAATCCACCCATAAGCGCAAAGCAGTGAAGCGCGTGATGAATCATTTACTGGAGGAGCTTTGCGCAATAGGCGCTGTGGAAGATATGCTGGGTTGGGATGCTTATGATGCTGTGGGGGAAACACATCACAGGAAAAGCTTTGACAGCTCCATGCGGGAAAATATCAACCCGACCATGTTGACCTATAAGCAGTGTGCAGCGCTGTTTCCACCTTATGGTGCAGACGGAAAAATCCACGCAACGCCCGTAGATGCAGCCCTGGTACTGATGGCCACGCTGGGGTTGGATGAGGAAGAGATTTGTGCGCTGGATCGGAAAGACATTAAGCCGTTATCTAATTTTTCCAATCGGTGCACAGTCAATATTTATGAAAAGTATGTGAAGAATGGAGGTAAAAATTGTAAAACGATTCGCATAGAGGATGCGAACGAAAGAAGAAAGCTTCCGCTTTCTACCTATGCGGCAAATTGCATAAACAGCTTGTTCTCAAAAGAAGATCCTGAGGACACACCGTTGATTCCTCACCCGGCCAATGCCAAACGCCGGATGTCCCCTGAAACGCTGAAAAATGAGATTAAGAAGCGTGTAGAGGCGGTGACTTCAGTGAACGGCATGAAGGAGGGAAAGCTGAAGACTTCGGCGCAGGTAAAATTGAAAAATACAGCGCGCCGTGAGCTGGCAAATGCAGGCGCCGAGGATGAAGAACTGCGTTTCATCGAGGGAAAAGCGGGAAAGCTGGTATCTGCAAGGCATTATGCAGATTACTATAATGAGTCGGAACAAAATCGACTTGGCTCCATGCAGGATCGCTGGCTGAAAAAAGTTGTTTCAACGGCGCCGGTTGACGGAAGCCGTATCAGTAAGAACGGACATGATGCCACTTGCTACAATTCATCTATGGAGTACTGCACGAAAGCAAGAATTGAATTATCCCTGCCGCCGGATGCGGAAGCTAAGGGAGATTTGGAACTGGTGATTGGTGCAAAATTTGGATTTGTGGCAAGAATTAATTTTGAGGAGGAAAGAATATGAGATGTGAAGATTCCGAGTTGACGCTGCTTCAGTACTGGAAAAAGCACATGTACGAAATAGCTGATTCTAAGGGGTGGGATTGCAAGGCGGAGGACTGTTGCAAGCAGAAAGGTAAGTGCCAGCACAATTGCCATAGCCACAAAAAAAGAAAGGAGTATTGCGCAACACTGAGGAGTTATGGCAAATACATTGAAAAGCTGGATAAGAATCTGAAAAAGCCCATTTCTCGGCTGTCATTTGAAGATGTTAAGTATGCTATCAGTCAAATCCGCGGAGATCACGGACGAGATTATCAGGAAGCGACTATTGCTACCGTACAATCTGCGTTAAATGTGGTATTCGCCTTTGCTGCCATCCGGGGCGATGCATATAACATCATGAAATGGCTGTATGTAAGGGAAACGGCGAAAGGTGATGCGAAAAAGAATATTCTCCGCAAGCTGCATTCTTGTAAAAATAAAGTAGCGCAAAAGAATGCAATCCAAAAGGAACTGCAAAAGTACCATCACAAAACGAAGTCCCTTACCATTCAGCAGTTAGAAAAGCTGACAGCAATCCTTTGGGAAAAGATTGTAGAGGACGGCAGAATTTGCCTGATAGTGCTGATGCTGTATACCGGCATACGACCTGCAGAAGGGCGAGCGTTGTTTTGGAGAGATATCGAGCCGTATGTTGACCATGGCGATGAGCATATGCTGGATATTTTCAAAATTCGTGATGCGAAAGGGGAAATTAAAATGATTCCCAAGTCGGATAATGGCTTTCGTAGGGTGCCCATTCATCGGGAATTGGAATGCTTTTTGCAAAAGCGCAGGGCGGTGGTCGAACGTCTGAACGGAGGAAAACCTATCGATGATTTGCCTATCTGCTGCTTTGACAATGAAATATCCAGACCCTGTAAGGATTACGAAGTAGCGCTGGCAGCAGATGAGGTTTTTGAGCAAATAATTATTAAGCAGGAGGAGATGTACATTTACGCATTGGAATATGAACTGGAGAAGCTGGAAAACGATGAAGCAGGCTTTGATAAAGATCAACAGCTTACGCTTTATGTATTACGGCGGAACTTTTGGACTTGGATGATGGCGCTTACCATGCTTTCCGATATGGAGAAGCGATGCATCATGGGCCATGAAATGGTGGTAGATAAGAAGAGCATCCGAAAGGAATACAACAATGAAAATCTACTCTACACCATGTTAGAAAAAATGAATGGCGCCATTATCAGCCGTGATCTTCACAAGGAACAGATTACATATCGTTTGAGTGGAGACCAAGCGGTTTATATGAAATATACCGGAATCGGCAGACTGGTAATTCCGGAAGAACTTCGAAAAAAGGGAGGGAAAGTGATCATCGAAGTCATCTCGCAGGAGATTGGAGACACCATTCGCATGACTGTGGGCAGCAACTGTCCACCAATTCAGCCGAAGGCTGAGGTTGAACAGTGGCCGATGAACCCGGAAAATCCTCGTATCAATTGCGAATATGAGGAGTGGGAAGCCCACAAAAGAGCAAGAGTACGCTCGACATCGGCTGAAAAGCCGCGAGAATATACGCCCATAGGGCAGAAAGGATAGATTATATGGAAGGAATCAAAAACATTGGCATTGGTGTGGGAGACATTCGCGCAGACCTCTGCCACGTAGACGGCACGATGATGGCATTCGAAGGAGGTACTCCTACCCTGTATGTTATCGCACCTCAATTTGAAATCGGTGGTGGTGAACAGGAGTGAAAAAGACTGCTGTATGATGAGCTGAAACTTGGCTTATTTACGTATTCCGGCGTTATGCTGCTGGCTGCCAAGATGGGAAAGCGTGAGTGGGTAGATGCACCCTATTCACCGCATCTGAGTCAACGTGAAGATATTCCCATGAGACATTGTTACGATAGCGGTAAAGCGATGCCGATGAACATTATCTTTGTCCGTAGTAATGATGGCATGGTTATGAGTGTGCGTCCAGTAGCGCTTCCTACGGCATTTTCCAATGAAATGGTAAGCAGTATTTACGATTTGTTGGAAAAACCGTTTGACTTGATGAACTATAGGGAAAGCATCCATCGGATTCAATCCCTGTATAGCCCGTCACAGATTGGGCAGAAGAAAGCGCAAGTTCGAGCTTCATTTGCAGCAAAGGTGCTGTAAAATGGTTTGATGACATTATCACATACATAGAATAATCCCCACTTCCATGCTTTGTGGAGTGGGGATTTTCTGTTTGAAATCGTTGCAAATACGGGGGTTGATGCTTGAAAAACTTACGCACATAAGTTTTATGAGTGTGAGTATTTTTGTTGACATTTCTAAATGCTTCTGTATAATAAAAACGAACACACATTTGCGCTTTCTGTGTGCGATTTTTACAAAGTAGGTATGCTGATGGATATCCAAAAACAAGTAATAGATATCATAACACAGCAAGGCGGGATTGCTAAGTCTGCCGATTTTGTTGCTGCCGGCATTTCTGCGACTCAAGTGCTATCTTTGTGCAAAAAAGGAGTTCTTGAGCGTGTCCGTCACGGATATTACAGCGTTGCCGACGCAGATGCTTCTTCGGAAGAACAAATACTTGCCAAGCTTTTTCCTAAGGGAATCGTCTGTGTAGAATCTGCACTCTTTCATTATGGATATAGTGATTTTGCTCCGCGTAAATGGTCGATTGCTGTGCCCCGCTCCATCTCACGGGCGAAGCTTGAAGATAATATTCTTTCGCTCCAAACCTATTATGTGCAGCAGGAAATCTATGAACTGGGGAAAACAAGTGATATCTTTAACGGAGTAATGCTGCCCGTTTATGACCGGGAACGCACAATCTGTGACTGTTTCAAATACCGGGCCAGGCTTGATACTGAGACTTTTAATAAAGCGCTCAACGCCTATGCAAACGACACAAACAAGAATCTACAGAACCTATCGATGTATGCGAAGAAGCTGCGGGTATATAAAAAAGTAACAGAACTCATGGAGGTGCTGCTGAATGGCTGATATTGCTGCATCCGTGCTTGCACGGCTCAAAAACAAAGCTGCTGAAAGCGGCAGAAGCTATCAACTCTGCCTGCAGCTTTTTTGCCAGGAGGAATTCCTGCGCCGACTGGAGAAATCAAAATACGCGGAAAATCTTGTTCTGAAAGGCGGCCTTTTTATCTACTCTCTTACAGAGTTTGACAGCCGTGTTACCGTTGACGTTGATTTCCTGCTCAGAAAGATGCCAAACACGCCGGAACAGCTCAGGACGATACTGGAAGAAATTATTGCGACCGACACCGGCAACGATTTTATTACCTTTGAGATCAAGGACGTGGCTCCCATTGCGGTAGCGAAGAAATACGCTGGGATCGGCGCTTCCCTCGTGGCAAAGATCAAAAACACGAAAACACCTTTCGGTATCGACTTCGGCGTTGGTGACGTAATCGTGCCGAAGCAGGAAAAGCGGAAGATACCGACGCAGCTTGACGATTTTACCGCCCCAACAGTCAATACCTATTCGTTGGAAACAACAGTTGCCGAAAAACTTGACGCCATCCTTCCTTTGATGGAGTTCTCCAGCCGGATGAAAGACTATTACGACCTTTATTACCTTGCCAAGAAGTTTGATTTCGATGGCGCAATACTGGCGGAAGCTCTGGAAAAGACCTTTGAAAACCGTGGACACCACTTCACCGTGGAGCAGTTTGAGCAAGTTATGGCCTTCGGCAACGACAGTGCTATGCAGAAGAAGTGGAAAGCGTTTTGCCGAAAGACCGATACGAAGACCGATGATTTTGATACAGTGCTGAAAACGATAAAATCTTTTTTGGCGGAACCGTACAAAGCAGCAATAGAAGCCAAAGCATTTACGGAAGACTGGTCTGCTTCCAACGGGACGTGGAAATAATCAGACTCCAAATAAACGGTCCCCATACGCCGCGCAAATGCGAAGCGTGGGGGGACCGTTTTTGACCCCACAAAACCTATTAGAATTGACCTCCTCCTTTTTCCATTGCCGCATTTTCTGCTGGCTTTGAAAAGGGGAAGGGGTCAAAATTTTTATGTTGTGGCGATTTTCAAAATCCAGAAAAGCGTTGGTATCACAGGGCTTAAAGCGGTTTGCACTCTGCGATAGACAGCCGCGCCAAAATTCCGGCGTGCCGTGATGACTGGCGATGATGTGCTCTAACAATTTTACCTTCTGAGGATTAGTCTCTTTGAAATGCTCATTGACCATCTCCTCCGCCATCATCACACCCAGCATAGGATGTCCCCACAGGCGGCCGCCCGTGGAATAATCCTTTAACCAGACCGTGTTCGCTCAGTGTACATTTTTCAGTATTACCGTTTTCTTGATTGTAGGAGTTCCACATGAATTATTGTTGACTTTCATAACGAAATCGCATACAATATCCTTGATTTATAAATGCAAGGAGTGATGATATGGACTATATGACCGAGCTGATTTCTATTGCCCAAGAACATGGCGGTGTGATTGAAACGAAAACAGCTGCGGAGCATGGCGTCTCCAAAGCCATGCTCTATAAGCTGTGCAAAAATAATAAAATCCACAGGATTGCACAGGGGCAGTACATTCTCCCTGATGATATGCCCGATGAACTGTTATCTATCAGCAAATTTTCTGAAAGGCTTGTTTTTTCTCACGAAACGGCACTGTTCCTCCATGGTATTTCGGATAGAACTCCCTTTGAGCATACGATCACAGTACCGTCAAATTACACAGCATCAGCAGCGATGAAAAATGAATGTAAAATCTATTATATTAAGCCGGAGCTGTTCGATTTGGGGCGTACGATGCTAAGCACGCCTTCTGGAAATCAAGTGCCCGCATATGACCTTGAACGTACTGTGTGTGATATGATTCGCAGCCGCAACAGGGTGGGAACAGAAACGTTCCTTGCTTCATTAAAACTCTACGCAGCCCATCCCAAAAAAGATTTGAACAAGCTCTATGCCTACGCAAAAAAAATGCGTGTAGCGAATGTCTTGAGACAGTATCTGGAGGTACTCCTATGAGTAACGCAATGAGTTTGAAAGCAAAGATCCGCAATATTGCCAAGCAGAAGAATATACCGGCACAGGTCATTCTGCAGAACTATATGTTTGAGCGCCTGATGCTACGCTTGTCTGCCTCTGCCTACAAGGAAAAGTTTGTGTTAAAGGGTGGTATGTTGGTGACGGCCATTGTCGGTTTGGACAATCGAGCCACAATGGATTTGGACGCCACATTAAAAAATCTTCCCCTCACGCCGGATGCGCTTCATAGTGCCTTAGAAGAAATCTGTGCGATTCCGTTTGATGATGGCGTTTCCTTTGAAATTGGCACAAAATTCCTCCAGTCAAAGGTAAAGTTACAAGGGTAGTATTTACCGCAGTAACCTTTCTATGCCTTGCAAAATTTAACCAAAAGATGTAAGAACCGACAAATGCATAAAAGGACACCGCCAAAGGCAGTGTCCTTTTATCAATAGGGGGAGAGTTTTTACAGCAGAGAGAAGTTGACCACGAGACCGGCAAACACGATGGAGACCATGCTCAGCAGCTTGATGAGGATGTTGATGGCAGGGCCGGAGGTATCCTTGAAGGGATCGCCTACGGTGTCGCCCACCACACCGGCCTTGTGGGCGTCGCTGCCCTTGCCGCCGAAGTGGTCAGATTCGATGTACTTCTTGGCGTTATCCCATGCACCGCCGGCATTGGCCATATAGATAGCCATTAGGAAGCCGGAGACAGTGGCACCGCCCAGCATACCCACAACGCCGCGGAAGCCCAGGACCATACCCACCACAACGGGTACGGCAATAGCGATGACAGTGGGAAGCACCATCTCCTTCAGAGAGGCTTTCATGCACAGGTCGACGCAGCGGGCGTAGTCTGGCTCATTTTTGCCTTGCAGCAGGCCTGTGATCTCCTTGAACTGGCGGCGTACCTCCAGTACCACACTCTGGGCAGCGCGACCTACAGAGTTCATGGTCAAAGCGGCAAACACAAAAGGCAGGCAGGCACCGATAAACAGCCCCACCAGTACAACGGGATTCATCAGGGAGAAGTCGGAAAAGTCTACAGAAGCACCGACCTCTTTGACCTTTTCAATATATGAGGCCATGAGAGCCAGGGCGGTCAGCGCGGCAGAGCCGATAGCAAAGCCCTTGCCGGTGGCGGCGGTGGTATTGCCCAGGGAGTCCAGCGCATCGGTGCGGTTTCGCACCTCGGCGGGCAGACCGGCCATCTCAGCAATGCCGCCGGCGTTATCGGCCACGGGGCCGTAAGCATCAGTGGCCAGGGTGATACCCAGCGTAGACAGCATACCCACGGCGGCCAGTGCGATACCGTACAGACCCATGTTGGCATTGGTACTGCCGCCGGCCAGGAAGAAGGCCAGCAGGATGCATACCGCCACAATGACGATGGGAATGGCGGTGGACAGCATACCCAGACCCAGACCGCCGATGATGATGGTGGCGGCACCGGTCTGGCTCTTGGAGGACAGCTCCTGTGTGGGCTTATAGGTGTCGGAGGTATAGTATTCAGTGGCCTTGCCGATCAGCACACCTGCCACCAGACCGGACAGAATGGCTACATACAGTCCCCAATGCTGGATGCCCAGCAACTTCCAAACCAGGAAGAAGGAGATGATGGCAATGAGAACGGCGGACAGATTGGTGCCGCGGGCCAGTGCCTTCAGCAGCGTGCGCTGGTCGGCGTTCTCAGAGGTTTTGACGAAGAAGGATCCGATGATGGAACACAGAATTCCCACGGCGGCCATCACCATGGGAATGGCCATGGCCTTGAAGGGGTCACTGCCGGAAAAAGCGGCAACGCCCAGTGCAGAGGCGGAGATGATGGAGCCCACGTAGCTCTCGTACAGGTCAGCGCCCATACCAGCCACGTCGCCCACGTTATCGCCCACGTTATCGGCGATGACGGCGGGATTTCGGGGGTCATCCTCGGGGATGCCGGCCTCCACTTTGCCCACCAGGTCAGCGCCCACATCGGCGGCCTTGGTGAAGATACCGCCGCCCACACGGGCGAACAGTGCCATGGAGCTGGCGCCCATACCGAAGGTCAGCATGGCGCTGGTGATACTGCTGGCGTCCAGCTTGAACACGAATCGCAGCAGCAAGAACCACACGGAGATATCGAACAGGCCAAGTCCCACCACGGTGAATCCCATGACGCTGCCGGCGGAGAACGCCACCCGCAGGCCGCGATTGAGGCCCTCCATGCAGGCGTTAGCGGTGCGGCAGTTGGCGGCGGTGGCGATCTTCATGCCCACAAAGCCGGAAAGACCGGAGAAGAAGCCGCCGGTGAGAAACGCAAAGGGCACGAACCAGGTCAGAAGACCGCAGGCCGCCATGATGCAAAGCACCACGATCATGCAGGCAAAGAAGATCCCCACAACCTTATACTGACGGCGCAGATAGGCGTTGGCACCCTGACGGATATAGCCGGAAATCTGCTGCATCAGGGGCGTTCCCTCCGGAAAGCTCAGAACCTTTTTTGCCGTAAAAACGGCGAAGAGAATCGCGAGAACAGAGCCAACAAATGTGGCCAATACCAGATATTTTTCCATAGTTGACAATCCTCTGTAAATCAGAATATGACGGGGAAGTCACCTGGATAGAGCGCTCCCCCTTGACTATACGGACGATATCAAATAAAATAGGAAAGGTCAATAATACTTCACCGGTTTATATGACCTTATGGACTGCCGCAGAGCTGCAACCTCTGCGGCAGTTTTTTATTTATTACCGTCTGGGGTTATTCTTGATACGCAACACCGGTGCCGGATACCAGCGAATCATAGGCCCGCTGTACCTTGGCCCAATTCTGATCGCGATCCAGTGCCACACCCCGGCCTACACCGGAGACGATACTACCTATGCCCAAGGTCTCCATGGTCTGTCCCAGCTCCCGCAGCAGTGCCGGAGCGCTGCCGGGATCGGTGGAGCGTCCGTCGAAGATGATGTGTACGAATACGTCCTTCAGCCCCTCGTCCTTGGCCATCTGCAAGAGTGCCAGAGGATAGTCAATGGAGCCGTGGGAGGATTTCTTGGTCAGCAGGGCCAACAGGTGCAGGGCGGTGCCCTTTTCCTTGCAGGAGCGGATCACCGTCAGGAATTTCTCGTTTTTAGAGAAGCTGCCATCGGCCATAGCCTGATTGAGCCGTACATCGTCCTGCAGGACTACCCGTCCGGAGCCCAGATTGATGTGACCGGCCTCGGAGTTGCCGGTCTTGCCCCCTGCCAGACCCACCGCCGGGCCGGAGGCATCCAGTACGGCATAGTCATTGTCTTGCAGAAGGGCATCCCAGAAGGGGGTGGCGGCAGTATGGATAGGATTGTTGTCCGTAGGGGCGTCCAAGCCCCAACCATCCAGAATCAGCAGCAGAACCTTCCCGGTTTTTCGGAAAGAAAACAGGGGAGTGCCGGTCATCTCGGTGGGTTGGTCGATGCCCATGGCGGCCAGAACAGTAGGCGCCGCATCGCACAGCTTGCCGGTTGATTTGACCATTTTGGCGCCGCCGCCCAGTACGGAGAATGCCACCTTGTTGGTGGTGTGGGCGCCGTGGGGGGTGCCGTCGGGCTTGTGGAGCACCTCAATGTTGCCGTGGTCGGCAGTGACCATAACGGTGTAGTCCTTTGCCAGAGCATAGGAAATGCATTTTCCCAGATGCTCATCTACGGCTTCCGCCGCCAATGGCTTGGCACTGTCGCAGGAGGTGTGACCGATGACATCGCCGTTGGCGAAGTTGGTTACGATAAAGTCATAGCCCTTGTCGAGACCGTCCTTCAGCTGCTCTGCCACCTTCGGCAGACTCAGCGCTGGGACAGTCTCAAAGGCCACTCCCTTGGGGGAGGGTACCCGGATGTCGTCCTCGCCGGGATAGGGAGTCTGATTACCGCCGTTGAAGAAGAAGGTCACATGGGCATATTTTTCGCTCTCGGCCAAGTGCAGTTGCCTCCTGCCAGCCCTGGACACGATCTCGCCCAGGGTCATCTTCACCTTTTCCGGGGCGAAGGCGATGGGAAGATAGGTATATTTTTCGTTGTACATGGTCAGGATCACGAAATCCAGCGGATCCAGCTTCTGCCGGGCAAAGCCCTTGAAATCGGGATCGGTAAAGGCGTCGGTCAGTTCTACCTCCCGTTCTCCCCGGCGGCAGCAGAAGATCACGCCGTCGCCGGGCTTGACGCAGCCAACGCCCTGTCCGACCTCATCGACCAAGTTCAGAGGCTCGAGATGATAGTCATCCTGATCAGTGGTTTGATAGATGTGTTCCACGGCTTGCGCCAGGGCTTCGCCGCCGGAAAGTTTATACTGTTTCATCAGGGGTCTCTCCTTTCAGCATTTTCCGGGTGGAATTCTCCGTTTCCGGGGAATACGTTCAGAAGGTCGGCAAAATCATGGATGATGCAGTCGGGTACATTTTCCTGGGTGAGCTTCAGGCGCTTGCCGGGGTATTCCACGGAAACGGTGCCGCCGAACCCGGCAGCCTTAGCGCCGATAATGTCCCGGTTCAGGTTATCACCCACAAACACGCTTTCCTCGCCCCGCACCCCGGCCTCATCCAGCGCCTGAAAATAAATGGCAGGGTGGGGCTTGCGCAAAAGGGTGACAGAGGACTGCTTCACCGTACAGAAAAGATCCCGGATGCCGTCCCGATCCAGCCACTTGTCGATCTCCACGGTGCCTACAAGGTCAGAGATGATGCCCACCTTATAGCCTCGGCGGCGCAGCTCCCGCACGGTTTCAATACCGTGGGGGACGACTTGGCGGTCACCCTTGGCCAGACGGAAATTCTCCGTCAGTTCCACGGCGTGAGCCTCCACATAGTCCCGATCCAGCTCCGGCACCAGCCAGCGGGTCCACAGCAGCTTTTCCGGCGCCTCGCACAGAAAACGAAGCGCCCACTCCCGGTATACATCGTAGCGTTTGTTGATAAACGCCCAGTAGGTGTCCGGATCCATATCGGTCTGACAGATCTCGGCGATACGGGCGCGAGCCTTGTTGTAGACTTCGGGGATCTCTACTACCTCCCGGAAAGTGCCGCCCAGATCCAGAAAAATTGCTTTTGTTTCCATTGCTTACACCTTCCTTACCTTATCCCAGTTTACCTTGGGTGCCTGGGGGAAAATGTCCTTGAGTTCGCTGAAGTCGAAGATCACAGCGTCGGGACGGTTCTCCTCGGTAATCTTCTCTTTAGCCAGTTTTTCCGGCGTGGTGTAGAGAATGAACATCCCAAAGCCGGCAGCTTTGGTGCCCTCCACATCCCGCTGGAGATTGTCCCCGATGTACACGCAGCGCTCCGGCTTAACTCCCAGCATCTGGCAGGCCTTGGCACTGATCCGGGGATCGGGCTTGCGGATGCCCTCCACACAGGAGAGCAGCACCGCGCCGAAATACTGCTCCAGCTCGTCCTCCTTCAGCCAGCGGGGGATCTCCTGAGAGGTGACGAGGTTGGAGATGATGCCCAGCTTATAGCCATTGGCATACATATCTTTAATAGACTGGGCTCCGTTGGGTGCCACCACCCGGCGGCCGTCCTTGTTGCGGTATTCAATGGTCAGCTCAATGGCATTCTTTTTTATGAGTTCCTTATCATACTCCGGCGTCAGCCACTTGCCCCACAGCTCTTCCTCCGGCGCCTCCTGCATAGTTTCAAAGCACCATTTTCTATAACCGGCATAGCGGTAGTCCAAAAATTTGCAAAATTCATCCGGGTCGCCGGTTTCTCCGCAGTAGGCGGCAATTTTCCGGCGTGCCTCGGCTTCAAAGGCGGCATCCCGCTCCACCAGACGGAGCGTACCGCCCAAATCATAAAAGATCGCGTCAAATTCTTTTTCTTTCATCGGTGTGTCCTCTTTTCACGGTTCAAGATGACGGGTAGAAATCCGCGTTATTTCAGGGGAGGGAAGATATCCAGCAAATCGGAGATCTTGGTAATGGTATGATCAGGCTTCAGGGTGATCTCCTGGGGCTCCTTTTTAATGGTGTCCGGTTCGTCTATGCGGATCATCATGCCGAAACCGGCATCCCGGGTGCCCTGTACATCCCGGATAGGATTGTCGCCAACATAGGCGCAGTTCTCCTCCGACTTACCGATAGCACGGCAGGCCAGATGATAGATGGCCGGGTCGGGTTTGCGCAGACGCACCTTGGAGGACAGGATCACCGTTTTGAAAAAACGAGCCACCTTATCCTCAAACATCCAGTCGGGGATCTCGGTCTCTGTAACGGTATTGGCGATGATGCCCATGGTGTAGCCCCGGCGATCCAGCTCCTCCAGTGTGGACTTCACATCGGGGCGGGCCACCCGGCGTCCGTCATGATCCCGCCACAGACGGGTCAGCCGTCCGGCGTTGGCACAGATCAGCTCCTTGTCGTACTCGGGCAGCAGGTGCTGACTCCACAGCTCCATTTCGCCGGCATCCAGCAGACTCTGCTTGACCCCTTTCCGGTATCGCTTCCAGTTGGCTTCCAGCTTTTCAAAAAAGACCTCGTGACTCTCTGTGGTACCCACCAGACGCATGATCTCGGCTTCAGCGGCAGCGGAAAATTCAGGGTCTTCCACCACCACGCGCAGGGTGTTGCCCACATCAAAGAAAATGGTATCCAACATAGCATTCGTCTCCTAATCTGGGTTGTATCAAGTTCCGTAAACGTTTCCGTAAATCTATTGTAAAACCTTGCCGGACAATTGTCAAGAAAAACAAGTGAATTCCACCAAAAAATTTGAAGAACGGTGGATTTGTTTTGGAAAACTGCTTAGGGGATTGACAGAAAAGACGACCTGTTGTATCATCATGTTGAACGCAAACGTTTCCAGTACAACGCAGAAACGGAGGATTTCCCCATGGGTAAAGTGACGATCAAAGATGTTGCCAAAGCTGCCGGCGTATCCTATGCCACGGTATCCCGTGCTTTTTCCGACAGCAGCGAGATCGGCGATGCGACTAAAAGGAGAATACTGAAGCTCAGCGAGGAAATGGGCTATATGCCGAACTCCGTTGCCCGCTCCATGGTAAAGCGCCGCACGGATACCTTCGGCGTGGTGGTGCCCAGCATCCAGAACCCGTATATGAGCGAATTTGTCAGCTGTTTGGAACTGCGGGCGCGCAAGGCGGGATACAGCGTGATGGTATGCAACTCTTATTACGATCTGGGCGGCGAGCAGGCGGTACTCAAACTTCTGTTGGGCAAGCAGGTGGACGGCCTTTTTCTGATGCCCATCGGTTCGGAATCCTATGAGACCATTCTGCCTCTTTCCCGCTATGTACCATCTGTATTTATCGGCGAAAACCTGATGGAGCTGTCGGAACCCTATGTCAGCGTGGATAACTATGCCGGAACAAAAATGGGTACGGAATACCTCTATTCGCTGGGGCATCGGAACATTCTCTATTTGGGTGCCCGTAAAAATTCCGTTACCCACGAAAAGCGACTGAAAGGGTATGTGGACGCCTGTGCCGAACTGGGCATTCCGGTGGAGTATCTCAACAGCGGCTTTCAGCGATCCTCCCAGCAAAACGGCTATATGCTGGCTAAGCACCTGTTTGAAAAACCTTTAAAATACACTGCGATCTTCTGTGCGGCAGACTCTCTGGCCATCGGCGTGATGCAGGCGGCGGATGAAATCGGCCTGCGGATCCCTGAAGATATTTCCCTGATGGGATTTGATAATATTGCGTTTTCTGCCCTGCCCCGGATCAGTCTTACCACCATTGACCAGTCCATTGATGAAATGGCGGAAACGGCGTTGACCGTTATGCTGGACAAGATGGCCGGTAAAGAAAATATGGAGAACAACCATATCCTCAAACCCACCATTATTGAGCGTACCTCCTGCAAGATGGTGGACTGAGGGTAAGGAAAAGAAACCGAGGCGTTTGAAATCATGTACAAATACGAAACACATCTGCACACCATGGAGACCAGCCGATGCGGTTATGTCCGAGCGACCGATCAGGTAAAGACCTACAAGGAGCTGGGGTATACCGGCATCTGCGTTACCGACCACCTGCACAGTCTGTATCTGGAACTGATGGACTGCCATGATGACTGGGGAAAATGCATGGATCGCTGGCTCTACGGTTACCGTCTGGCAAAGGCGGCGGGGGAGGAATATGGGCTCAACGTGATCTTGGGTATGGAGCTGCGCTTTCCGGAGAACGAGAGCGACTACCTGATCTACGGCATCGACGAGAAGTGGGTCTACGGCCACCCCTGGATTAATCGCATGGATCACCAGACCTTTTTCGATACCTACGGCGGGGAAGTGCTGATCATTCACGCCCATCCCTACCGGAACTGTGATGAAGTGTTCCATACCTGTGTCCACGGTCTGGAGATCGCTAACTGCAATCCCCGACATCCCAGCCGTAATGAACTGGCCTTACAGTTAGCGCGGGAGAATCCGCATCTGTACCCCACAGTTGGTTCCGATGCCCATCGCCCGGGAGACGAAGGACGCGCTGCCGTGTGCTTCGAACGCATCATTCACGATTCCTACGAATACAAAATCGCCATTGAAACCGGAAGCTACCGTCTCTGGTGCCCGGAGTATGAAGAAATCATCAGAAAGAGTGAGAGAAATGTTTGACACCATGATCATCGGCCAGATCTGCATGGACACCAATACAGATTTTGACGGCCGCACTGAGCACCGCTATGGCGGCGCCGTCCTGTTTTCCGGCCATGCCGCCGCTGCCATGACGACAGGGCAGGTGGCCGTGATTCCCAAGTGTATCCCCGGCGGAGAAATCGACCCGGCGGAGGCCTTCGCCGACTGTCCCAACGTACACGTTTTCACCCGTCCCTCCCAGGCCAATACGATCATGGAGAATGTCTACTTCACAGCCGACCGGGAACGGCGCCGTTCCCGCTGCCTGTCGGTCATCGACGGTTATACCCCATCGGACATTCCGGCGGAGGAGACAAGGGTCTATCATCTGGCGGGACTTACCGCCGACGATATCTCTGGCGAGATCATCCAATTCTGCGCCCGGCGTGCTGATGTGGCGCTGGATGTTCAGTGCATGATGCGCCGGGTACAGGAGGACAGGACCCTGAAACTCTTCGACTGGGAGGAGAAGAAGGACTATCTCCCCTATATCCGCTACTTAAAGACCGACGCTGCCGAGGCTGAGGCTCTGACCGGCACTGCCGATCGGGAAGAAGCGGCCCGGATGCTTTATGCCTGGGGAGCCAAAGAGGTGATGATCACCCACAACACGGAGGTTCTGGTGTATGACGGTGTGGCCATGTACCGTGCGCCGCTGCGACCCCGCAATCTTTCGGGCCGCACCGGTCGCGGAGACACTACCTTTGCCGGATATCTTGTTGCACGTCAGCATATGGATATTTCTGAAGCACTGAATCTCGCTGCTGCCCTGGTCTCCCTGAAAATGGAAACTCCCGGCCCCTTTACCGGCTCCCGGGAGGATGTGTCGCAGTTCATGAAAGAGACGGGCTATTGGGAATAACCACAAAAGTCCGGCGACAAATTTCGTTTATTTTGCCAGAAGCGAAAAGACGCCTTAGCGGTTGACAAAAGGGAAAGTATCATTTATGCTATATGTAACCGTTTCCGTAAACGTTTCCGTTAGTGCTTTTGCCGAAGATAAACCACAGGAAAGAAGAGGATCCTATGATTCGTGCAGTAATGTTTGATATGGGCGGTACGCTGGAGGATGTGTATTCTGACGAGATCAGCGACAAAAATACCGCCGAGGCTCTGTATAGAGTATTGCAGTCCCACGATATTCAGGTGCCCTACGGTGCAGAGGAGCTTTGGGCAAAGGTGGGCCCCCAGATCACGGCATATAAAAAGCAGTCCGAGATCACCCTGCGGGAGCTGAAGCCCGAGGAGATCTGGGTGGACTGGGGGTTTCAGGACATCCCGGTGGATAAAGAGAAACTGGCAGCCTGTGCCGAGGAGATCGCCCATATGTGGGAGACCACCTACTACCACCGGGCGCTGCGTCCCCGTGCCGCCGAAATGCTCAAGGGACTGAAGGAGGATCTGGGCTTACATATCTCCGTAGTCAGCAACACCGGGAGCCTGTTTCAGGTGTTCTCCGTTTTGCAGGAGTACGGTATCCGCCAGTATTTTGACGAGATCAACCTCTCCAGTATCACCGGTTACCGCAAGCCGCATCCCCATATTTTCAATATTGCCCTACAGCAGTCTGGTTTTCGGGCGGAGGAATGTGCCTTTGTAGGCGATACGGTGTCCCGGGATGTGGTGGGCCCCCGGAAGATGGGCTATGGCGAGGTATTCCAGATCACCTCATTCCTAACCCCGCTGAAGGATGTGGGGAATTACGACGGCTTTGCCCCCGACCACAAAATTGCGGACATTTACGATGTTTACACCATTTTGAAAGAAGAATTGGGAAAATAATTTGGTTTTCGGTCACTGATGCTGAAAACGGTTATTAGGAGGCTTTCTTATGGCAAAAAAGAAAACACTGCCCAGAAAACCACTGACAGGGGAACGTTTGAAAAATCAGATTTTTAATGTAATCGGTAATCCGTTCAATATGATCGTGTTCTTTACACTGATTATCCTGTTCTGCCTGATCATTATCCCCCTGCTGAATATGCTGCAAAACTCCTTTATGGTAGCTAAAGCAGAACTGCGGCAGATCCCCGGTGCAAAGATCGGGGACTATACCCTGTACTATTGGAAATACCTGTTGGCCAGTCCTCTGACCAAGACAGTATTTGTAGAACCGCTGATACACTCGCTGATTATCGGCTTTTTCGTAACGATCATCTCAGTACCCATCGGTTCGGTGATGGCCTGGCTGATGGTGCGTTCCGATATCCCCGGCAAGAAGATCCTCAGCGCCTTTATCCTGATCCCCTATATGATCCCTTCCTGGTGCAAGGCGCTGTCCTGGCTGAGTGTGTTCCGCAATGAACTCTCCGGTTCTTACGGTCTGCTTACCGGCCTGGGGATCCCGGTACCGGATTGGCTGGCCTACGGACCCTTTGCCATCATCATCGTTATGTGTATGCATTACTACGCATTCTCCTACATCATGGTATCCGGCTCTCTGCGTTCCATCAACTCGGAGCTGGAGGAGATGGCGGAGATCCAGGGGGCCAACCGCATTCAGATCCTGAGCAATATCACGCTGCCGCTGGTGCTGCCGGCGGTGCTCAGCGCCACCATTATGACCATCTCCAAGTCCATCGGCACTTACGGCGTGGCTGCCAACCTGGGCAACCGCATCGGCTACTATGTGCTGGCCACCCGCATGAAGGACTTCATCAATGATTCCCCCAAGGGCGTAGGTTATGCCATGAGCCTTCTGATGATCGCGCTGGCCGCTGTGACTATTCTGGTGAACCAGAAGCTCATCGGTACCCGCAAGTCCTATGCCACCATCGGCGGCAAGGGAACCCGCAGCAACCTGATGCATCTGGGCAAGTCTAAATACCCATTGCTGATCTTCCTGCTGCTGTTCCTGTTCGTGGCCATGTTCCTGCCGCTGTTCGTCCTGGTGATGGAGAGCTTCCAGATCGTCCCGGGCCGGGGCTACGGCTGGGACAACCTGACGCTCTATGCCTGGATCGGTGAGGTGAGCAATGCCCCGTCCCCCGGTCTGGCATTCCAGAACGGTCTGTTTAAGAACTCCGAATTCGGTCGGGCCTGCTGGAATACCGCCAAGCTGTCCATCATCGGCTCTGTCATCACCGCCATCTGCGGGCAGTTCCTGGGCTATATCACCACCCGCGGCCGCGGCAAGTGGTACGGCAACGCCGTGGAGCAGATGATCTTTATCCCGTATCTGATGCCCGGCGTGGCCTTTTCCGCCATCTATTTCTCCATGTTCTCTCAGCCTCGTCTGGGCGGATTGATCCCGTCACTGTACGGTACGTTTATGCTGGTGTTGTTGGCCTCCATCGTCAAGCACTTCCCCTTTGCCAGCCGCTCTGGATCAGCCAACATGATGCAGATCAGTGTGGAGCTGGAGGAAGCGGGTATCATTGCCGGTGCCAGCTTCTGGCGCAGGATCGTCAGTATCATTATCCCGCTGGCTAAGGGCGGCTTCCTATCCGGCTTCCTGCTGACCTTTATCAGCATTGCCAAGGAATTGGATCTGATCGCCATCTTGATGACCCCCGCCAACTACACGCTGTCCTTCCTGTCCTTTGACTATTCAAAGGAGGCCATGCCCCAGGTGGCCGACGCTATCTGCATTGTGATCATCGTCTTTATTCTTGTGTGTAACCGCATTGCCAACCGTCTGGGCGGCGATGTGAGCAAGAGTATGTAAGTCCGAAAGGTAGGAAAACAACTATGAGTGAGATCGTATTAGAGCATATTGATAAATTTTACGGCGACAACCATGTGCTGAAGGATATTAACCTGACCATCGAGGACGGCGACTTTATGACACTGCTGGGACCCTCCGGCTGCGGAAAGACCACCACCCTGCGTGTCATCTCCGGCCTGGAAAAACCCCAGAACGGGAAAATGACCATCAACGGGGAAAAGATCATCGACGCCGACGCAGCTTTTTATGAGGAGCCCAGCAAGCGCGGACTGAACCTGGTGTTCCAGAGCTACGCTTTGTGGCCCCACATGACCGTCTTTGAAAACGTGGCATTCGGTTTGAAGATCAAAAAGCTGCCCAAGAAGGACGTGGAAGAGCAGGTCATGAAAGCGCTGGACACCATGCGCATCGCCCAGTACCGGGATCGCTATCCCAACGAGCTGTCCGGCGGCCAGCAGCAGCGTGTGGCCATCGCCCGCGCCATTGCCTCCAATCCCAAGCTGCTGCTTTTGGATGAGCCTCTATCCAACCTGGATGCCCGGCTTCGTATTGATATGCGCGCCGAGCTGAAGCGTCTGCACAAGGAGACCGGCACCACCATCATCTACGTGACCCACGACCAGGTGGAGGCACTGACCATGTCCACCCGCATCGCTCTGTTCAAGGAGGGTGAGATCGCACAGGTGGATACGCCCCTGGGTATTTACACCAACCCCGTGGATCTGACGGCGGCCGACTTCATCGGCAATCCCCGCATCAACTTTATCGACGGCACGGCTTTCTGCGACGGCGAGACATTGACGGTGAAGAGCGCTTTCGGTGAGTACCACTATAAGAAAGAAACCATCAAATGGGAAGAGGAGATTCCTCTGAACGAGGAGTTTGACTGTGTGCTGGGTCTGCGGCCTGAGATGGTGGATATCCACACGGCGGATCCCCATCATAAGCACACGGTGGAGGCCAGCGTCTACGCCAGTCAGCCCGCCGGCTCCGAGACTATGGTCCACCTGACGGTGGGCGAAGCCGATTTCCTGGCACTGCAGATTGGTCTGGTGGAATATGACATGAATGAAAAAGTCTATGTCGTTCTCCATCCCTCCAGAATGAACGTCTACCGCAAGGAGACCGGCCGCCTGATCAAGTATGCCAAGGTCAAGCACCACGCCGGTGCGGAGGACGACTGATCCTGACAGATTTTCCGGAAATCCCGGTTTGCGTACCCCACAGTTTTCTGTATCAATAAGCATTACCAACTACTGATAGGGAGGAAAAAAGATGAAAAAGTTTCTGGCTCTTCTGCTCTCCTTGCTGATGGTATTCAGTCTTGCCGCCTGCGGCAGCGGCGGCGGTGGCGGTACCGGCAGTGAGGATGACGGCGTGGACTATGCCAATATGTCCATGGAGGAACTCTACGAACTGGCCAAGGCGGAGGGCGGTCAGGTGGAAGTATACGCTACCACCGTCGATGCCCAGGTAGCCTGCAAGAAATTTGCCAAGGCCTATCCGGATATTCCCATTGAGTACATCTCCTGCGATAACAACACCGTTGCCGCCAAGATCGAGATGGAATGCGATACAGGCAATATCAATGCCGATGTGGTGCAGATCAAGGACAACAGCGGTGAGGTATACCATGAGCTGGTGCTCTATGACTATCTAAATATCTATTATCCTGCCGCCGTCTGTGACCATATTGATGAGAATCTGTTGTCCTACGGTCTGCCTCTGTATGCTACTTTTAATCCCTGGTACTACAACACTTCGATGTTCCCTGACGGTTGCCCCATCGACAGCTGGTGGGATATCGTGGAGGGCTACGATGAGACTGCGGGAAAGTTCACGAACCAGAAGTGGACGATCTACACCAAGGATATCACCGGCCCCTCCTATGCATCCCTGTGGGCGCAGATGATTGCTGACAGCGACGCCATTGCCGCCCAGTACAAGGCGGAATATGGCCACGACGTGGTGTATACCTATATGGATCAGCTGACCAATACCCCCGGTATCATGGAGCTTCCCGAGAACAACGCCGCTGTGGAGATGTTTTATCGCTTTTCCCAGATGAAGATGACTGAGCTGGACGACGGCGATGGCGTGGTGGATGCGGTGGATCAGTCCATCAACGGCCCCACCCTGGGTCTGACCTCTGCCAGCAAGCTGGATAATGCCAGTCAGGGTATGAACATCGCCTGGGTCACTGGTCTGCAGCCCTATACCGCGTTTCAGGCCTGCTCTTACTCCTACGTAGTGGCGGGCTGTGATAATCCTGCTGCAGCCCGGCTGTATATCAACTTCTGCATGGGCGGCGATGACGGCCAGAGCGGTTGCTATGCCGCTTTCGATAAGGTAGGCTCCTGGTCTATCCGTGATGATGTGACCTATACCAAGGCCGCTAAGACCGCCGAGGAAGTAAACCTGACCTCTCCCGACTTTGAGGAGATCTATAACAATTATCCCAATGTCAAGGCCTACTGGACGTATTGGCGTTCCCTGGCAGAGTAAAGACCTATGGTAAAGAAAGGATCCACCGGCTTTTCCCAAAAAGTCGACCATATTTGCAGGGTGATCTTCCTCACGGAGGAGGGAAAACCAAAAAGTCCCACGCTTTTGTATTCCTTCTGCCTGGCAGTCGTGTTCTTTGTGGTGTGCTTGGCGGCCTACTTCTTCGGTATCGACCTGCTGGAAAACGCACTCCGGGGAAGCGGTACGTCTGTACGAAATCTGGCAGAGATCATCCTGCCCGGCCTTGCTGCGGCCATTCCCTGCGCCCTGAGTTCGTATCTCTTCCGCGAGCGCCGAAATCTGGTGTGTGCGGCCTACGCATGGATGGCTCTTGTGCTGCTCCTCATGGCTTTGGTAATGATCCCCTACTGTGAGGATCTGTTTGACTACGGCATTTTTTGGGAAATGATAGGATTTCCCCTGTTGGTATCGGTTATTTGCGGCGGCGGCATCGCATATCTGATCTACCGTTACCGTAAGTGATATAACGCAATGTTCAAAATACATGATTTGGGAGGAAAAGAAAATGAAAAAGTTCTTAGCTGTTTTGCTGACTCTGGTCATGGTGCTTTGCCTGGCTGCCTGCGGCCAGACTCAGGAACCTGCCCCTGTGGAGCCTGCTCCTGTGGAACCCGCCCCTGCGGAGCCTGCTGAGGTTGGTTTCACCCTGAACCTGAAGAACAAGACCGGCGTGACCATTACGGGGCTGTATCTGTATGAATCCGGTGCGGCGGACAAGGGTCACAGCCTGTGCAAGTCTGAGTGGCTGACCAAGGACGAGAGTGACGAGTACGAATACAATGCCTTTTTGTATCGTGATCTGACCAAGACCTTTGATCTGTATGTCACCTTTGCCGATGGTACCGATGCTACCTGGCCCGGTCTGACTCTGGCCAACTATGACAAGCTGTCTTTGAAAGACGGCGTAGATCCCGCCGCCTGGGAGCAGGAGCCTGTGGACGATGCCGAGGATATCGCCCTGATGGACGAGATTGCTGTTGCCGGCCGCACGGCTGATGGATACTATCCCGGCTACAAGACCATCGGTTTGGAATTTAAGAACAAGAACGAAGAGGGCTTGAACGTTACCGGCCTGTACTTCTATGAGGATGGCGCCGAAGCCAACTATCCCAACGTGCTGGAAGTTCGCGCTGATGAGTTTGACGGCGGCGTGTGGGCTCCCGGTAAGGGTGGCCAGTATTTGTACGGCTACTTTGTACGTCCCGAGGCTGACACCTATTTCTGCAAGGTCACCTTTGATGACGGCTCCGATCTGGTGGTGGATGTGACCGAGGTCACCGGCGTGGATTCCGACGGCAACCCCATCGACGAGATCTCCTTCAAGAGCGCTGTGGATCCCGATCTGACCAAGATCCAGTGGGACGATGATGCCGAGGTGGCGCTGCTGATCAATGATGCTGTTGTAAGCGATATGCCCTTTGATGGATTCCTGCCCACCGTTGGCTGAGCAACGTAAAATCATCTGACATTCAACAACAGTAAATACGAAATCAGGGCAGCGCCCTGATTTCGTATTTCTCTTTCTCCGTTAAGAAGAAAACCATTGGAGGCGAAAATCATGCTGTTTGGATTGACAAATTTTACTCCCGAATCTGCTTTGACAATATATGACAATCTGGAATTTTTTATTCGCATCCTGTTGTCCTGTGTCCTTGGCGTTTTGATCGGATACGAGAGAGCCAAGCGACTGAAAGAGGCAGGTGTGCGTACTCACTGTATTGTTGCGGTAGCCGCCGCTACCTTTATGATCCTTTCCAAATATTGTTTTTCGGATCTGGAGATTGGTACTATGGGTACCAGTGGTGCTGATCCTGCCCGACTGGCAGCGCAGGTAGTCAGTGGTATCAGCTTTTTGGGCGCCGGTGTGATTTTTAAGAGCAATGGCAGCATCAAGGGTCTTACTACTGCAGCCGGTATGTGGGCCACTGCTGCCGTAGGTATGGCTATTGGCGCCGGCATGTACTGGATTGGCCTCAGCACAGCCGCGGTGCTCATTCTTGTACAGTTCGTGTTCCATCGGCATCCCATCGGCAGTGATTCTTTCACCATGCAAAATATCTGTGTGACGATGAAAAATGAGCCGTCCGTGCAGCAGGCTTTCAATGCATTTTTATCCGACCGTGCCGCCACGATAGAGGAAAGCCGTGTTTCCAAGCGGGACGGTCAGCTTCTCATGGAACTGACGATTCGCCTGGTGAACCCCATCATGCACGAGGATGCTATGCAGCTTCTCGATACATATTCGGATATCTATAATATCTCTATCGGTAAACTATAAATTAAATGAGGAAGGGGTCAAAATTTTTATTTTGTGGCGCTATCCAAAAGTCCGTAAACCGTTGGTATTACAGGGCTTGAAGCTGTTGCACCATGTGACAGTCTGGACTGGAAGGACTACGATGCGGGGACGATTTTCGACCGGGTGACCTCGCGCTTAGAGCCGGGAAGCATCGTGCTGTTCCACAATGCGGCGCTGCATACACCGGAAGCGCTGCCATCTATTTTGGAGTATATGATCAACGAGGGCTACACGGTGGTGCCGATCTCAGAGCTGATCATCAACGGCGAGTATACCATCGACCATACAGGGAAACAATGCCCGAATACAGCGGAGCGGCTCCAATAGCGCCACGTTTTTTCTGCTGATCGGACTGACTGTTGTGGGAACTGGCTGTTCGTTGGAAATTTCCGTATTGGATAGACGGAAGAAGCATAATTAAGCAAAAAGGAATCACCCCGGCGGGGTGATTCCTTTTTGCTTGTTTATGACTTTATCAGTCCTGTAAGATCCTCCAGATGCGACAGGATGATCCGCAGATCTTTTAAGATAACGAGGATCTTTACAAGCAGGCTGTTGTGGTAATCGCCGTGCATCACATGGAGACATTCGGTATTCTCGGAAAACGCATCGGTTTTGGTAAAGGTGAGGGTGGCACCGGCGGCCATATGGTCGGAGATGCTGACGTTGTCAGTATTTGTAAAGTCAACGTAGTCAAAGCTCGTTACATTGACTTCTACGCCATCGCTGCTTCGATACAGGACTTTTTCCACGCTGTCCCAAATGCCCCAGTAGTCCTGCACACCGTACCCGCTGTAATTCTGGTAATCACCATTGTTATACAGCTCGGTCCAGGCATCTTTGAAGTTTCCTTCTTCAATCATATAGCTTGTAAATGCGTCTCCGTCTGAAAGGTGGGACGATGTGTTGAAGTCGCCGGTAATGATGACGGGACGATCAGAATTTTTTCCATCGATCATTGCCGCGAGCTGCCGAAAGTTGTCGTTTCTCGCCGCAACGGAAGCGTCATCGCCGAAGGCATCAGCGTGGATGTCATAGAGATCAACGTAGATGCCGTCTCCTAAATCAAGAACGGAGTAGAGGATCCCTTTCGGGGTCAGCTCATCGCCGTCATTGAATACGCCGCTGGCTTTTTCCCACGGAACGCGTTTGACATTATAGATGGGAAATCGGGAAAAAATGTTCATGCCATCGCCGCCGGGGATTCCGCCGGAGTGACGGGTCTTATACGGATAATTGGTCAGTCCTGCTGACAACAGCACATGATACCCGAAATCCTCCTGCACGGCGATAATGTCGTAGTTCTCTGTGTTCAGAAGCTTGCCGAGCTGACGCTGATTGCCCGGTACATCCGTATTTTCCAATCCCATCAGCCCGCTGATACTGGGAAGTCCCGCCACGTTATAACACAGCAGTTGAACGGTTTTTGTATTGCCGGCTGCCAAAGCCGTGACGATGCCCGTGGTAAGGAGCAGAACGCAGGCAAGAGCAAGTGCCGCAATTTTTCGGATGGGAGACATTCTCTATTCCTCCTGCACAGTTTATTCTAATAGAATCGTAAGACAAAGTGCCGCCGTTGTCAAGAAAATGCGTGCTGTATCAAAGTAACGGTTGGAATTGTCTTCGGCGTCTTCCTTGAAAATTTGAAATGGATATGGTATGATTAGCCTGAAAAATATAACAAAATGTATTTGCCGGATAAATGGACTGTGAGGATCAGAGTATGAGATACACCCAAAACGAAATTCATGAGATCACCGAGCGGCAGCGAGCCTTTTTTCGCACGGGGGCTACGCTGGACGTGAACTGGCGGATTGCCCAGCTGAAAAAGCTGAAAACGGCGGTCATCGTACACGAAGAGGAGATCAAGCGGGCGCTGAACGAGGATCTGGGAAGAAGCCCGGTAGAAGCGTATCTGTGTGACATCGGGCCGATCATTCTGGAGATCAATGAGACGATCCGGGGCTTAAAAAAGTGGGCGAGACCCGAGAAGCATTTCAGCGGCCTGCTCTGCTTCCCCAGTACAGTGACCACGGTCTATAAGATGCCCTACGGCGTGTCGCTGCTCATCAGTCCGTTCAACTTCCCCATGCTGCTGACGTTGGGCGTTTTGGCGGCCAGTATCGCCGGCGGCAATACGGCGGTGATCAAAGCCAGCTCCAAATCTGCGGCAAGCACGGCCGTGCTCAAGGAACTGATCGGCAGGATCTTCCCGGTGGAATACATCACACTGATTGACGGCGGGCACGATGTGGCCGATTTGTGTCTGGCAGAGCGCTTTGACAAAATTTTCTACACCGGCTCACCGGCGGTGGGTAAGCACGTTCTGGCAGCGGCAGCGGAAAATCTGACCTCTACGGCATTGGAACTGGGTGGCGAGACAGGTAACTGGTGCATCGTCCGCAAGGACGCCGATTTGCACGACGCCGCCCGGAAAATCGCGTTTTTCAAGCTCTGCAATGCGGGACAGATCTGCATCAATATCAACCAGATCGCCGTGGCGCAGGAGGTGGCGCAGCCATTTTTGCAGGAACTGAAAGCGGAATTTACCCGGCAGATCGGAGAAGACCCGACATCCAATGCGGAGTATGCAAAGCTGATCAATGACGCGGCATACCGCAAGTGCGCCGACACGGCGGATACCTACCGCGACCGTATCGTTTTCGGCGGCGTGGGAGACGAGAACAGCTGCCGTTACGCCCCGACACTGCTGTATCCGATAGAAATTGATGATCCCATTGTGCAGCGGGAGCTGTTCAGCCCGCTGCTGCCGGTGGTGCCGTTTGCGGACAGCGAGGTGGAGCAGGTGCTGGATACTATTGCCCGGCGGGAACATCCGCTGGCGCTGTACGTGTTCACCAAGGACATCGCGTGGGCAAAACGCGTGATGCAGACCCAGCAGTACGGCGGCGGCTGTATCAACGAGGTGTGTATCCACATGATGGTGCGGGGCGTGCCGTTTAATGGTACGGGACATTCCGGCATGGGTGCCTATCACGGCGAGTGGGGATTCCGGGAATTTACCCACCCGTCCACGGTGCTGCTTGGAAAGACCCGCGGGAATCTCCCTCTGCGGGAGCACCCGTACAGCGGGAAAATCGGAAAAGTAAAACAATATTTGTTGGAAAAATTTGAGAAATAGCAGGAAAATAGTGTGCTGAAGCAGATCGACATCTACAAGAAAGAGATGGAACACATGGATGAAGTATTACACCGAAACAGAAGCCCGTACGCTGGTGATCGAGGCGGGTCATAAGCTGCTCCAAACGGAGCTGGTAGCCCGTACCTGGGGCAATATCAGCGCCCGCATTTCCGAAACGGAGTTTATCATCACCCCCAGCGGCAGGGATTACGAAACCCTGACGCCGGAGGAACTGGTCAAGGTAAAAATCAGCGATTTGAGTTATGAGGGCAGTATCAAGCCCAGCAGTGAAAAAGGCATCCACGCCGATGCCTATGCCCTGCGCCGGGATGTGAATTTCGTCATTCACACCCACCAGCTCTACGCCTCTGCCGTTGGTGTGGAGAACGAGGATATGCCCTTTGCCCCCTGCGCCGGTTATGGCTTGCCGGGGACGGAGACTCTCCGCCGGTCGGTAAGCAGTACGATAGCCGCCAATGTCGAGAGCCGCGTATTTTTGATGACGAAGCACGGGGCGTTGTGCCTTGGTGAGAGCTTTGAAGATGCGTTCCATCTGGCACAGGAGCTGGAGGAGAACTGCAAGGCGGCGTTTGCTGCCCGTACAGGCGTGCAAAGCACCGGGCAGCTCGTCCCCGCCTGCTGTCAGAATCACCGCACTTTGCGCGCTTATATAGACGACTTTGCCCAGCTTGTCGGCCCCAGCATCGCTATCAGAGCCGGTATGATACAGGCACCGGACACCGATGATGCCGTGGCGGTGCGCCTCATCGTTCGTAAAAACTGCGCCGCAGCGCTCTACGCCCGCCGCGCAAAGCCACTTTCACTTTCTGATGCACTTTTACAGCGAGTGATCTATCTTACCAAGTACTCCAAGCAGAAAGAGAAAAACAGAAAGTGAGGGCTTAATATCTTCTGGCGTATGACATCGGCACCACGGGTGTCAAGACCTGTCTTTTCGGCGTGGAGAAAACCATTGAACTGCTGGCCACTGCCAGCCGCAGTTATCCCCTCTATATCCTGCCGGACGGCGGCGCGGAGCAGAATGGCGATGACTGGTGGCGCGGTATGTGTGAATCCACCCGTGAGCTTTTCACCAAGACAGATGTCAGGCCCGAACAAATCGCTTGCCTTTCGTTCTGCTCTCAGATGCAGGGACTGATTTTGGCGGACAGGGACGGCATATCTGTCCGCCGCCCCATGAGTTACATGGATCAGCGGGCGAAAGCGAAGATCAAAAAAGGTATCGCCAACGGCTTGCAGGCGGCGGGGGTCAAAATCTTCAAGCTGATCCCAAGCCTGATCATCAACGGCGAGTATACCATCGACCATACAGGGAAACAATGCCCCTGTACATAAAAAAATGAGAGGCCTGGAGCCTCTCATTTTTGCGTGGCAGTCAATCTAAAATAGTTCCATTCCCATCCACCAGCAGTTCCTGCGGCGGCAGGTGGCTGGAAAAGCGCTGGGCGGTCAGGGTACAGGCATAGGAGCCGGCGTTGCCCACCTCGATCAGATCCCCCACCGACAGAGCAGGACCGGTGAAATTCTCCTTGAGCACGTCCTGGGCGCAGCAGAGATTGCCCACGATGTCAACGGTTTCCGTGCGGCTGTCATCACCGTAGGCGGTGATGGGGAAAGCGTATTCTGCCGTGAACATGGGTTCCTGAGGCGTCAGCACCCCAACGCCAATGGCATGGCGCAGCATGGTGGCAATGGCGGGCTTTTGCAGACCGTTCATGCAGTTTTCTACGATAACATAGGTCTTGCCGCAGGACACTTTTTTGTCTACGACCCGGAGGAAGTAATGCCCCATCTGCCCGGTGAGGAAGCGGCCGGATTCGATGAGAAGCCGTGCCCGCAGTGTGTTGGCATTTTCCGCCGCGATAGCATCGGTATAGGTACGCAGATGTGCAAAGTCCAGCGGAGACTCCACGCTCAAATCGTAGGCAATGCCCACGCCGCCGCCGAAGTTGATGTATTTCAGCTCACAGGCAAGCTCCTTTTGAATGCGCTTTGCCAGTTCCCAGCAGTTCCGATAATATCTGCCCAGAATATCCGCGTCCAGATTCTGGGATTTCAGGTGGATATGCAGACCCTCCAAGGTGACGGGAAGCGTATCCAGCAGAGTCTTGAGCTGGGGTAGATCTGCCTCGTCAATACCGAATTTACTGGCGTGGCCTTTACCGCCGTCAATGGAGAAATCCGGGTTCAGCCGGACACCGATGGCGAGGTTTTCACCTTTGGACGCCGCCAAAGCACCAATACGCTCTACCTCACCCAAAGAGTCGGCGATGATGTAACCGTGATCCCAGGCGGTAAGAAGCGCCTGCTGGGACTTTCCGGCGGCGGAGAAATAGATATTTTCCCGTGGCATGCCGCACTGCTCTGCCAACAGAGCCTCCTGTGCGCTGGCAGCATCCGCCCCGATGCCGAAGGAGGCCAAGGCCTTTACCACCGGGGGATAGGGATTGGCCTTGACGGAGAACAGAAAGTCAAAGGCGGGGAACACGGTATGCAAAGTCTCTGCCTGGGTGCGGAGCTTTTCATAGTCATAGATGTAGCAAGGCGCATGGGTGTGCGCCAGTGCCAAGAAATTGGGATTCATACAGAATACCTCTCACAATCAATTTCAGGCGGCAGGGCGAACACCCTGCCGCCTGATCATTTAATAATAAGACGTGCGTTTTTGATATGTCTTACAGCTGATCCAGAGCCTGCTTCAGATCGGCGATGATGTCCTCGGCGTTCTCCAGACCCACGGACAGACGGATCAAACCCGCGGCGATGCCGCTGGCTTCCAATTCTTCGGCGGTGTAGGTGGAGTGGGTCATGGAAGCGGCATGCTCGATCAGAGTCTCGGCATCACCCAGAGACACAGCAACGGTGATCATCTTCACCGCGTTGACCACCTTCATACCGGCAGCCTTGCCGCCCTTGACCTCGAAGGATACCATACCGCCGAAGTCCTTCATCTGCTTGGCGGCGATATCGTGGCCGGGATGATCTTCAAGACCGGGATAGTAGACCTTTTCCACAGCGGGATGACCCTTCAGGAACTGGGCGATCTTCCTGCCGTTCTCGCAGTGACGGGCCATACGCAGCTCCAGGGTCTTGAGACCGCGGAGGATCAGGAACGCGGTAAAGGGATCCATGACAGCGCCGGTCATGTCCTTCAAACCGAACATACGAACCTCAGAGCAGAACTCGGCAGAACCCACCACAAAGCCCGCGATCACATCGCCGTGGCCGTTGAGATACTTGGTAGCGGAGTGAACCACCACGTCAGCACCCAGCGCCAGCGGATTTTGCAGAGCGGGAGAGGCAAAGGTGTTGTCGCAAACCACCTTAATGGCGGGGTTGTAGGCGTGAGCCAGCTTGGCGACCTCGGCGATATCGCTGATCTTCAGGTTGGGATTGGCGGGGGTCTCCAGATACACCGCAACGGTGTTCTCTTTCAGGTGGGCTTTCACGGCCTCCAGATCGCTGGTGTCAATGAAGTCCACTTCCACGCCGTAGCGGGTCATGCCGTGATTGAGCAGAGCAAAGGTGCAGCCATACAGCGTGCCGTCGGCGATGATGTGCTTACCGGCACCGGCGATGGTCCACAGGGCAGAGGAGATAGCGCCCATACCGGAGGCAGTAGCCACGCAGGCTTCGCCGCCTTCCAATGCGGCGATCTTGGCTTCCAGAATACCTGTGGTGGGGTTGCCCAGACGGGTGTAGATGTGACCGGCTTCCTGACCGGCAAAGCGGCGGCCACCCTGTTCGCAGCTGTCAAATACAAAGGTGGAGGTCTGATAGATGGGGGTCGTCAATGCACCGTACTGTCCGTCCTTGACGTTGCCGGCATGGATCGCTTTGGTACCGAAACCGCAGTTTTCGTTCATCATGTGGGTTTTCCTCCAATTTTTTTGATTTTACACCGTTCCGGTGTTTTATGATAAAATTTTAACATAGGAACGAGAAAAAGTAAACCATAATTTTGAAATTTTCAAACCTCAATTTGTTGAAACTTAACAAGAAATACGGGGAGAAGCAGGGTACGGCGCATTGACATTCTGCCGGAGAGGATATAAAATTTACACGGTATATTGAAAATACAGAGTGGAGGAATTTACGCATGAAGCATCTGAATCGCGGTGTCTATGCTCTGATCGGTGTGATTGTCCTGTTGTTTGCGGGACTGGTTTACGCCTGGAGTGTCCTGTCTACGCCGATTGCTGCTGAATTTCCGGCCTGGACAAAGGCACAGATTTCCTTGACTTTTACCCTGGTGATGATTTTCTTTTGCATCGGTTCCTTGATATGCGGTTTTCTGGTGGGAAAACTGCATATTCAAAGTATCATGTGGTTCAGTGCGGCGCTGTTTCTCTGCGGCTTTGTGCTGGCAAGCCGTGCCCAAAGTCTTGCCCTGCTGTATATCGGCTTCGGCTTTATGTGCGGTCTGGGATCGGGTCTGAGCTACAATGCGGTGATGAGCACGATGGTGCGGTGGTTTCCCGATAAGCCGGGGCTGATTTCCGGCGTACTGCTGATGGGCTTTGGCGGCGGCAGTTTCCTCATCGGCAAGCTCTACCAGGCGTGGACGCCTGACCGGATCGGCGGCTGGCGCCAGAGCTTTGTGGTGATGGGTATCGTGATCGCGGCGGTGTTCGTGGTTTGCTCCTACTTTTTCGTAACACCGGAGGCGGCAGGCTCTGCGGTGAAGAACGGCAAAACCACCCCGGCAGACACCCGGGATCTGACGCCTGCCCGGACCCTGAAAACTCCCAATTTCTGGATTTATTATGTGTGGGCCATTGTGACCAGCGCGGCAGGTCTGGCGCTGATCTCTCAGGCCAGCGGCGTGGTGCTGGAAGCGGCTTCTGCCACGGCTGCCGGCAGGGTTGCCACCATTGTGGGCCTGATCTCCATCTGCAACGCAGTGGGCCGTGTGCTGTTTGGCGGTATGTACGATAAATATGGCCGCAGCCTCTCTATGCAAATGGTGAATGGCCTGTTTATTGCCACGGCGCTGCTGCTGATGGCGGCGCTGGCAGCCAAGAGCATTCTTATTGTGATTATCGGATTTGTTGTGGGCGGTCTGGCGTATTCCGGCGTGACACCAACCAACTCGGCCTTTGTCCGTGCCTATTTCGGCCCCAAACATTATCCGGTCAACCTGCCGCTGGTCAATTCCAACCTGATCATTGCCAGCTTTGGCAGCACGGTATCCGGCGCTCTGTTTGACCGGAGCGGCTCCTACAATGCCACGTTTTTCCTCATCATTGGCTTGGCTGTGGTGGGAATTGCCTGCTCCTTGGGAATTTCCGTACTGGATAAGCGGAAAGCGCAAAATCATGACCGCGCATAAAGCGCGCAGCGGGGTGTTTTGCAAAGAGAAAACCTTTCTCCCAACAACAACAGTGTGCCGGGAGAAAGGTTTTTCGTATGTGTTAACTTGTCACGATTCTACGATTACGTCCAGACCGAACTCGCTGGGGAGATAGCGGGGACAGACGTTTTCGGAGGTGCAAATAACAGAAGCTGCCAGACGAGTGCCGATGGAACAGGCCTCGTCCATGGTTTTGCCGTAGGTCAAACCAATGGTCACACCGGCAAAGAACGCGTCACCCGCACCGGTGGAATCCTTCATCTCCACCTTAAGAGCAGGGCAGTATCCGGAATTGCCGTTCCTATCTGCCCATACCGCGCCTTGGCTGCCCATGGTGACCACCATACGGGGGATTTGCGCCTCCTGGATCCGGCGGCAGAGCATTTGCCGCATCTCCTCGGGGGATAAGGATTCGTAATTATCGCTGAACAGGATCCCTGCCTCCTGCCGATTGCAGACGAAGCAATCCACCGAGCGCAGGAAATCCCGGCGTTCCACCGCGATGCTCATATTGCTGACAACGGCATAGACCGGCTTTTGATACTTTTTTGCCAGAGAAAAAATCCGCTTGATAATGGCCTTATCCATATCAATTTCCACGGAGATACTGTCAGCATCACGGAAGATCTCGTCGCCCTGTTCGTCCAGGATCTGCGCGATGGGCATCAGGTCGGGGCGCTTGGAGATAGCGGCGGTCACATCGCCGTCATTGTCAAAGATCGCCAGCCAGGTGCCCATGCCATCCCGGGTGGCACGCATATAGGATGTGTTGACCTTGTGGTCGTTCAGTTTCCGAATCACGTCTGCACCGGCGCCGGTACGATCCACCAGGGAGATAAAAGTGGGGCGCAGCTCCACGTTGGCGATATCCTCGGCAATATTCCGGCTGACACCGCCATGGACGTATTCTACCTCACCGGCATTGCGCCCGCCGGGGATGTAAGTTGAGGTGGGATAGCCCTTAATATCTACAAATACAGCACCCAATACCACGATACCCATAGGAAAACCTCCTGACAACTTTTTCCGTATTATAGCATTTTTTTTCAAAAATGCATAGAGATTTGACAAATTTGGCCATGGCCGGAAAGAATGTCTGATAGAACGGCAGCATAAAAACAACCGGGCATAGAGAGACGGCATTTTATCAATCTGCTTTACAAGCGGAATGCCTTGCGGTACAATAACCACAGGAAAGGAGGCGGCAGTATGAAAGTTAAGCTATATCCATCCCGTTTACAGGGAATCGTCAGTGCGCCTGATAGCAAGAGCCTGCTGCACCGCCACCTGATCTGTCAGGCTCTGGCCGGAGAATTCCTTGCGCCGGCAGAGGTCTCTGACGATGTGAAGCACACCGTGCAGGGACTTTCGGCCCTGTATCACGGCGAAAAGCAAATCAACTGCGGCATGAGTGGCAGTACCCTGCGTTTTCTGCTGCCGCTGGCCATGGCGCGGGGCCAAGCAGGTGTTACCTTTACCGGCGATCCGCACTTGCTGGAACGCCCAATGCACGCACCGCTGCCCATGGAACGTACGGCGCAGGGGTGGCAGGTGATGGGAAAATTGCTGCCGGGAACCTACCGCCTTGCCGCGCATGAAACCTCCCAACTGATCAGCGGATTGCTGATGGCGCTGCCGCTGTTAGATAAACCGTCAAAAATTATGTTAACTTCGGACGCGGTTTCGCAGCCCTATATCGACATGACGATTGCGGTGATGGCACAGCATGGTGTTGTGGTGGAGAAAAACCATCTGGGATATGCAGTTTCTGCCCCGCAAACCTATCAAAAAGCGGAGTTTTTCGGCGAAGGGGACTGGTCGGCTGCGGCGTGGTATGTGGTGATGAACGCCTTGCAAGGAGGCGGGATCACGGTGGAAAATACGGTGCTGCCCAGCTTGCAGGGGGATAGCTGTGTTATGAATTATGTAAACTCAAATTCGAGCGAGATAGATATTTCCCAGACGCCGGACCTGCTGCCGCCTTTGGCGCTTTGGGCGGCGTTACAAGCGGGGAAAACCACCCGGTTTATCCGGGCTGGGTTCCTGCGGAGAAAAGAGAGCGATCGCTTGCACAATACGGCGCAGATTTTGAATGCATTCGGTGCAGAAGTGCAGGAAGAAGAGGATGGTCTGCGTGTTTTCGGTGTTGCCGATTTATGCGGTGGCGCTGAAGCAGACGCCTGCCGCGACCACCGCATGGTGATGCTGGCGGCGTTTGCCGGAACACTTTGCCACCAACCGGTATTGCTGACCGGTGCTGAATTTGTAGACAAGTCTTATCCGAATTTCTGGCGGGATTATGCCGCTTTGGGCGGTAAAATGGAGGTGATCGAGCCATGATGGAGTATATCGTATTTGGAGAATCTCATGGCGCGGCAGTAGGCGTTCTATTGAAGAATGTACCTGCCGGTATCACCGTGGACAATGACTTTATTGCTGCGGAATTACTGCGCCGTGCGCCAAGAGGAGAGTTGGCGACCCAGCGTCATGAAGCGGATCGAGTAGAATTTCTTTCCGGCGTATTCGAGGGAAAGACCACGGGAATGCCGCTGGCGGCGATCTTGCGCAACACCGACATCAGGAGCGAGGACTATGCGCAGATGCGCTACACCCCACGGCCGGGTCATGCGGATTATACCGCGTGGATGAAGTATCGCGGGTACAATGATTATCGCGGCGGCGGACATTTTTCCGGCCGTCTGACAGCGCCGCTGGTAGTGGCGGGGGCGATTGCCAAGACCTATTTGAAAAAATGCGGTGTGACGGTTTGCGCCGAGATCGTAGATGAGGAAAATTTACGCCGCCGTGCGGCAGAAGCAAAAGCGGACGGTGACAGCGTAGGAGGCCAGATAATCTGCACCGTGACGGGGGTGCCTGCCGGTGTGGGCGGACCTGATGAGGAAGCGCTTGAAAGCGAGATCAGCCGCCATGTTTTTGCTATCCCGGCAGTGAAAGCCATTGGCTTTGGCGAAGGGGAAAAATTTGCCGAAATTCGGGGGAGCGAGGCAAATGATGGCCTGCGGACAGACGACAAGAATATAGTTATGTCAACCAACAACGCCGGCGGAATCAACGGCGGTATCAGCAACGGTATGCCGATTGTGTTTACCGTGACCTTCCGCCCCACGCCATCTATTGCAAAGCCGCAGCAGACCGTGGATTTTGAAACTATGACCAATACGGAAATTGCCGTCAAAGGAAGGCACGATGCCTGTATTGTACTGCGGGCGGCACCGGTGGTGGAGTCTGCCGCAGCGCTTGCATTATGTCAACTTATTGAGCCGAAGAAGAAGGACTTGCCTGCCTTGCGCGGTGAACTGGACGTAGTTGACATAAAAATTGCGGAGCTTTTGGAAAAGCGCTTGACAATCGCCGCGGAAATCGGAAAAATCAAGCAGTCCCAGGGGATTCCGGTCTTTGATCCGGCGCGGGAGAAAGAGGTTTTACGGACCCGGGGCGAATGGCTGCCGGAGAGACGGGAACAGGTGGAAGAGCTCTTTACCACATTGATGAAATTGAGCCGGGAGGAGCAGGAGAAACCATGAAAAATCTGGTGTTGATCGGCCTGCCCGGCTGCGGAAAAAGCACGGTGGGAAAGCGCTTGGCAATGGAGCTGAATCTTTCCTTTTATGACTGCGATGCGGAAATTGAGGGAAAAGTTGGGAAAAAAGTGGAAGAAATTTTTGCCGAAAGGGAAGAAAAATTTTTCCGTGACCAGGAGAGCGAGATCTTAGCCAAGGCGCTGGAAAAACCGGGGAAAGTAATTGCCACGGGCGGCGGCATTGTCCTGCGCGAAGAAAACCGTGAGCTGCTCAAAAGGGCGACAGTTGTTTTTTTGGACCGTCAGGTGAATAGTATTCTATCAACCTGTGACCTGGCCGGCAGGCCTCTGATGAAAACAAAGAGTTTAGAGCAGTTGTCCCGGGAGCGGCGAGCGCTGTATCTCAGATGTGCAGACTATGTGGTGACCGCAGAGGATCCGGAAGAGACAACCATGGAAATTATCGGATATTGGAGGGAAGGCAGATGCGCTTTCTGATTATCAACGGTCCCAATCTGAACCTGCTGGGCAAGCGGGAGCCGGATATTTACGGGACGAATACCTATGAGGCTTTGTGCAATTTGATCCGACAGGGTGCGGAGCAGCACGGTGACCATGTCTCCTTTTTCCAGAGCAATCATGAAGGTGAGTTGATCGATGTGATACAACAGGCTGACGGCAGGTTTGATGCTATTGTCATCAATCCCGGCGCCTATACCCATTACAGCTACGCCATTCACGATGCGCTGCGGAGCATCAGTGTGCCGGCGGTGGAGGTGCATATCTCCGATATTACCGCCCGCGAGCCGTGGCGGCAGGTATCGGTCACTGCTCCGGCGTGCCGGGCGATGATCGCCGGACACGGCTTTGAGGGTTATCTGGAGGCCATGGAGCTGCTGCGGGGTGGCGTATGCTGAGGCTGTGCGTGATCGGCGATCCGGTGGGGCACAGCCTATCGCCCATGCTCCATACCGAAATGCTGAAAAATGCGGGGATCGAGGGAACGTATGAGACCGTGACCGTGACCGCAGAGGAATTGGAAAGTTTTGTAAAATCAGCAAGAAATGGAGCCTTTAACGGTTTCAATGTGACGATGCCCCACAAGGAGAGCATTATCCCACTGCTGGACGAGTTGGCTCCATCGGCACAGATGATGGGGGCTGTGAACACGGTGGTGGTGCGAAATGGCAGAGCTATCGGGCACAACACCGATGGGGACGGATTGGTGCGATCTCTATCCGAACTGCCGAAGAAAGCGGTGGTGCTGGGAAACGGCGGCGCTGCCAAAGCGGTGAGCCGGGCATTGCGGCAAAACGGCGTGAAAGTGGTGATCTGTGCCAGACACCCGGTGGGAGAGCAAACGCCGTGGTGTGAGTTGGAAAACGCGGTAGTGGATTGTGATCTGCTGATCAATGCAACGTGCTTGGGAATGGCGGGAAAGGAGCAATTTTCGGATTTTCACTTTTTGAAGTGCCTGCCGAAAAATGCGATGGTATATGACTTGGTATACAACCCGCGGAAGACAGAACTGCTGCAGGAAGCGAAAAAATTATGTAAACAAACGGTTGAGGGATTTACTCTGTTAAAAAGTCAGGCAGAGCTTGCATTTACCGTATTTACGACATAAAAAATCTCCTACCCGATTGGGTAGGAGATTTTTTATGTTAACTCATAGCTGATCAATATAGCGGCAGGCAGCCAGGGCCGCCACCGCGCCGTCTGCCACCGCGGTGGTGAGCTGGCGGGTCATCTTGCTGCGGCAGTCGCCGGCGACAAACAGACCCGGGGTCTCGGTGCAGCAGAACTCGTCTGTATCGAAGTAGCCGAACTGGTTCAGCTTGGCGAAGTCGGCAAAGGGTTCGTTTTCGGGGATCAGGCCGATGGCAATGAACAGACCGTCACAATCCACGTGACCGGTTTCATTGGTGGCGGTGTTCAGGGTATCAATACCTGTTAAAGCACCGTTCGCGGTGACCAGTCGGGTGAGCTTCATGTTGGTGAACTTGCTGACGTTGGGCTTGGAGAACAGGATCTCCTGAAGTTTCTTCTCTCCGGTGAATTCCGGCAGGTCTTGCAGCATGATGACCTGCTTGCATTTTCCGGCAAGCAAAATGGCCTCCTGCAGGGCGGAGTTGCCGCCGCCGGCCACAGCCACCGTCTGGTCGGTGTAGAAATCACCATCGCAGACAGCACAGAAGCTGATGCCCTCGCCCACCAAATCGTACTCGCCCTCCAGTCCCAGCATACGGTGCTTGACACCGGTGGCGAGAACAACGGTTTTCCCCTCAAAAGTGCTGCCTTCTTCGGTATTTACCGCAAAATAGCCGTCTTTTTTCTCAATATTGGTGACCTTTTCCAGTTCGACCTCAGCACCCTGCGCCATGATCTGATCCAAGAAATGATCGGCAAATTCGTTGCCGGACATGGACAAAGTACCGGGGAAATTCTCCACCTTCGGGGAGTAGGTGATCTGGCCGCCGAAGCCGTGTTTTTCCACCACCAGAGCGGATTTACCGTTACGCAGGGCATACAGGGCGGCAGTCATGCCGGCAGGGCCGCCGCCGACAACAATAACATCATACATGAGGAAGTTTTCCTTTCTTTTGCGGGCCGTCGAGGACGCCGGCCCCTACGAATGGGGAACGCGGGCGGCCGCAAGGGCCGCCCCTACGAAATGATAGGAAAAATAATAATGTAAACGAAAAGAGGGGGAAAGTGGGAACTAAAATGGGAAATAAATGGAAAAAAGGAAATGAAAACGGAAAAATCAGTTTTTCAGACCCATCAGGTAGCCCTTGATGTCGGAAACGCCCTTGATCTTCTCAAAGTTGTCGCCGTCCACCAGCACCAGCGTGGGCGCCTGCTTGACACCGTACTGATTGGTCAGCTCCACATTCTCGGTGGCGATCAGTTTTTCATAAGCCATACCCTGCTTGTCCAGCAGTGCCATGGCCAGCTTGCAGTTGGGGCAGGTGGGGCTGACGAACAGGATCGCCTTTTTGCCGCTGACAGGGGCAGCGCAGCAGACTTCTGCGGGGGCGGTTTCCGGGGCGGGACCTTCGTGCTTCAGGTGAGAGTTGCCGATGTCGTAGGTCTTGCGATCCTTGAACTCCTGACTCTTGCCATCGTTCCAGTTCTGGACGGGGCGATAGTAGCCGGTGATGCGGCTGTAAACCTCGGTTTTCTTGCCGCAGATGGGACAGGTGTACTGTTCACCGGAGATATAACCGTGGTCTGCACAGACGGAATAGGTGGGGCTCATGGTGTAGTAGGGCAGCTTGTAGTTCTCGGCGATCTTGCGGACCAGATTGGCAGCAGCCTTCCAGTCAGGCAGTTTCTCGCCCAGGAAGGCGTGGAACACGGTACCGGAGGTGTAGAGGGTCTGCAGCTCGTCCTGTACGTCCAGCGCAGAGAAGATGTCCTCGGTATAGCCCACGGGCAGGTGGCTGGAGTTGGTGTAGTAGGGGGTGCCGTTCATGTTGGCGGTAATGATATCGGGATACTGTTCCTTGTCATGCTTGGCGAAGCGGTAGGTGGTGGACTCGGCAGGAGTGGCCTCCAGATTGTACAGATCGCCGTACATCTCCTGATAGTCGCTTAAACGCTCGCGCATGTGGTTCAGCACGTCCTTGGCAAAGGTCTGGGTCTCCACATGGGTCAGATCCTTTTGCAGCCATTTGGCATTGAGACCTGCCTCGTTCATACCGATCAGGCCGATGGTGGAGAAGTGGTTGTCGAAGGTGCCCAGGTAGCGCTTGGTGTAAGGATAGAGACCGGCATCCAGCAGCTTGGTGATGACGGTACGCTTGATCTTCAGGCTGCGGGCAGAGATGTCCATGAGCTTGTCCAGCTTCTGGTAGAATTCGGCCTCGGTGGCGGATTCATAGGCGATATGGGGCAGGTTGATGGTGACAACACCCACGGAGCCGGTGGACTCACCGGAGCCGAAGAAGCCGCCGGATTTCTTGCGCAGTTCACGCAGATCCAGACGCAGACGGCAGCACATGGAACGAACATCGCTGGGCTCCATATCGGAGTTGATGTAGTTGGAGAAATAGGGAGTGCCGTACTTGGCGGTCATCTCGAACAGCAGCTTGTTGTTCTCGGTCTCGCTCCAGTCGAAGCTGTTGGTGATGGAGTAGGTGGGGATGGGGTACTGGAAGCCGCGGCCATTGGCGTCACCCTCGATCATGATCTCGATGAAGGCCTTATTGACCATGTCCATTTCCTTCTGGCAGTCCCCATAGGTGAAGTCCAGCTCCTTGCCGCCCACGATGACCGGCAGGTTCTTCAGGTCGTTGGGAACGGTCCAGTCCAGGGTGATGTTGGAAAACGGTGCCTGGGTGCCCCAGCGGGAGGGGGTATTCACACCGTAGACGAAGGACTGGATGCACTGCTTGACCTCTTTCTGGGTCAGGTGGTCCACCTTGACGAAGGGAGCCAGATAGGTATCAAAGGAGGAGAACGCCTGGGCGCCGGCCCACTCGTTCTGCATGATGCCCAGGAAGTTGACCATCTGGTTGCACAGGGTGCTCAAATGACCGGCAGGGGAGGAGGTGATCTTGCCGGGAACGCCGCCCAGACCCTCCTTGATGAGCTGCTTCAGGCTCCAGCCGGCGCAGTAACCGGTGAGCATGGAGAGGTCGTGGATATGGATGGCGGCGCTGCGATGAGCATCGGCGATCTCCTTGTCGTAGACCTCGCTGAGCCAGTAGTTGGCGGTGATGGCGCCGGAGTTGGACAGGATCAGACCACCCACGGAGTAGGTGACGGTGGAGTTTTCCTTCACGCGCCAGTCGTTGATCTGGAGGTAGTTGTCCACCAGATCCTTATAGTCCAGCATGGTGGAGTTGATGTTGCGGACCTTCTCCCGCTGCTTGCGGTACAGAATGTACGCCTTGGCTACATCGGCATAGCCGGCTTCGCTCAGCACCTTTTCCACGCTGTCCTGAATGTCTTCCACGGCGACGAGACCATCCTTGATCTTGGACTCGAAATCCGCGGTGGTACGCAGCGCCAGCATATCCATGACGCTGGGATGATACTGCTTGCCCAGAGCATCAAATGCTTTGGCAATAGCGGCGCTGATCTTATTGATGTTGAATTCCGCCACAGTACCGTCTCTCTTTGTTACCTGGTACATAAAAATCTCCCCCCATAATGATATAGATATGGGCATGCCAAAAAAGGGCATACCCCGACAGTAACTATGTCGACTATATCACAAGATATGGGGGGAGTCAATACATATTGTGTATAATTTCGAGAAAAAACACAAGATATAGGGTTACATAATGCGTTTTCCTTAAATGCCACGGAGAGAGACCTCAGTGACATAGGGCTTTACCAGGGCGGCATAGCGCTCCAGATCTTCTTTGGCGGGGGCATGAAGACCGCTTTGCAGCACGGTATCCTGGTCGGTGAAGCACTGGAGAAAATAGCGTCTGGCGCCTTGGATCCATGAACCGATGCCGCGGAAGGAATCGGCATCGTGAAATTCTCGCACTACGGTGGTACGCAGCTCGTAGTCGATGCCGCTGTCACGGAGGAGCTGCATACTGCGGGTGATATTGGCAGTATCAAAAGCGGGCAGACCGATGGTGGCGGCGTATTTTTCAGGGCTGTTCTTGATGTCCATGGCCACATAGTCTACCAGACGGTTGTCCAAAATGGCTTTCAGAGCATCGGGGTGGTTGCCGTTGGTGTCCAATTTGGTGGCAAAGCCCAAGGCGCGGACTTTGGCGAGAAGGTCGGGGAGATCCTTGCGGAGGGTGGGTTCGCCGCCGGTAAATGCCACACCGTCCAAAAGGCCGCGGCGCTTCCGGAGAAAGGCGAGGAGGTCGGCGTCTGTCAGCTCCGCGGGGGCGGTACCGTCAATGAGTTCGCTGTTATGGCAGAACGGGCAGCGGAAATCGCAACCGCCTAAAAAGACGGTGCAGGCGGTTCTGCCGGGAAAGTCCAGCAGGGTCAGTTTTTGCAGACCTTGAATGTTCATGCCAGGCTCCTTGAAAGTGAAGAATGAAGAGTGAAGAGTGAAAAATTGTGGTGTCGGCAACGACGAGGGCAAGTGTCGCGTCCTACGGAGAGACGCGGGCCGATGTGGGCATCGGCCCCTACACATGGGAAGAAAACAGTTGGAGGATGCGGCGGGCGACCGCAAGGGTCGCCCCTACGAGAAAGTGGCACCCCGAACTGGATTCGAACCAGCGGCCTGTCGCTTAGGAGGCGACCGCTCTATCCAACTGAGCTATCGGGGCGTATAACGATTGTTATTTTACGCATAAAATGGTAAGATGTCAACGGGAAAAAGGGGGAACAGCAAGGAAGAAAAAGGAATTGACAGGTATTTTGAAATATGATATTCTAAACGCGTATGTTGTTCAATGCATGAACGCGATAATTCTATATAATCTGATGTATAGTTTGAGATAGTCGTTTGCGATATATGATGGCATATAAAGTGCTGTGCTGAGACACAGAAAAGAGGTAAACCATGGGGATTTCCAAATTAGCAAGTATTGAAAAACCGTGGATGAAATTTTATCCGGATACCATCAGCGAAGAAACCCTTCCCCGCTGTACCATGTATCAGCAAATCAAGATGAGCTGTGAAAAAGGCGGTTGGAGTGAGCAGACAGCCCTCTATTTTTATGGTACCGAGATCTCCTATCGGGAGATGTTCGAGAAGATTGACCAGTATACCGGCGCATTTGCCTCTCTCGGCGTGGAAAAAGGTGAGTGCGTTTCTCTGGTCTCTGTGTCAATGCCGGAGAGTATGTGCGCCCTGTATGCCCTGAACCGGCTCGGTGCTGTGTGCAACCTGATCGATCCGCGTACCGATGCAGTACATACCAAAGCATATGTGAAAAAAGCAAAATCCCGTATTCTGCTGACGCTGGAGCCGAACTTTTCCCATGTAGCAGATGCGCTGGATGAGCTGGGGCTTGCGTATGTGATTGTCCAGAACCCGATGAACTCCATGCCGTTTTTGAAGAAAACGGCGCTTACCATTTCTCATGGTGGAAGACCCAAAGTGCCTTATGACGGGAAACGGATTCTCCGGGACAGCGACTTTTTCAAGAGCGGTGCAGGGAAGACCTTTGAAGAAGTACCCTATGAGCCGGATATGCCCGCGGTCATTGTTCGTACCGGCGGCACCACCGGATTGTCCAAGGGTGTGGTACTGACCAACGACAATATGAACGCCTTGGCGGCCAGCTTTTACGCCACCATTCGGGTGAAGGAACCCAACGAGTCGTTTTTGAATTTCCTGCCGCTGGCGGTTTCCTACGGTATCGCCGTTGGCGTACACATGGCGCTGACAATGGGCATTCGGGATATTCTGATCCCTAAATTTGACCCCGACAAGCTGGATCAGCTGATTTTGAAGTATAAGCCCCAGCACATTATCGGTGTGCCCGTGTTCTATGAAAAGATGATCAAGTCCCCGCTGATGAAGGGAAAAGATCTGTCCTATATCGAAACAATGGCTGCCGGCGGCGATTCCGCCAGCGGTGCTCTGGAAGACAAGCTGGACGAGTTCCGTCTGGCCCATGGGATCGAATATCCCATCGCCCAGGGATACGGTATGTCAGAGGTAGGTTCTGCGGCATCTTTCGGCTTTCGCAACGTACATCGCAAGGGCAGTACGGGAATCCCCTGCTGTTATACCACGATTGCCGCGTTTAAGCCGGGAACCGAGGAGGAGCTGCCTCTCGGCGAGACCGGCGAGCTGTATATCAGCGGCCCGACTATCATGAAGGAGTATCTGGATGAGCCCCAGGAAACGGCCGCAGTGCGGATTACTCATCAGGACGGCAGAGTTTGGATCCACAGCGGTGATCTGGGCTATGTAGACGAGGACGGCTTTGTATTTATCGTAGGCCGTATCAAGCGCAGCATTATCCGCTTTGACGGACATAAGGTCTATCCGCTGCAGATCGAAAACGTGGTGATGCAGCACAAGGCGGTGAACAACTGCGCGGTAGTGCCGGTACGCGACAAGAAGCATATGCAGGGAGAATATCCGCTGATCTGCGTGGAAACAGGCTGCACACAAAGTGAGCAGGCGGCGATTTCAGCAGAAATTCTGAAGCTGTGCGAGGAGCAGATCGAGCTTCGGAGCCAGCCGGTGGGCGTGGTGTTTGTAGATGAGATCCCGCTGACAAAGTCGGCCAAGAATGATGTGAAGAAGCTGACAGAAGAGTATTACGATTATAATTACGGTAAGACGAAAAAAATCGCAAAAAAGAAGCCGAACGGTTAACCGTTCGGCTTTTTTACCGGCATTGTGAGGGAGAGGAAGGACGGCCGCATAACAAAGAGGAGAATCGGCGTTTCTAAATGATAAGGTATTGATAATATGCCGCATGATTGGAGCCATGCAGCGATTTTGAAGATTTGCAGAAGAGGAGAAAAGGGGAAAAGACTTGCAATTCCGGCAAAAAAAGCTTATACTATCAAGGTTAGCGAGATTTTATACCCAAGAGTGAGGTTTTGATATGCAGAACGAGAAATTGAGAAACGTAGCCATTATCGCACACGTTGACCTCGTCGGTGCAAGCTGCATATCGCGCGTTTCCCTCTAAAGCGGAAAACTTGCTCATTCCGCTGCACCTCCTCTCCCCAAAAAATCTGCGATTTTTCGGGGTGCCCCATTATTTTGATTAAAATTGCGGTAGTTTTACCGCGGTAGGGAGATAGACTTTTATGCAGAACGAAAAACTGAGAAATGTTGCAATCATCGCCCACGTCGATCACGGTAAAACTACCCTGGTGGACCAGATGCTGAAGCAGGGCGGCGTATATCGCGAAAATCAGGACACGGTAGACCGCGTGATGGATTCCGGCGATCTGGAGCGGGAACGCGGTATCACCATTCTGGCCAAGAATACCGCCATTCAGTACGGCGACACCAAGATCAACATTGTGGATACCCCGGGCCATGCCGATTTCGGCGGCGAGGTGGAGCGTATTTTGAAGATGGTCAACGGTGTTATTTTGCTGGTGGACGCTGCTGAGGGTCCCATGCCCCAGACCCGTTTCGTGCTGAGCCGTGCGCTGGAGCTGGGTCACCGGGTCATCGTGGTGGTGAACAAGATCGACCGCCCCGACCAGCGGATCCATGAGGTGATGGACGAGGTGTTGGAGCTTTTGATGGACTTGAACGCCACGGAGGAGCAGTTCGACTCCCCCACCCTGTTCTGCTCTGCCCGCAACGGTATTGCCGGTTATTCCCCTGACAACATCGGGACGGATCTGAAGCCGCTGTTTGACACAATTATCGACTATATCCCCGCACCGGAGGCCAATGTGGACGAGCCGTTCCAGATGCTGGTGAGCGCCATCGACTACAACGATTTCGTGGGGCGTATCGCCATCGGCCGCATTGAGCGGGGAAGCCTGAAGCAGAATCAGGAGATCGCCGTGTGCAACTTCCACAATCCCGATGCTGCACCCAAGAAGGCCAAGGCGGTTTCCATGTACGAGTTTGACGGCTTGGGCCGCAAGCCCATCACCGAGGCCACTGCCGGCAACATCATCGCCATGAGCGGTATCGGCGACATCACCATCGGCGACACCATCTGCGTGCCGAGCTGTGTGGAGCCGCTGCCCTTTGTGAAGATCAGCGCACCCACCATGGAGATGACCTTCTCCGTCAACGACAGCCCCCTGGCAGGTCGGGAGGGTAAGTTCGTGACCTCCCGTCAGATCCGCGACCGCTTGCAGCGGGAGACGCTGAAGGACGTTTCTCTGCGGGTCAGCGAGATCGAGGGCGCCATGGACGCCTTTAACGTGGCGGGCCGCGGCGAGATGAGCCTGTCTATCCTGATCGAGACCATGCGCCGGGAGGGCTACGAGTTTCAGGTATCCCCGCCCCGGGTACTGTATCAGACCATTGACGGCAAGAAGTGCGAGCCTATCGAGCGTCTGGTGGTGGACGTACCGCAGGACAGCGTGGGCGCGGTCATCGAAAAGCTGGGTTCCCGCAAGGCGGATCTGGTGGAGATGACCCCCGTGGGCAACCGCATGAAGATCGAGTTCAAGATCCCCAGCCGGGGTCTGTTCGGCTATCGCAACGAGTTTTTGACCGATACCCGCGGCGAGGGCATTATGGCCAGCGTGTTTGATTCCTACGCGCCGTTCAAGGGCGAGCTGCAGCGCCGCAATACCGGCTCTCTGGTGGCGTCTGAGCCCGGCGAAAGCGTGAGTTACGGTCTGTTCAATGCACAGGAGCGCGGCGTGATGCTCATTGGCCCCGGCATTGATGTGTACGAGGGCATGGTGGTGGGCATCAGCCCCAAGGCAGAGGACATCGTGGTGAACGTCTGCAAGAAGAAGCAGCAGACCAACATGCGCGCCTCCGGTTCCGATGAGGCCCTGCGTCTGGTACCGCCCCGCCGGTTCAGTCTGGAGCAGAGTCTGGAGTTTTTGGCGGACGACGAGCTGCTGGAGGTCACGCCGAAAAACCTGCGGATCCGCAAGACCATTCTGGACAAGGAAAAGCGGCTGAAGGCCATTCACGGCGGCAAGAAATAAGTTGACATAATATAAAAAATCACACCCGGGAGGGTGTGATTTTTTTACAGTTTTTCAAAAACGTGGATGTCGAAGGAGATGCGGGTGTCCAGTTGGGTGAGCTGTGCAAGACGCTCTGTGCCGGACTTGGGGGTCTTCCAGTAGTAGGGGGTCATCTGGAACAGGGCGTGGATATCCTCCTGCGAGGTGAGGTGGATCATGGATTCTACATGACGGATCTCCACATAGCGGAAGCCATCATAGGGAGTCTCCCTGACCTCATTGGGGTAGGGATCATCGTAGAGCACCTGTTTCAGCTCCCACAGGTGTTTTTCCGAGGGGACTACGTAGAGGAAGTGGCCGCCGGAGTGGAGAACACGGGAAAACTCGTCCAGAGCAAGGGGAGAGAAACAGTTCAATAGCAGGTCGATGGAGTTATCGCTCACCGGCAGATGGTAGCTGGACGCTACGGCGAACTCGATGTCTTTTTCCCGCTTGGCGGCAAGGCGCAGAATGAATTTGCTGATGTCCGTACCCGCCATTCGAGGCGTTTTGCCGGTGCTGCACAAGGCGCGGTAGATGGCGGAGGTGTAGTAGCCCTCGCCACAGCCGGTGTCGAGGACGGCAGGGGCGGCGGGAGTGAGGGAAACCACAAGTTTACATAACTCGTTTTTTAAGGGGGCGTAGTAATCCTTGGACAGAAACGCCTGACGGGCAGAAGCCATGCCCTTGTCATCACCGGGGGCTTTGCTGTTTTTCCGATTGACGGGGAGCAGGTGGGTGTGCCCCTCCTTGGCGATGTCGTAGCTGTGACCGTTTGGGCAGCGGTAGGCGGCGGCTTCGCGGGTCAGGGGAGCGCCGCAGATGGGGCAGGTGAACAGGCTCATAGGTCATCCATCTCCGGGTTCAGCGTGACATCGTGGATCCACACGGCTTTATTGCAGCGGATCGCACACAGGGGTACCTTGAGCAGACTCTCCGTCTGCATGGCAAAAGCGATCCACCAGCAGTTGGTTTTCAGCACCAGGGCGGTGAGGGCGGTCAGCGGCAGGGCCAGCAGCCACTGGGGCAGCAGGTCAAAGGCGGCGGACCAGACCACATCGCCGCCCGAGCGCATGACACCGGTGACAGCCGAGATGGAATAGGCGTGGAGCGGTGTAGCGGCAAAGGCGGTAATGGCCAGCGCCGTGGCGATTTTAACGGAAGTGCCCTGTAATTTGAACAGGGGGAAGAGGACGGGAATAAAGAAGGTGGGAACCAAGGCACAGGAGAAGATGGCGATGCCCAGACCCACCAGAACGGTGAAGAGCAGGAGGGTATGGCTCAGGGACATGACAGCTTCGTGGGATTGCCCCTCGCCAATGGCCTTGCCCACCATGACGGCGGTGGCGGCACCCAGACCGAAGCAGACCACCAGAAACAGTCTGCCCAGATTGCCGGTGACCGCGTAGGCCGCCAGAAATTCCACGGAGTTTTGCGTGTAGCCCAGAATGACGGTGAAAAGGCTGTTGCCCAGACCCCAGCCCAGTTCATTGATGATAACGGGGGTGGAGTAGCGGATGAAGCGGCGCATCATCACCGTACCGGGGCGGAACAATGCCTTATAGTGGAGGACGATGGTCTTGGAGCGAACGGCGTAGATCAGGCAGATGACGAACTCCATGACGCGGGCCAGAAGCGTGGCGATGGCGGCGCCGCGGATGCCCAGCATGGGAGCGCCGAGCTTGCCGTAGATGAAGATATAGTTCATCAGGGTATTGGCAACGGTGGAGGCACCGAAGAGCTTCAGACCGAAGTTGGGGTTTTCCACGCTGCGCTGGGCACTGACGTAGATGGAGGAGAGCATATTGAACACATAGCTGAACCCGATGATACGCAGATAAGGCGCACCAAGGAGGGACAGCTCGTGTTCGTTGGACAGCAGATCCATGACGGAAACCGGGAAGAAAAAGAACACCAACGCCAACAGCAGGGCAAGCGCTGTGCCAAGTCCGGCGGCAACACCGATAGCCCGGGAAATGCTCTCCATGTCCTTTTTGCCCCAGTACTGGCTGACCAGAATTCCCAGACCGGATTGGACACCGAACACGATGGAGATCAGCAGGAACACGGGGACGTTGGCGGTGGTGACCGCCGCCATCTCGGCATTGCCGAGCTGGGAGACCATGAAGGTATCAATGAGTCCCAGAGAGAAGGTGATGAGATTTTGCAGGATCATGGGCAGGCTCAGGCCCCACAGATAGCGGTAGAAGCCCGGCTCACGACGGAGTGAATGGAACATGGTGAATACCTCGGAAAAGTGAAGAGTGAAAAATGAAGAATGAAGAATTGCGGTGTCGGCAAATTATCATTCGCCGACGATTGGAAGGCGGGCCGATGTGGGCATCGGCCCTTACGGAGAAAATGGATTACAGCATGGGGAAGCGGGTGGACTGGTGGGCTTGCAGAGCTTCGTACAAGGCGTCTATGTCGGCGCGGGTTGTCTCGGGGGAGAAGCTGATACGCAGGACGCCGGCGGCGGTGCGCTTGTCCAGCTTGAGGGCTTCCACCACATGGCTCAGCTTGCCCCGATGACAGGCAGAGCCGGCGCTGATGCAGATGCCCTGTGCGCCCAGATCGGTGACCACGTTGGCGCTGGGATAGCCCACGAGGGAGACCATCAAAACATGGGGGGCAGTGCCATTGCCAACGGCCACTATGTTGGGAATGGTCAGCAGTTTTTCCAGACAATAGGCTTTCATCCGGGCCATGTGAGCAAGTTTGCTGTCGAGATTTTTCCGGCGCAGCTCTACCGCCTTGGCGAAGCCGGCGATCTGGGCGGTGGCCTCCGTGCCGGAGCGGGTACCGTTTTCCTGACCGCCGCCGGGCAGCAGGGGACGGGGATTTTTCACGGTGTCGGCGATATAGAGGGCGCCGATGCCCTTGGGGCCGCCGAGCTTATGGGCGGACAGGCTCATAAAGTCCACGCCCAGCTTCTTCGGGTCGCAGTCCACCTTCAAAAATGCCTGTACCGCATCGGTGTGGAGCAGAGCGCGGCTTTGGCGGGCTTTCAGCAGCCGGGCGATCTCCGCCACGGGGAACTCGCAGCCGGTTTCGTTATTGACCAGCATGATGCTGACCAGGGCGGTATCCTCCCGGAGAGCATCGGCCACCTGCTGGGCGGTGATATTGCCGTCTTTATCCGGGAGCAGGCGAGTGATCTCATAGCCCTGCTGTTCCAGCAGCTTGAGGGGCTCCAAAATGGCGCTGTGTTCCACGGCGGTGGTGATGATGTGCCTGCCCACCCGGCGGTTCTGCCACAGGGCGGCGTGGATCGCCCAGTTGTCGCTCTCCGTGCCGCAGGAGGTGAAGTGGAGATTTTTAGGGTCACAGGGCAGGGCATCGGCAATGGTTTTGCGCCACGCTTCCACCGCCTTTTTCATCTCCTGTCCGGCGGGGTACTGGGCGCTGGGGTTGCCGAAGCGCTCCGTCAGGACACGATACATTTCGTCCGCCACTTCCCGGGGAACGGGAGTGGTGGCGGCGCTGTCAAGATAGATCATAGGACTTCCTCCGAAAATTCTTCCGCCGCCCTTGTCAGCGGGGGAAGAATACAGTATAATAAGTAACAATTCATTATACAGAATACGGATGGAAAGTGCAAGGATGAAAGTTGCCATTTATACCCTTGGGTGCAAGGTCAATCAATATGAGACACAGGCCATGGAGCAGGAACTGGTGAAACGCGGACACGAGTTGGCGGCGTTTACCGAGGCGGCGGATGCCTACATCGTGAATACCTGTTCGGTGACGGCGGTCAGCGATAAAAAATCCCGGCAGATGATACGCCGGTGCAAAAAGATGAACCCCCGCGCGGTGGTGGCGGGGTGCGGCTGTTATGTGCAGACCCATGCCCAAGAGGCGGCCAAGCTGGGCATCGACCTGATCGCGGGAACTGCCGGACGGTTGGCGTTTCTGGACCTGCTGGAGCAGGCGTATGCCCAGCGAAAACAGTTGACGCTGCTGGACGATGCCCTGAAGCGGAAAGAGTTTGAGATATTGCCCGCCGGCGGTATGACAGCCCGTACCCGCGCCATGCTGAAGGTGGAGGACGGGTGCCAGAACTTCTGTACCTACTGCATCATTCCCTTTGCCCGGGGGCCGGTGCGGTCGCTGCCTCTTGACGTGGCGGTGGAGCAGGTGGAGAAGCTGCGGCAGGAGGGATACCGGGAGATCGTGGTGACGGGTATCGAGATCTCCTCCTATGGGCGTGACTTCGGTGATGGGACGACTCTGATCGACCTTTTAGAACGGATTTCTGCGGTGGCGGGAGAGATGCGGATTCGGTTGGGCTCTCTGGAGCCGCGGACCATTACCGAGGACTTTTGCCGGCGGGCGGTGAAGCTGCCCAATCTGTGTCCCCATTTCCATCTGTCTTTGCAATCCGGCTGTGACGAGACCTTGAAGCGAATGAACCGGCGGTACGATACGGCGCGATTTTATGAGTCGGTGCGGCTTTTGAACGAATACTTTGACGGCGTGGCGGTGACCACCGACCTCATCACCGGATTTCCCGGGGAAACGGAGGAGGAGTTCCAAAAGACGCTGGCCTTTATCCGCCGGTGCGGCTTTGCCGCCATGCACGTGTTCCCCTATTCCGTGCGGCCGGGAACCAAGGCTGCCGCCATGGAGCAGCTCACCGCGGCGGTGAAGGAGGAACGGGCAGCTCAGGCTTCTGCGGTGGCCCGGGAGATGCACCGGGCGTATCTGGAAAGCTGCGTGGGAAAGGTGTTCCCTGTGCTGTTTGAGCAGACCGATGAGAAAGGCCGATCCTGCGGTCATGCCCCCAATTACATGGACGTAGCGGTGGAAGCAGATAGTTTACATAACCAAGTTAAAAGTGTAGAGATTGATGCCATTGATGGAGATATACTGGTTGGGAGGTTGACATAAGTGAAGTTTCATTTCTTTGCCTATATGGGTAGGATGCGGTTTATCAACCGCTGGGCGCTGATGCGGAACAGCTACACGGAGAATATTCAGGAGCACAGCCATCAGGTGGCGGTGCTGGCTCACGCACTGGCGCTGATCCGCAACACCTATTTCAGCGGGAACGTGGACCCGGGCAAGGTGGCGGTGGCGGCACTTTATCACGATGCCAGTGAGATCCTGACCGGGGATATGCCCACACCGATCAAGTATTATAACCCCGCCATTCGGGACAGCTACAAGCAGGTGGAGGCTGTTGCCAACGAGAAGCTGTTGGGGATGCTGCCGGAGGAGCTGCAGAGGCAGTACGCGGAAATTTTGACACCGAAAGACGAGGAAATCGAGAAGCTGGTAAAGGCGGCGGACAAGCTCAGCGCCCACATCAAGTGCGTGGAGGAACTGAAAGCCGGGAACAACGAGTTCCATCAGGCGGCACAGCAGACTTTGGCGGCCTTGCAGAGCTACGAGATGCCGGAGCTGGGATGGTTCATGGAGCATTGTATGCCGAGTTTCCATTTGACATTGGATGAGATGAAGTGAACGAAAAAAGACACCCGGGAGGGTGTCTTTTTTATGTCAGTTTGACGTTTTTCATGGTGCGGAACAGGAGAGAGGAGACAAAGCCGGTCAGTGTACCGGTGAAGAGGGAGACCGCCAGCAAAAGCGGCAGATAGCCCAGCACCAGTGTGTTGCCCAGCGTGATCATGGCGGCACAGATCTGACCGATATTGTGGGCGGCGGCGCCGCCGATACTGACCCCATAGATGGACAAGGCGGGAATATGCTTGAGGACGATCATCACCAGCATGGCCAAAAGACCACCCATGAGGGAGAACAGCAGGGCGTTGAAGTTGCCTGCAAAGAGAGCGCCCAGAAAACAGCGCCCGATGAGAATGAGGAGGGCGGGGAGTACACCCAGTTCATAGAGGGCAAACACGGTGACGATATTGGCAAGACCCAGCTTGACACCGGGCAGAGGAATGAGAAAGCTGATGGGGAACAGGTTCTCGAGAGTGCTCAGGCCCAGAGCAAGAGCCGTCAGCACGGCGCAGAGGGCGATTTTCTTCGTTGGTATTCTCATGCCGTCACCCCACGATCAAGTCCGGGGCATCTGCGGCAGGGGTGCCCTCCAAGGTGATGACAATTTGCCCCGGCAGACAGACAATGGACTGTCCGGCACGGGCGATAGGCGCGGTGTGGACGCAATCCTGATGGGGACAGTTACTGTCCGTGACCTCCACCCCATGGGGGGAGAGCTTGACGGTCAGGTGATAGTCACCGTCTACTTCGATATATTTCGCATCGTTGAGGGTGGACATATCCACACGCTCCACCTCTTCACCGTGGTCGGTAATGACGCAGGTGAGGCTTCCGCTTGTCCCTTTGCCGCCATAGACGGTAAGGGCAACGACTATGCCCAGAACGATGACGGCGAGAACCACCAATGCGTCCCAGAGAGTGGGCTTCAGTTTAGGAGATGGCTTGGAAGTCATAGCTGCTTCCCTCCGGTTGGGTGATGGTGAGATCGGGGGTAGAGAGGACACGGCCGTCCGCCGTGATCAAAATCATGTCAAAATCGCCGTGAGTGCGCCAGAAGTCGATGGCGGCTTGTTCGCCCATAACGTAGAGGGCGGTGGAGTAGGCGTCGGCGCGGGTGCCGCTGTCGCGTGTGATGATACTGACGGAGGTCAGGTCGCTGACGGCCGGATATCCGGTGCGGGGGTCAAGGATGTGCTGATAGATCGTGCCGTCCTCGGCAGTGAAGCAGCGCTGGTAGCCGCCGGAGGTGACCACAAAGGCATCCGTCAGGGATACATAGGCGGCGCAGCCGCCACCGGCGGGGTCCTGAATCCCCACCGTCCACGGTTTGCCGTCTGGTTTGCTGCCGCAGACATAGACATTGCCGCCTAAAGAGACGGTGGCGCTTTCCACGTCATGGGCTTTCAGCAGCAGACGCACCAGATCGCTGGCGTAGCCCTTGCCGATACCGCCCAAGTCCACGGCGCAGCCGTCATCAAGGGTGGCGGTATTGCCGGAACCGAGGTGGAGATGGTCACTGCCCACCAGGGGCAGCAGGGCATCAATTTCCGCCTGTGTGGGGACATAGGGCGCATCGCCGGTGATGTTCCACAGGAGAACCAGGGGGGCAATGGTCACATCAAAGAGGCCATCGGTTTCAGCGCTGTATTGGAGCGCCTGCGCCAAGATGTCGGCGGTGGCATCGGTACCTTCAGCAGAGCCGGTCCAAGTGCCGGTCTTGTTCAGCGTGGACACATCGCTGCCCGCACGGGTGCGGGAAATCTCCGCTTCCAGCAGGTTGATGGCCTGGGTGCAGTCATTTAGCGCCGCCGAAGCGTTCTTGCCGTAAGCCACCAGCGACATATAGGTGTCCATGGCGAAGATGTCCACGCCGGCGGACTTCGGCGCGCAGGCGGTGAGGGTGAGCAGTAATGCAGTTGTAAGGAAAATGGTGAGAAGTTTTTTCATAGTGAAAAGTGAAGAATGAAGAATGAAGAATGAAAAGTTGTGGTGTCCGCAAATTGGAATTTGCGGACAATTGAAAAGAGGGTCGTCGAGGACGCCGACCCCTACGCCCCTACGAGAGTATGAAAACAGTTACAGCTCACGGCGGCCTTCCAGGGCACGCATCAACGTGGCGTCGTCGGCAAATTCCAGATGACCGCCCACCGGGATACCGTAGGCAAGACGGGTGACTTTGACGCCGAAAGGTTTCAATAGCCGGGCAAGATACAGCGCGGTGGCCTCCCCCTCGGTATCGGGATTGGTGGCCATGATGACTTCACCGATGTCACCTTTTGCTACCCGATCCAGCAGGGACTTGATCTCCAGATCATCGGGGCCTACGTGGTTCATGGGGGACAGGACACCATGGAGTACATGGTAGTGCCCGTTGAATTCCCGGGAGCGTTCAATGGCGATGACGTCACGGGGATCGGCCACCACGCAGATCACGGCGGCATCACGTTTGGCACTGGCACAGACCGGACAGAGCCCGCGGTCGGTCAGGTTGCGGCAAACGGGGCATAAAGTAACGCTGTGCTTGGCCTGTACGATGGCATCGGCAAACTCCCGGGCTTCGTTTTCCGGCAGGGACAGGACGTGAAATGCCAGACGCTGGGCACTCTTGCCGCCGATACCGGGCAGGCGGGCAAACTGTTCCACTAATTTTTCAAGAGGGGCGGGAAAGTATTCCATAGAATTATCCTCCGGATAAGTGAAAAGTGAAAAATGAAGAGTGAAAAGTTGGGCGGCAGAGCCGCGGTCAACGGTCTGTGACCGCCTCCATGGTATGGCGTGCGATGACACGCCATGGGGATCAACGTGGGTGCGGGCGGATGTGGGCATCCGCCCCTACGGAATTAAGATTTCTGTCAGCCGCGGAGTTCACGGATGCGCTGTTCGATATTCTCTGCCTTGTAGACGGCGCTGCCGGCCACTAAGACATTGGCACCGGCGGCAATACAGGTCTTGCAGGTAACGGGGTCTACGCCGCCGTCTACCTCCAGCTCGCAGGTGGGATTCATCTCATTGATGTAACCGCGAATGGCCTGCACCTTGGGCATCATGTCCGCCATGAACTTCTGACCGCCGAAGCCGGGCTCCACCGTCATGACAAGGATAATGTCGCAGTCATGGATAAAGGGCAGAACGGCGTCGGCAGGGGTCTTGGGCTTGACGACAACGCCTGCCTTTTTGCCCTTGGCGTGGATTAGACGGAGGGATTCCCGGATGTTTTCCTCTGTATCGGCTTCCACATGGCAGGTGACGAGATCGGCGCCGGCATCGCAGAACTGCTCCACATAGCGGACGGGACGGTCGATCATCAGGTGGACGTCCAGCGGCAGAGAAGTGGTAGGACGCAGGGACTTCACCACGGGGATCCCAATGGTGATATTGGGGACGAACAGACCGTCCATCACGTCCACGTGGACGTAGTCGGCGGTGGCGATCCGCTGAATATCCCGCTGCAAATTGGCAAAATCGGCGGATAGGATCGAGGGAGCAATCTTGATCATAGCGGTGTCCTTTCTCCGCACGGACCGGTGCGGATCGGCATAGGATACGGTAAGCGGAGAGGCTTGCCGCCTGTGTCCTTGTGGCAGTATCTGTGCAGGCGAGCCGTTCGCTTTTTGGAATAGGGAGTCGGCAGGGCGTTCTGTCGACTCCCAATGTGTACAATTTAACAAATGTAGTATAGCACGGTTTTCCGGCGGCGTAAAGGGCTTGTACAGACTGCGGATAAGACAAAGAGAGAAAATTTTAACGTTTTTGTGAACTTTCGCAAGCAGGGCTTTACCTTTACGTACTTTTTGGATAAAATGAGGAAAATGTTTGGAGAAAGGTTACGGTATTTCGTATGGGATTTTTCCAGCGCATCGGGAACGCGTTGGCGCGCTTTATGTATGGTCGCAACGGAGCAGATCAGTTGGGTATGGCCACGCTGGTGGTGGGTATCGTGCTGGACATGGTGAGTATGTTCGCCAAAACGGATGCGACCCGGCGGATCTTGGGCGCGATAACGGCGGTACTGCTGTTCGTAATGCTGTTCCGTATGTTTTCCCGCAATCTGACCAAACGCCGGGCGGAGAACGCCTGGTTTCTGAATAAGATTCTGTATCCCGTGCAGCGGAAATTCAACCGCACCAAACAGCAGGCGCAGGACAAGGAACACAAATATTTTACCTGTCCCAATTGCCGTACCGTGTGCCGTGTGCCAAAGGGAAAGGGAAAGATCGTGATCACCTGTCCCAAGTGCCGCACGGAGATCAAAGCGAAAACGTAAAAAAGATGCCGCTCTTTTCGAGCGACATCTTTTTTTGATATTTAGAGAACCTTGGACAGGAAATCCTGAAGACGAGGGTCTTTGGGGGAGTCAAACAACTCGTGGGGTGTACCTTCCTCCAGAATTTTGCCGTCTGCGATAAAGACCACTCGGTCTGCCACCTCACGGGCAAAGCCCATTTCGTGGGTGACCACCACCATGGTCATACCATCGTTGGCCAGTTCCCGCATCAGATCCAGAACTTCACCTACCATTTCGGGATCCAGTGCGGAGGTGGGTTCATCAAAGAGCATGACCTCGGGTTCCATAGCCAAAGCGCGGACGATTGCAACACGCTGTTTCTGGCCGCCGGAGATCATACTGGGGTACTTGTGTGCCCTGCCGGCAAGACCGATACGTTCCAGAAGCTTCAGCGCAGTAGCTTCGGCCTCTTCCGGCGTTTTACGCTTCAGTGTCACGGGAGCCATGGTAATGTTTTGCAGGACGGTTTTATGGGGAAACAGGTTGAAGTGCTGGAACACCATGCCCATCTTCTGACGGTGCAGATTGATGTTGATGCCTTTGTCAGAAAGGTTGACCCCATCAAAGTAGATTGTGCCGGAGGTGGGTGCTTCAAGAAGGTTCATAGAGCGAAGCAGGGTGGATTTTCCGCTGCCGGAAGGGCCGATAATGGCCACGACCTCGCCCCGTTTGACGTCCAGATTGCAGTCGTTCAGGGCGTAAACTTCTTTGATATTTTCTGACTGGCTGGGATAGCATTTCACTAAATGCTGTACGGAGATCAAGATCTCATTGCTTGTCGCCACGGCGCATCCTCCTTTCAACGGCTTCGATAGCTTTGGAAGCGGGGTAATTGATGCAGAAATAGATGAGGGCAGCCATAACATACGGACCGATAGAGATATATGTACTGGCAGCCACGGTCTTGGCGGCAAACATCAGCTCTGCCATGCCCAGCATGGAGCAGATGGAGCTTTCCTTGACCATGGTGACGATCTCGTTGGCCAGTGCGGGCAGGACGTTCTTGATGGCCTGGGGCAGAACCACCAGACGCATGGTATGCCATTGAGAAAGTCCCAGAGAACGGGCTGCCTCGGTCTGGCCGATATCTACTGCCAGAATACCGGCGCGGAAAATCTCGGCCACATAGGCAGAGCTGTTCAGTGCCAGCGCTACCACACCGGGGATGAAACGGCTGATGTCGATAAAGCCCAGCAGGGTGATGCGGGGGATCGTGATTGCGCCGAACAGGCCGTAATAGATGATCATCAACTGCACCAGCAGCGGCGTAGAACGGAACACCGCAATATAGGCACCGGAGATGGTTTTGACGATCTTATTTTTGCTCAGACGCATCACCGCCAGCAACAGGGCGGGGATCACAGCGAGCAGCACGGAGACCACGGCAAGAAGCAGGGTATAGAGAACGCCCTGACCAAAAAAGGCCAGGTATTTGGGAAAGAAAGAGAAGTTAAAGAAAGATGCAGGCGACATGCCCACAAAGAGGTTGCTCCACCACATAGGCAGGGGCTCCTTTCAGTTAATGATTGGGAACAAACAAAGGTGCAAAGCCGGTTTTCCGGCTTTGCATCTTTGTTTGAATAAAAACGGTTCTTGTTTTATGCGGCAGGAGCGTCAGCGCTGACTTCCACGGCCACATCGCTCAGAGCATCGGCGTTGGCAATGAAGGTTTCCACGGCGTTGTCAGCCTGCATCTTGGCGATGGCGGCGTTGATGCCGGGCAGCAGACCCTTGGGGTCACCCTTGGCAACGGCTACCTGATAGGGAGCGGCTTCGCCCAATTCAGCAGAGGCATCAGCAACGACCAGATCGGAGTTAGCCTTGGCATATTCCATAGCAACGGCACCGTCCAGAACCACGGCATCGACCTTGCCATAGACCAGTTCGTTGACCAGATCGGGAACCAGAGCCAGAGTGACCAGTGTAGCACCGGTCATATCGTTGGTGACGATGTCAGCCTTGGTGGTGGCGGCCTGTGCGCCTACGTTCTTGCCATCGAAGTCAGCCAGAGTCTTGTACTGATCGGCAACATCGGCCTTGACCAGGATCATGGGAGGCATATCGGTATAGTAGGGATCGGAGAAGTCAGCGGCGTTCAGTCTGTCGCCAACGCCTTCCATAGCGGCGATGACCATATCGAAGTCACCCTTCTGCAGAGAGGTCAGCAGATAGTCGAAGCTCATGTTCTCAATCTGCAGCTCCATGCCCATGTCCTCAGCAATGTACTTGGCAACGTCAACATCGATGCCGCCGTAGACCATCTCGCCGCTTTCATCGGGATACATGAACTCAAAGGGAGCATAGTCGGCGCTGGTGCCGAGGATCAGAACATTGGATGCCTCTTCAGCGGGGGCGGCTTCCTTGCCGCAGGCTACCAGAGACAGCACCATCAGCAGTGCCAGCAGTAATGCAAAAAACTTTTTCATTTGGATTTCCTAACCTTTCTTTATTATGAGTGGTTCTATATTCACCCTTGCGAGGGAGTATAGACGGTTGGTTTTGAGGACTGTGTCCTCCTGACAATGCTTACTATACGCCGTTGGTGTATAAAAGTCAACACAAAAATGAATAAAATTTCACAAAAAAGGGGAATTATGTGAATAATAGATAAAAACGCAAGATCATAAAAAACACAAAAAAGCTATATTGCACAAATGTAGAGATGCATAAATGAATAAATATGCGTATATACGAATAAAAACGGGAAGCCGATGGGCTTCCCGTTTAAACTATTTGGTATTCAGTCCGGCAGGATCCGACCGGCACCTACATAACCGTTGGCATAATAGCTGTCGTTCAGGGAACTGATGATCACGCCGCTGGAAGTACTGGCATGGACAAAAGTGCCGCCGCCCAGATAGATCCCCACATGGGCGATGCCGCTGCCCCAGTTGAAGAAGACCAGATCGCCTACATCGCGCTGTTGGGTCGTAACGGCACAGCATTGATTATACTGACTGATGGCACCGTGGTAAAGGCCGTAGCCATACTGAGAAAAGACAGACATGGTGAAACCGGAACAGTCGGTGCCGTCTGTACTGCTGCCGCCGTACACATAGGGAACACCTACCCAGCTCATGGCGCTGTCGGCAATTCGCTGGCGGATATCGGGGACTTGCGACAAAGTGGGGTCGACGGTGACAGGCGGGACAACCGGGGCTGCTGTGGGAGTTGTGGGAGCTGGCTCCTGTACCGCAGGGGCTTTCACATAGTCCGCATAGACCACCGGGACAGCATAGTCTGTGCGGAAATAACCGACCATGGCATCCACAAGAACCTTATACCATCCACCCTTTATATCCAGCAGGCGCACAACCGTACCGTTTGTCAACGTGCAAAGAACGGTGTTTCCGTTGGGATATTTCCACAGATTGATGGAACCCTGAGCCTGTACCTTTACGCCATCGTATTGTGACAACAGAGCTTCCGCATAATCCTGCGCAATGGAGACTGCATCGGACGAGGATAACAGGGTATCCAGGGTCAGATAGTTGTCGCTTATGCAGACTGTATCCTCGCCGGGGAGGATCAGAGGCAGGGAAGCGGCTGTATTTTGTTTGGGAATCGCCTGTACCGCCGTGCAGGTACTGCCAACAAGCAGCAGTGCCGCAACGGCACAGAGAAGCTTTCGAATGTTCATGGGGAAACCTTTCGCTTGTATTTGACGCAAAATTACAAGCGACAGTATACTACATTTTTCGCCCTAACGCTACAAAAAGTGAAGAGTGTGGGAAAATTTTGTCAAATCTGCTGAAAGAAGTTGCAGTTTTTGCTTTGTTTGTGATATTATAATAGCAAAAAGTGCTGCGGAGGAGATTGTATGGAACCGTTATCCTATGAGCAGAGAGGGTACTTGAAGGAGGACTTTCGCCTGTTCCACCTGTGGGATCACCAGCGGCAGGAGGAGATCCCTTATCACTATCACACGTTTCACAAGGTCATTTTGCTGCTGGCCGGACGGGCAGACTACGCAGTGGAAGGAGAGCATTTTCACTTGCAGCCGGGAGACTTTGTACTGGTGGGACGGGGCAGTATCCACCGTCCGGAGGTGGCAAAGGGAGATTTTTATGATCGGATGATCCTGTATATTTCGCCGGAGTACCTGCAAAAACTGGGAGAAGAGGATCTGAGCTGGTGCTTTACCCAGACACAGGAGAAATTCCATTATGTTTATCACAGCAGCGGCAGCGATCAGATCCACAAGCTGCTGCACGATCTGGAGTGCGCCGCTGAAGAAGAAGGATTCGGCAGCGATATCCTGTGCCGCGCGCTTTTTGCCCAACTGATGGTGGCGCTGAACCGGACAGTAGCACAGGGACAGAATGTGGAGGCGGCCTCCGGCGATACAAAGATCGTGGCGGTGCTGCAATACCTGAACACCCATCTGGCGGAGGATCTGAGTATTGACGAGCTGGCAGCACGGTTTTATATCAGCAAGTACCACCTGATGCGGCTGTTTCACAGCGAGACAGGCTATACCATACATAATTATGTCACGGAAAAACGCCTGCTGATGGCACAGCAGCTTTTCAAAAAGCGAATCCCGCTGTGGGAGGTGGCGGAAAATTGCGGATATCAGGACTATTCCACCTTCTCCCGGGCTTATAAAAAGCAGTTTGGGTATGCCCCGTCCGAAGAATTACGGCGAAAAAGCGAAAATATCTGAGGAGATGCTTTACTTTCACGCGTGAAAGTGTTATTATAATGTAGCGAGCTAAAGCAACAGATTTTCATAGACGGAGGAATCGGATATGGCAATCAGAACAGCAAAGTCGAAAATCGCAACGAAGAAAAAGAGTGATCTTCTGTATGAAGCAATCCTGACTCTGGAGACCCCGGAGGAATGCTATCATTTCTTCCAGGATTTGTGTACCATTTCGGAACTGCGTTCCATGGAACAGCGCTTTGAGGTGGCGACACTGCTCAATGAGGGCTTGATCTACAATGATATTCTGGAGAAGACCGGGGCTTCCAGTGCTACTATCAGCCGGGTCAACCGCAGCCTTTTGAACGGCGCCGGCGGCTATGAGAGCGTGTTGGAGAAGATGAACGAGAAATGAATGATGCATACAGCACATTGGCCGGCGCCTACGATGCCCTGACCCGGGACGTGGGCTACGAAAAGCGGGCGGATTATCTGGAAAAACTGTTCCGAAAGAGCAGAATACCGGTACATACCGTGCTGGATCTGGCCTGCGGGACCGGGACCATGACCTGGCTGCTGGCCCGGCGCGGTTATGAGATGATCGGCGTGGACAACAGCGAAGAAATGCTGTGCGAGGCCATGAACAAGACGGGGGAGGGGATACCGCCCCTGTTTTTGCAGCAGTCCATGCCGAAGCTGGATCTCTACGGAACGGTGGACGCCGCCATCTGCTGTCTGGACAGTCTGAACTATCTGACCGACCCAAAGGACGTGCAGCGGACCTTTGCGCGGCTGCATCTGTTTATTGCCCCCGGCGGCATTCTGGTATTTGACATCAACACGGTGGAAAAGCTGGCGGCATTGGACGGGCAGGTGTTTCTGGACGAGAATGAGGATACCTACTGCGTCTGGCGGACGGAATACCGGCGAAGCATCTGCTCCTATTACATGGACATTTTCCGCCGGAACGAGGACGATACGTGGGAGCGGGATTTTGAGCTGCACCGGGAGAGAGGTTACACCGTGGAAGAACTGACGGCGTGGCTGGAAACGGCCGGTTTCGGCGAGATACATACCTACGGTGACGGCGTTTTGCACCGTCCGAAAGACGGCGAACAGCGCATTTATTTTACAGCGATAAGGAAGTAGGACTTTATGGATAGAATTGTAAGAGCCATTTCCGCTGACGGAATGGTACAGGCCGCGGCAATCAGTTCCCGGGATCTGGTGGAGCGGGCCCGGCAGATCCACAAGACGCTGCCGGTGGGAACGGCGGCTTTGGGCCGTGCGCTGAGCGGGTGCGCCATGATGGGAAACGCCCTGAAAGGTCATGGCGCCAGCCTGACCTTGCAGATCAAGGGCGGCGGCCCGTTGGGTACCGTTCTGGCGGTGAGTGATCCCGAGGGCAATGTCCGGGGTTATGTGACCAATCCCCAGGTGGACCTGCCCCTGCGAAAGGACGGCAAACTGGACGTGGGCAGCGCTGTGGGCAGCGAGGGCACGATAACCGTCATCAAAGACCTGCACATGAAAGAGCCCTATGTGGGCACCATCGACCTGCTGGGTGGCGAGATCGCCGAGGACATCGCGGGCTACTTCGTGGAGTCGGAGCAGATCCCTACCGCCTGCGGCCTTGGCGTGCTGGTGGATCGGGATCAGAGTGTGAAAGCCGCCGGCGGTTATCTCATTCAGCTGATGCCCGGCGCTGATGAGGATACCATCTGCAAGGTGGAGGGCGGCATCATGGCCGCAGGCAACGTATCCGCCATTCTGGACAGGGACGACGACCCGGAGCATCTGCTGCGGGAGGTCATGAGCGATTTTGACCTGAAAATTCTGGAGACCACCCCGGTGGAGTACCGGTGCTACTGTTCCCGGCAGCGGGTAGAGCGTGCACTGATCTCTCTGGGGAAGGACGAACTGGAGAGTATTCTCCGGGAACAGGGCGGCTGTGAGCTGAACTGCCAGTTCTGCGATGAGGTGTACCGGTTCAGCGCGGAAGAGCTGGAAGAGTTGTTGAAAGAGATATAAGGAGAATGGTATGGAAAAGCAGGCATGGATCCGAATGGTGGAGGAGAAGTCCCAACACTATCTGAACTTGAATGACGGCGGCTTTGATGAAAACATGAAGTGCCATCTGGTGGACTGCAGCTACGAGGAGCAGACTGTGACCTACGCCTTTGAGACCCAGAAGTGGCAGATCAACGAAAAGGGCGGCATCCACGGCGGCGCCATCGCCGGAATGTTCGACACGGCATTTGGCGTGGTGGCCAACTTCACCGCCGGGGAGAATGAAGCCACCACCACCGACATGAATCTGGTGTTCCTGCGGGGCGTGGAGTACGGCATGAAGCTGGAGATGAAGGTTTACATCGTCAAGGCAGGGCGCAGTCTGATCCGTCAGCGGGCGGAGCTTATTGATGCCGAGACCGGCAAGCTGTTGGCCAGCGGCAGCGGAAGCTGGATGCCGCTGTAAGGGGGAGTTGAAATAGGAAAAAACCGTCACCGGATGGGTGACGGTTTTTTGCGGGACGTCGAGGACGCCGTCCCCTACGAAGAAAACGGCAAAAAATATCCATATGATATTGATTCAATAAAAAAAGGTAGAGCAGCGCGGAAACTCGCGCACATCAACCACCAAAGACAGTATATCCAATGCCGGTGAAAATGTCAACGGAGAATGGGGGAGTTTTTGTGTTCTCAATGCTGCAGCGTAGCCGCTGCATCGAGCGGAGCGGGCGACGAGGCTCGCTCGGCGACTACCGTCGCCGACACGCACTCGACCTGCCAAACAATCCACCGGATTGTTTGGCTCACACCTGCGGTGTGACCGGTCTTTTCGAGCCTCTGCCCGCTGTATTCCAAAAACAAAACACCACCCGTTGGGTGGTGTACCTTATTGCGGGCGAGGAGTTTTCCGCCGAAGCGCTGCCTGTGGCAGATAAAGCGAGGCGGAAAAAAGGCAGTGTCCCGTTTTTCATGTCCACGAGAGTGGACTGGAAAACGGTTGACACAACGAGAGCGCCGAGGAGCTCGCTCCAAAATAAAACACCACCCAAAGGGTGGTGTTTTATTTTGGAGCGGGCGACGAGGCTCGAACTCGCTACCTCGACCTTGGCAAGGTCGCG